>JAOUOD010000002.1:0-300000 GCA_029880545.1 Gammaproteobacteria bacterium | reverse complement strand
GATATGCGTTACCGGGTCAACGGTCACCTGGCGGCGATGTCTATATGTTATGAAGACTCCTTTGGCGAGGAATTGATTGAGCAGTTGCCGGAAGCTGGCCTGATTATCAATTTGTCCGAGGATGCCTGGTTCGGAAATTCACTGGCGCCGCATCAGCGTGTACAAATTGCACGCATGCGCGTACTGGAAACCGGCAGGCCGCTGGTGCGCGCCGCCAACACCGGGCCGTCACTGGTTGTGAATGCTGATGGCACGATTGCCGCCAGGACGCCGCAATTTGAAACTGCGGTATTGCGGGCAACGCTCCAGCCCACGCGTGGCGCCACGCCGTACGTGGTTATCGGGAATTCTGGAGTGCTTGTTTTGATCGGTGCCATGCTGATTCCGCTGGCATGGGCGAAACGTAAGTACTGATCCGGTTCGTGGCATTGTGGGCCATAGCAGAATAAGATTGGCCCATGCTGAGCATCAATCAATCCCTGTCAATACCTCTGACTGACATCCAGTTCAGCGCCATTCGCGCCCAGGGCGCCGGTGGCCAGAACGTCAACAAGGTCTCCAGTGCCATTCATCTTCGCTTTGATATCAAGGCGTCATCGTTGCCGGAATCCATCAAGCAGCGCCTGCTGGAGCTGAAAGATCGTCGCATTTCGGCTGATGGCGTTGTCGTGATCAAGGCCCAACGTTTTCGCACACAGGAAAAAAATCGTGATGATGCGCTGGAACGACTCAAGACCCTGGTCGTGAAATCCATGGAAATGCAAAAACCGCGCAAGGCCACGCGCCCGACCCGCGCGTCCCGGGTGCGGCGAATGGACAGCAAGACCAGGCATGGGCAACAGAAGCAGCTTAGGAAAAAGATTGCGATGGATTGACTCGACACGGATTGCAGGCCGGAGCCGGTTCGGACTCAGGGTTCAGCGGAAGTGTTCATCCCCCGGGTGTAGTGAATTCAGTTGGCCGGGTTGCGGAATTTACCGGCCTGGATTTTTATCGACCCTTGGCCGGTGCTCGGTATTTTCCGGTCCCCGGGGATTCGGAATTCGCAAAACTGTACGAATTCCGATAGTTGCCACCACCTGTCTGGATTGCACAAATACGGTATGCTTCGCCTTTTCAGCAACTGAGCAAACAGGTGAGCACGCCGTGGAAACTTCGGACCAGCAATATCGTCCAGACGACATCGAAAAAGACGCCCAGCAGTACTGGCAGGAAAACCGCAGCTTCGAGGTAAGCGAAGACCCGTCCAGGGAGAAATATTACTGCCTGTGCATGTTCCCGTACCCGTCGGGTCGGCTGCACATGGGCCATGTGCGCAATTACACTATCGGCGATGTCATTAGTCGCTACCAGCGCATGCTTGGCAAGAACGTGTTGCAGCCCATGGGCTGGGATGCATTTGGCCTGCCGGCGGAAAACGCCGCCATCAAGAACAACGTACCCCCGGCCAAGTGGACCTACGAAAATATTGACTACATGCGCGGCCAGTTGAAGCGCCTGGGCTTTGGCTATGACTGGAGTCGTGAGCTGGCCACCTGTCGCCCGGAGTACTATCGTTGGGAACAGTGGCTGTTTACGCGCCTGTTTGAAAAAGGCCTGGTTTACAAGAAAACCGCGCCGGTGAACTGGTGCCCCCACGATATGACCGTGCTGGCCAACGAGCAGGTTATTGATGGCCGTTGCTGGCGCTGCGATACCTCGGTAGAGCGCAAGGAGATACCGCAGTGGTTCATGAAAATCACGGATTATGCCGACGAGTTACTGGCCGAGCTGGACAAGCTCGATGAATGGCCGGAGCAGGTGCGCACCATGCAGCGCAACTGGATCGGCAAGAGTCACGGCGTGCGCATCGGTTTTCCCCATGGCGTCAACGGTGGCGGTGACTTGTGGGTATTCACCACCCGTGCCGATACCTTGATGGGCGCCACCTACGTGGCAGTGGCCGCCGAACACCCGCTGGCACTGTATGCCGCCAAGGACAACCCAAAGCTGGCGGCGTTTATCGAAGAGTGCAAAAAAACGGGTACTGCCGAAGCCGATATCGAAACCCTGGAAAAACGGGGTATGGATACCGGGCTGACGGTTATGCATCCCCTGACCGGCGAGTCGCTGCCGTTGTGGGTAGGTAACTACGTGCTGATGGGTTATGGCGAGGGTGCGGTAATGGCCGTACCGGCCCATGACGAGCGCGATTTTGCCTTTGCCAGGAAATACAATTTGCCTGTCAAGCCGGTAGTGAAGCCGGAAGCCGATGCCGACTGGCAGTTTGATGAAGCTGCCTGGCGCGAGGACTATGCCGCCTACGGCCATGTCTACGGGCTGCTGCCGCCATTTGAATCGTTAAACGGTCTGTCATCAGCCGATGCCGTCAATGCTATTGCCGGCAATCTGGCAGCAATCCAGCTGGGCGAAAAGCAGACGACCTATCGCCTGCGCGACTGGGGTGTATCACGCCAGCGTTACTGGGGTGCGCCTATACCTATTATTAATTGCCCTGATTGTGGCGCCGTTCCGGTGCCGGAAAATCAGCTGCCCGTGGTTTTGCCCGAGAACGTGGAGTTCAGTGGCGTCGGCTCGCCCATCAAGAAAGATCCCGGGTTTTATGAAACCACTTGCCCCGGGTGTGGCAGCAAGGCGGAACGGGAAACCGATACGTTTGATACCTTTATGGAGTCGTCCTGGTATTTTGCCCGCTATGCCTGTAGTAACAACAACGAGGCCATGCTGGATGAAGCAGCCAACTACTGGCTGCCTGTCGATCAGTATATCGGCGGTATTGAGCATGCCATCCTGCATTTGCTGTACGCGCGTTTCTACAACAAGTTGATGCGCGATGCCGGCCTGGTGAAAAACGATGAACCGTTCGCGCGACTGTTGACCCAGGGCATGGTGCTGAAAGATGGCAGCAAGATGTCCAAGTCCAAGGGCAATACTGTTGACCCGCAAGAGCTGATTGAAAGATACGGTGCCGACACGGTTCGCCTGTTCACCATGTTTGCGTCGCCGCCCGAGCAAAGTCTCGAGTGGTCGGATAGTGGTGTTGAGGGTGCCTATCGATTCATCAAGCGACTCTGGATGCTGGTGCAGGACGATTACCACAAATCTTCCATAGTGCATTGGCACGAGCGTAAGCAGACCGGAAGTATCGACTGGAGTGGTCTGCATAGTGATCAAGCGAAGATTAGGACTGAAATTCATCAATTACTTGATCAGGCAAATCGAGATATCGCTCGGCAGCAGTTTAACACTGTAGTTGCAGCCGGAATGAAGATGGTGAATGCAATGATGGATGCGCTGAACAAACTCCCGGGCGCGGTTCGCAGCGGCGAAGAATATTCAGTCCCTTCACAAATTGGCTTTGAGGCGGTTCTTGCAGAAGGGGTTAGCATCCTGCTGCGGTTGCTGGCGCCGATTATTCCGCATGTTACCCATCACCTGTGGCAGCAATGTGGTTATGGCGACGATATTCTGGATGCCGGCTGGCCGGTTGCCGATGAATCGGCATTGAAGCAGGATACTATTGAACTGGTTGTCCAGGTAAACGGCAAGAAGCGTGGCCAGATCATGGTGGCGGCTGAAGCGGGCAAGGATGCTATCGAAAAACAGGCATTGGCTGATGAGAATGTCATGCGCCACACCGAAGGCAAGACCGTGCGCAAGGTCATCGTGGTTCCGGGCCGGTTGATCAACATCGTCGTGGGATGATGCCAGTGAACTTGCGTTTGTCCGGAATTATTTTGCTGACCGTTGCCTTGACAGCGTGCGGGTTCCAGTTGCGTGGCACCCGCTCCGGTGCTATTGCACCGGCGTATCAGGCCATGCGCGTGGATGAAGGCGGGCTCAAGGGCAGCCTGGTCAGTTCCATGCTGCAAAATGCACTGGTCGAACGTGCCGGCGTCAGCCTGTCTGATAAAAAGAACGCAGCTTCGTTGAAACTGAAATCGGAATTGATGGAAAGGCGCGTATTGTCGGTGAACCCGCTGACCGGTACGGCAACGGATTATGTTCTGGTGTACAGGCTGACATACCAGCTCGATGGTGCGGATGGCAAAGCGGTTATTCCGCCACAGGCAGTTTATGCGCAGCAGGATTTTCGTTATGACTCGCGGGACGCCCTGGGCATGTCGCGCCAGGAAGAAGCCTTGCAAGAGCAGTTGCGTGCAACTGTTGTTGACCAGGTTATCGCACGCCTGATCCATTTGCGTACCGAACCCTGAGGCGCAAGTCATGCGACTTTACCTGAACCAGTTGGACGCACATTTCAAATCGCCGTTATTACCGGTATACCTGATGAGCGGTGACGAACCCCTGTTGCTGGAAGAGGCCTGCCAGGCATTGAGGCAGGCGGCTCATGAGCAGGGCTATGCTGAGCGCGAGGTGTATACGGTTGAAACCGGCTTCGACTGGAGTCGGCTGCAGCAGGCAGGACAGTCCATGTCATTGTTTGCCGAGCGTCGCCTGCTTGAGTTGCGCATGCCTGGCGGTCGACCCGGCGATACCGGTGGCAAGACCCTGGTAGAACTGGCTGAAAATCCACCCGAAGATACGGTGCTGGTGGTAATCACCGGCAAACTGGAGCCGGAAGTTCAGCGTACCAAGTGGGTCAAGAGCCTGGATGCCGCGGGCGCCTGGTTGACCGTGTACCCGGTATCGTCACAGGAAATGCCCGGTTGGTTGCGCCAACGCATGAGAATGCATGGCCTTGAGCCGGGTGAGGGTCTGCTGGATCAGCTGGCATGGAATTTTGAAGGCAACCTGTTGGCGGCGTCACAGGAGATCGAAAAGCTGGCGCTGGAATACCAGGGCCGTATCGAGCTGGCGACCATCGAGTCAAGCCTGAGCGACAACGCGCGCTTTGATATTTTCCGGCTCGTCGACGTGTGCCTGGGCGGGGATGCCAATGCAGTTCGGCGCATGATTGTCGGCTTGCAATCGGAAAACGCGGCACCGGTGCTGGTGAACTGGGCGCTGACCCGGGAGATTCGCCAACTGGTTGCGATCGCCAATGGCCGTGCCGGCGGCCAGTCGGAAGCCGAATTGTTTCAACAGTATCGCGTCTGGGACAAGCGCCAGGCGCTGGTCAGGCAGGGCTTGAAGCGTCACTCACTGGACAGTTGCCAGCAACTTCTTTGCCTGGCAGGCGTGGTGGACAGGGTGATTAAGGGTCGACCGGGTCGTGCGCCATGGCAAAACGGCTGGCAGGCACTGGAAGCATTGGCGCTGGCGCTTGCCGGATTGCCATTGAGCCTGGTGGCGCCCAAGCCATAAATGCCCGGCGCCGTGCGTACAGATGAGCTATGATAGCGTGGCTGGATTCCCCTTGATATAAACGGGTCGTGGACAAGACCATGACAACCCATACTGCAGAAAAGACAATGAACATAGCTGACTACATGACAAAACTTGGTCGACAGGCGCGTGACGCCAGTCGAGTATTGGCGCGCACCGAGACCAATCCCAAGAACGCCGCGCTATTGGCCATGGCCGCTGCGATTGAAGCCCGCGCTGATCAGCTGATTGCAGAAAATGCACGCGATATGGAAGCGGGTCGAAACAGTGGTCTGGATGCAGCCTTGCTCGATCGTCTTGAATTGAATGCTGATCGTGTTGTCGCCATGGCGGAAGGTATACGCCAGATTGTTGCCTTGCCGGACCCGGTTGGTGAAATCACCGATATGAGTTACCGGCCTTCCGGGATCCAGGTGGGCAAGATGCGCGTCCCGCTGGGCGTCATTGGCATCATCTATGAGTCGCGCCCCAACGTGACAGCCGATGCTGCAGCACTGTGTCTCAAGTCAGGCAACGCCGCCATTTTGCGTGGTGGTTCGGAAGCAATTCATTCCAACTGCGCTATCGCCGAATGCATACGCGAAGGCCTGGCCAGTGCCGGGCTGCCGCAGGAGCTGGTGCAAGTGGTGGAAGTAACCGATCGCGAAGCGGTAGGTGCGCTTATTACCATGGAGGACTTTGTTGATGTGATTGTACCGCGCGGCGGCAAGGGCTTGATCGAGCGCATCAGTCGTGATGCCCGTGTACCGGTGATCAAGCATCTGCACGGCGTGTGCCATGTTTATATTGATGACAAAGCTGATGTGGACAAGGCGATCAAGGTTGCGTTTAACGCCAAGACCCAGCGTTACGGTACCTGCAATACCACAGAGACATTGCTGGTGGCGGAAAGTGTTTCCGCCAGGGTATTGCCGCAACTCGCTGACATGTATACGGAAAAGGGTGTTGAGCTTCGTGGTTGTGACAAAACCCGGGCATTGGTCAGTAATGCTGTTGCTGCAACAGATGCAGACTGGGATGAAGAGTACCTGGCGCCAATCCTGTCGATCAGGATTGTATCCGGTCTTGATGAAGCGCTGGATCACCTGCAGCGACACAGTTCCGGTCATACGGAATCCATTATTACCGAGGACTATGCAACTGCCCGACGATTCCTGCGTGAAGTGGACTCCAGTTCAGTCATGGTTAATGCCTCAACCCGGTTTGCCGATGGTTTTGAATACGGGCTCGGCGCCGAGATCGGCATCAGTACTGACAAGCTGCATGTTCGCGGGCCGGTGGGTCTTGAGGGACTGACGTCGCAGAAATTTATCGTGCTGGGTGATGGCCACATTCGCCAGTAAAGTGACCGCACGGTGGAACTGGTAGGCATCTTCGGCGGTACCTTTGATCCTGTTCACTTCGGGCATTTGCGCACCGCGCTGGAAAGTTATGCTGCGCTGCAACTGAGTGAAGTGCGCTTTGTTCCGGCAGCGCAACCGCCGCATCGCCAGGCGCCTGTTGCCCCGGCCAGGGCGCGGCTGGAGATGGTGCAGCTGGCAGTCCGCGACCAGCAAGGATTTGTTGTTGATGATTGCGAGTATCATCGTGACGGGCCCTCCTACATGGTCGATACGTTGCGTTACCTGCGTCAATCACTGGCTGATGACCAGGTGTTGTGCCTGCTGGTGGGCGCTGACAGCCTGATGACACTGGATAAATGGCACGAGTGGCAACAGATGTTCGAATTGTGCCACGTTGTTGCCATGTCACGTCCAGGCTATGTAATCAGCAAGGAGGATATGCCGGTGTGGATGACATCACGTTTTTGTGATGACGTGTCGATGCTGGCAAGCAGGCGCTGCGGTTGCATCTGCCTGCAAACGGTAACGGAACAGGCGATTGCGGCCAGTGATGTGCGCGCAGCCATTGCCCGCGGTGACAATGTTTCCGCGCAGGTGCCCGCTGCAGTGATTCAATATATCCGCGAACACAAGCTTTATTTATGACGATGACTATACAGGACAGTTAATGGATCCGGAAAAACTGCAACAACTCATCAGCAAGGCTATTGATGACGCCAAGGGCGTTGATATCAAGGTGCTGGACGTGCGCAACATATCAGACGTGGCCGATTACCTGGTTATTGCCAGCGGTACATCCAGTCGTCACGTCAGTTCAGTGGCGGACCGCGTGGTCGAAACGCTGCGCGACGAGCATAACATCAAGCCTATTGGCACTGAAGGTCGTCGCAACGGCGAATGGGTACTGCTTGATTATGGCGATGTCATCGCCCACGTCATGCATCCTGATACCCGGTTGTTCTACCAGCTGGAAAAGCTGTGGGGTGAGGCAGGCGAGATTTCGTCGCGTAACGACTGACGTGATTTCGTTCGAAGGCTGATATGCGCATCCTGGTGTTGTCAATTGGCACACAAATGCCAGCCTGGGTCCAGCAGGCCTGGGAAGAATACAGCAAGCGTATGCCGCCACATTGCCGGTTGGAGCTGAAGGAGATCCCGGCCGGAAAGCGTGGCAAGAATGCCGATATCAGGCGAATTCTCGAAGATGAGGCGACGCGGCTGCAGGCAGCTATACCCCGGGGTGCCTGGGTGGCGGCCCTGGACCGGGTTGGCAAATCCCTGGATTCGAAAATGCTCGCAGGCCGGGTCCGGTCCTGTATGGACGACGGGCGCGACCTAGCTCTGCTTGTTGGTGGCCCGGAAGGCCTGACCGAAGATTGCCTGAACCGCGCGGAGGCGCGCTGGTCGCTGTCGGCATTGACCCTGGCTCACCCGGTTGTCCGCGTGGTGGTGGCCGAGCAGGCCTATCGTGCCTGGAGTATTCTCGCCGGCTTGCCATATCACCGCTAGTGAAACAGACTCGGCCTCACGTTAACCATCGAATTGCTCTAGCAAAATGACCGACTTTCCACCGAAAATCTGCCTGGCTTCGGCTTCGCCGCGGCGACAGGAATTGCTGCAGCAGATTGGTGTCGACTTCGACATTATGGTGTCGGGTACCGATGAAGCCCTTTTGCCGGGCGAGGTCGCTGCCGATTATGCCAGTCGGCTGGCGCGACAGAAGGCTGAAGATGTATACCGGCAGCGGGAGGAGAGGGGGCTGGAGCGCCTGCCGACCCTGGGCGCCGATACTGTCGTGGTTGTCGATAACCGCATACTGGGAAAGCCGGCCAACCGGGAAGACGGCCTGGCCATGTTGCATCTTCTGGCCGGAAGGACCCACGAGGTTTTAACCGCCGTTACTATAATATATGCTGATCATAGCTGGTCTGCATTGCAGGTCAGCCGGGTGCAGTTTGCAGCCATGACCGAATCCCGGATCGATGAATATTGGGCCAGCGGGGAGCCGGCAGACAAGGCCGGCGCCTACGGTATCCAGGGAAAGGCCGCTGCCTATATTTCCCGGCTTGAAGGCAGCTACTCCGGCGTTATGGGGTTGCCCTTGTACGAGACCGCATGCCTGTTGCAGCAGGTGATGACGTTTATGAAGTTGTGAAACAGGTAGCAAGGTATCGTGAGCGAAGAAATTCTGATCAATGTCACACCGCAGGAAGTGCGTGTCGCCGTAGTTGAAAACGGCGTACTCCAGGAAGTCTACATTGAGCGCAGCGACAATCGCGGAATTGTCGGCAACATTTATAAAGGCAAGGTAGTCCGGATACTTCCGGGTATGCAGGCTGCGTTTGTTGATATCGGGCTGGAGCGAGCCGCGTTCCTGCATGCGTCTGATGTCAAGCCTTCCCTGAAACTGGGTGACAGCGAAGAGGCAGGTACTTCTTTTGATGTTCCTCCTATTGCCACACTGTTGCGCGAAGGCCAGGAAGTCGTGGTGCAGGTCGTCAAGGACCCGCTTGGCAGCAAGGGCGCGCGCCTGACAATGAGCCTTACCTTGCCGGCACGCTATCTTGTATACCTGCCGGGTACTGATCATATTGGAATCTCCCAGCGTATCGAGGACGAGGAAGAGCGTGTTCGCCTGAAAGATACCATTGTTGCGGTCCTGGATGAGTCTGGTGAAAGTGGTGGTGGCTATATCCTGCGCACTGCATCCGAGACAGCAACAGAGAAAGATATCAAAAATGATATACGATATTTGCAGCGTGTCTGGAGCGTTGCCGGTGAAAGGATAAAGTCCACCGGCGGTGCCACGTTGATCCACGAGGACCTGTCACTGTCGTTGCGAGCCATGCGCGATATTGTTCTGGATAATGTCGAGAAGATTCGTATTGATTCACGCGAGACATACAACAAGGCACTGGAGTTTGCCCGCGAATTCATACCCGAGGTCAAGGGTCGTATTGAGTATTACCCCGGTGAACGGCCTGTTTTTGATCTGTACTCGGTTGAGGATGAGATTCAGAAGGCGCTGGAGCGAAAAGTCATGCTCAAGTCAGGAGGCTATCTTATCCTCGATCAAACCGAGGCCATGACTACCATAGATGTCAATACCGGCGCCTACGTTGGCAGAAAAAACCTGGAAGAAACCATCTTCAAGACCAACCTGGAGGCGGCGCAGGCAATTGCAAGACAACTGCGACTGAGGAATCTTGGTGGCATGATCATCATTGATTTCATCGATATGGCCGACAAGGATCACAAGCGACAGGTATTACGAGCACTCGAAAAGGCATTGTCCCGGGATCGCACCAAGGTTTACATGTCAGAGATTTCGCCACTTGGCCTGGTGGAGCTGACACGAAAGCGTACGCGCGAAAGCCTGGAACATATTCTGTGTGAGCCATGCCCCGTTTGTTCCGGGCGCGGTGTGTTGAAGACGCCGCAAACAGTGTGTTATGAGATTTTTCGCGAAATTCTTCGTGAAGTGCGCCAGTTTGATACGGACAAGTTTATGGTCATGGCATCGCAACTGGTGGTGGACCTGTTGCTGGATGAGGAGGCAGCCAGTCTCGCCAACCTGCAGGAATTTATCGGGAAGCCGGTTCACTTGCAGGTGGAACCACTGTACAGCCAGGAACAATATGATGTTGTGCTGATGTAGGGCCCGATGAATCATGCACAAGGGTGACGCACAATTCAGATTTCATCTTGGCCGATGGTCAGTTGTTGTCGGTCGTTTTGCAGGTTACAGCCTGGTCGGCCTGGTTATCGTTGCCGTTGTCGCGTTTTTTGGTCTGCGTGCCGGCTTGCCCCACCTGTTGCAGAACAAGGGTGATATCGAGCAGCTGATCTCGGAGCGCGCCGGCCTGGATATCTCCACGGAGCGAATCAATATTGTCTGGGACGGATTTATTCCCGGGGTTGATCTTTATGATCTCCGGGTGGCCACCACGTCGGGAGACACCATAGTCGGCGCAAAGCGGGTTCGCGCCATTCTGTCGCTGACGTCGTTGCTGTCGGCGCGACTCGGCCTGGCCAGCCTGACAATTTATGAGACCAATCTGGATTTCCGTCGCGACAAGGGTGGACGCTGGTGGGTTGGTGGTCTCGAGTTTCGAACCGGTAATACGGGCGAGGCCAGGGAAACGACCATTGAAGAAGTCGCCGCCAAACCGGATATTAATGATATTGTTTCTCGCCTGGGTGTGCTCGAGTTCAAACGCAGCCGTATAAGCTGGCTTGACCAATACCGGGATCAGAAACCATTTGTCGTAAGCCGCGCCAAGTTGCGCCTGGAAAGTAACGGCACACGCCATCAGCTTTCCTTCGGTGGCATCTTTCCGGATAATTTTTGCGGCACCTGCAGTTTTTCTGCGGATGTAGCCGGCAAGCTCGACGAACCGATAACCTGGCACGGCAGGTTATATACGGAAGCTTCCGGATTTCAGCCCGCCAACCTGCCGCTGGTGTTTCGATCATTGCTGCCCGGAGAAATCGCCGGCAGGTTTGACCTGGTGTTTCGCGCCGAAGTATCGGCTGGCAAGCCCCGCGTATTTCAGGGCCGATTGTTTGGCCAGAACATCAAGGCCGATGTCGGCCGGTCCGCCCGTCTCGATATCAATGCCATTGATACCGATATCGTCTGGCGCCGTGCTGGCGAGGCCTGGGTGCTTGAAGCCAGGCGCCTGACCCTTGGAATTGCCGGAAAGCCCTGGAATGCCGATCATCTTTGGGTGGCCAGGCGACAGAATGAAACCATCGCTCGTGTCGGCTTTGTCAACATTGCAGACCTGGCGGTACTGGCCCAGTCCCTGGGTCTTGCAAACCTCGAAACCATTTCACTGGACCAGCTGAAACCGGTCGGCAATATTCATGACCTTGAATTTCATTTGCCTGATTCTCTTGATAACCGTTCTGTCTTTTCAGTGTCGGCAGGCTTTCATAATCTCGGCTGGCTCAGCAGCGGAAGTTTGCCCGGCATTTCCGGTATCGATGGCGCGGTGCGTGCAGATGCAACAAGTGTGCAGCTGAACCTCAAGACAATCGATGGAAGTATCAATTTACCGGATGTATTCCGGCAACCCATTGAACTGGACAATCTTGAAGGACGAGTCAAGTGGACAAAGCTTGAGAACAACTGGCAGATTGAGTTCAACGGGATAGATGTTGCCAATCGCGACATGAACGTGCATGGCGGCGGTCTGTTTCGTACGCCCACCGAGAAAGAAAATTCGCCTTACCTCGAGACTCGCTGGAAATTTGATTCCGGAAACGGAAAGCGCGCCGGACGATACTTTCCGGTAAACCTGTTGAAGCCGGCCTTGTTGTCGTGGCTTGATGGCGCGATAAAGGATGGCCGGGTTGTCGGCGGACATGCGGTGTATCAGGGTTACCTGAATGATTTCCCGTTCAGGGACAATAATGGTCGTTTTGAAGTTTTCGTGGATATCAGGGATGGCGTGCTGAAGTATCTTGACGGCTGGCCTGCCGTTGAGAAACTTGATACGCGACTGTTTTTCAGCGGCTCATCCATGACCGTTACGGCGAATGATGGCCTGATCAATGATATGAATATCAGCCAGGTTTCCGTGACTGCGAGAGATTTCAAGGATGACCAGGGCAGGCGCCTGTTTATCGATGGGCGCGTTAATGCAGGTGGCCGTGAACTGGCAGCCCTGATCAGGCAGGTGAGTAACGCGCCGATAGCAGGTGGCTGGGCGAAGGCGTTTCCGGATGTATCGCTTGCAGGTAACAGCGTGATACGACTTTCCCTGGATTTCGATCCATCCGAGGGATCGGATTTTCACTTGTATGGCGAGTATCGCCCGGACTTTGTGTTTGCGCGACTCAATGCTATTGGTCTCGAAGCATCAGCCATCAATGGCATTGCACATTTTGACCAGGGTGGTGTAGTCGACGGCAGATTCTCATTGAGCGCGCTGGGCGGTGAGTCCCGCCTGACCTTGTCTAACAACAGTAGCGCATCAGGTGATCGGCTCGTGTTATTGCAAGGGTCCGGCACGCTGACAGCAAACGGGGTCGCCGACAGTTACGCCAGTGTTATTAGACCTTATCTGCAGGGAACAGGCTCGTGGCAGGGTGATATCACCATTGATAAAGCCGGTCCCAGGCTGGATCTGCAGGCGGAACTGGACGCGATGTCGTCGTCAATGCCTGTACCATTAGCCAAGCCTGCCGGAACAAAAACCGGGTTAACGATAAAGTCAGACGTGCTGAATGAATCAGAGCACCTGATCAGGTCATCGTTGTCCGGAACGGCATCAACGGTGACGCGGTTGACCAGGCGTGGAGACCGCTGGCGTCACGATCGAACACAGGTATTTGTTGGTGGAGATGCACAGCTGCCTGCTGCTCCCGGGATTCACGTAAAGCTGCGCAGCGAAGAACTGGATCTGGATGCCTGGCGCAAACAGGTATCTGATATGACGGCCGGCCGCGCTCCTGCTCCTGCCTTGTTTGATTCGATGAGCCTGGTTACTGATGATGTCGGCCTGTTTGACCGGAAACTGGGACAAATGACAATCAATATCAAACCGCATCTGACCGGTTGGAGGGCATTGATTGCAGGCACCGCCGCGCAGGGCAGGCTGGACTATTTCGGCTCCCGTGAACCGGCCGAACTGAACGCCAGTTTTGATTTCCTGTCTATTCCGGATAAAACATACCGTGATCCGGATGGCCCTGTTGATCCACGAAACCTGCCGCGTACTCGCATCAGCAGCCGCGTGTTTCGATACGGCGACCGGAATTTCGGCGAGGCCGAGCTGAAAGCGGTCCCGATCAGCAATGGCTGGCGTGTGGATCATGTACGCTTTTGGGACGAGTTTCTTGATGCGACCGCATGGGCAGAACTCAAGAGAATGGGGGCGCAGGGTTTTGGTGAGTTATCCCTGGTGGCGAGCAGCAAGGATTTTGGCGAGACGCTGGGCAGGCTGGGTATGCCTGGCCAGGTTAAATCTGGCAAGGCGCATCTGAACGCGGAATTGGCGTGGATGGATGCAGATGAGTACAGTTTTAATAACGCAACCGGTAAATTTGATATCAAGGTCGAATCAGGCAGCCTGATCAAGCTGGAACAAGGTGCCGGCAAAATGCTGGGAGTCTTTGACCTTGGGGCTTTCTCTCGTTATGCGCGCCTGGATTTCAGTACTATTTTTGAATCCGGCTATGTGTTTGACCTCGTCAAGGGAACGTTTGATGTTGAACGTGGACATCTGTATACGCGGGATTTCCGGATGCAGGGGCCGTCAGCCGACATGGTCGCGAGCGGCCGCGTCGGAGTGGCCACTGAAGATTATGATTTTGTTGTCGGTGTAAATCCGAGTTTTTCAGATACACTGGCGTTTGCCAGCTGGGGGCTTGGTGTGCCCCAGGTGGGTGCAGCCATTTTGCTGTTCAATCGCCTGTTTAAAAAGGATATCGCCAGCAAATCCAAGATCACCTACATGGTGCAGGGAACCTGGGACAAGCCACAGATTCGGCAGTTGTCCGATTCGTCGCGTGACGAGAAACAGGGGGACTAGAAGATGGCGCACAACACCGCCCGGTTCTGGTACCGGCTTTTGGGTGGCGCGGGCCTGGTAGTTTCAGTAGCTGCCTTGGCTGTAGAGCCTGCCCCGGTCAGTCTGCAGCTGTCAGACCTGGACAAGATCACCGGTGCCGACCAGCTGACAAGTTTGCCCGGGTTGGCGCCTGTTCTTTCCGGTCTTGGTTCAGGTAACGATACCTATGTTCGTATTATCTATGGTAATAATAGGTCCCAGGAATACGCGGGCAAACTGGAGCAATGGCTGGTCGCCATGGGTATCGAAAGACTCAGGATTGCGACAGAAATCGGGGTGGTGGAGCCTGATCGACTCCAGGTTGAAACGCAAAAAAGATAATGCGAAGAGGTAGTGATTAGTGAGTAAAGTAGCAGCAATACAGATGGCATCAGGCCCCAACGTGGGTGCCAACCTGATCGAGGCGGGTCGCCTGGTAGACCAGGCTGCAAAAGCCGGGGCCAAGCTCATTGTGTTGCCGGAAAATTTTGCCTGTTTTCCTGCGCGCGAAGCGGAACGGCTGGCGTGTGCCGAGGATTTTGGAACCGGCCAGGTGCAGGATTTTCTGTCTGCCAGGGCAAAAAAACACCAGGTCTGGATCGTCGGCGGTACGATCGCCATATGGTCTGAAACCAGGGACAAGGTAAGGGCTGCATCATTGCTGTATAACGACAAAGGGGAGTGTGTCGCCCGTTATGACAAGATTCACCTTTTTGATGTTGCGCTTGAGAATGGTGAGCAGTACAACGAATCGGCGGCGATAGAGGCCGGCAAGGATGTTGTGGTTGTGGATACGCCATTCGGACGCCTTGGCATGTCGGTATGTTACGACATCCGGTTTCCGGAGCTGTATCGAAAGATGCTTGACCAGGGAGCGGAGTTGTTCAGCATCCCGGCGGCTTTTACTGAAATTACCGGCAAGGCGCACTGGGAAACACTGGTTCGTGCACGCGCCATTGAGAACCTGGGTTTTGTCATCGCTGCTGGACAGGGCGGGTATCATATTAATGGTCGCGAAACCCATGGCGACAGCATGATCGTGTCTCCTTGGGGCAAGGTCCTGGACCGGTTGGCGCGCGGTTCGGGCGTCGTGGTCGCCGACTACGAACGTGAACGCCTGGTTCGCGCCAGGCGCAGTCTTCCAAGTATCGATCATCGGCGCATATAGCGTACGCGCCCCGGCCGGAGAAAGCCTGCCTGCCCGGTCAGGCAGCCGGTAAAAACAATTCCATTGGATCGGTGGTGAGCAGGTGGTAACTTCAAGTACCTCACAAGCAGACTACCTGGAGCAGGTGCTGGCGGCACTGGAATCAGAGTCGCCTGAACGACTAAATGAAGTCGTTGATTCCCTGCACCCTGCGGATATTGCCGATGTTCTCGAAGCCTTGCCCCCGTCCCAGCGGTCGCAAGTATGGCCGCAGGTGCGTCATGAGAATATGGGTGAGGTGCTCGCCGAGGTGGCGGAGGGTGTGCGCCCGAGCTTGCTGGAACCTCTGGATGAAGCCGTGCTGGTCCAGGCAATCGGTCGCCTGGATACGGATGATATTGCCGACCTGATACCCGACCTGCCGGAAGAGGTCGTATCGCGCCTGCTGTTTGTACTGGACAAGAATGGCCGTGCCCAGCTTGATGCAGTGTTGGCCTATCCCGAGGATACGGCTGGCGGCCTCATGGACGTGGACGTGCTAACTGTTCGGGAAGATATTACGCTCGGTGTGGCGCAACGATATCTGCGGAAACTGGGTTCGATACCCGCTGATACCAACAAGCTGTTTGTAGTAGATCGAAAGGGTTATCTTACCGGTGTATTGTATCTGTCGACGCTGCTGACCGATGATCCTGGTATGCGTGTCAGTGAGGCCATGAAGACGGACGTGGTGAAATTCAATGTGCTGTCACCGGATACAGATGTTGCCGCTGCCTTCGAACGCTACAACCTGATTACTGCGCCGGTCGTGGATGAAAACAACCGGCTCGTTGGCCGAATTACTATTGATGACGTTGTTGATGTTATTCGCGATGAGGCGGGGCACTCGGTTATGGCTGCGGCAGGTCTGCGCGACGAAGAAGATATATTCGCGCCAGTGGGCCGAAGTGCCCGTAACCGATCGGTGTGGCTGGGTGTGAACCTGCTGACAGCAATCCTGGCCTCGTGGGTAATCGGTTTGTTTGAGGGTACGATACAGCAACTGGTGGCTCTAGCCGTGTTGATGCCAATCGTTGCCAGCATGGGTGGCAACGCCGGTATCCAGACCGTTACCCTGGTAGTGCGCGGCATCGCTCTCGGTGTTGTTACGGATACCACGGTGCGCAGGGTGCTGGTTCGCGAGCTGATGGTCGGGGTGCTTAACAGTGTTATCTGGGCGATGGTAATCGGTGTAATCACCGTATTTTGGTTTGACAATATTATGCTCGGTGTTGTGATAGGTCTGGCCATGGTAATCAATCTCATTATCGCCGCGTTGGCCGGAGTGGTAATTCCCATTGCTGTACGTATGATGGGAATTGACCCGGTACTGGCCAGCGGCGTGGCCCTCACAACCGTAACCGACGTTGTTGGATTTCTGACATTTCTCGGATTGGCCGCGCTTATGCTTATGTAACATCGTCTCGGTCGCTGCAAACCTGCCGGCACCGGGTGCGCCTAGGGTTTGAAAACGACCATTGGTCTGCCGAGACTGTTCCGCGATAGGCGTCTATGCGATATTTTTGATCCTGACGGGATTCAATTCGATGAAAAAAATCGACAAATTAATCGCTCAAGCCATCCAGGACAGGCATTGCCTGGCGATTCGGTATCGTGGCCAGGAAGATATTCGTGTAATCGAACCGCATGCCCTGTACCTGAATGAGCGCGACGAACTTACCGTGGATGGCTTTCAACTGCGTGGTTTCTCGGCTTCAGGCCGGCCGGCCCCGTTCTGGCGGCCGTTTCGTGTCAAAAAGATTACAGCCATTAATGTGCTGCCAGACCACTTTACCCCCAGGGTCGCCGAAGGCTATTCAGCCAACAAGAAGCGCTACCAGAGAAAGCTCCTGATGGCTGCGGAAGAATCAGGCATGCATTTCACCTATGCGATTGAAGAACTGCACAGCATGGGTCCGCCCAAGCCGCAGTTTGCGCGACGTTACTTCTGAAATTCTAGGGACTGTTGTTGCTGGCCGGGTGTAATCAAAACCCCGGGTTTTCGTTCTGCTCATCAACCAGGCCATGGATTGCCCGGGCATCGCTTGTACGCAACACTTTCCTGGCATGTTTTTGCAGTGCCTGGGTGTCACTCTCGCGAACAATTTTCTTAACATCAAGCAGGCTGGCGGGGTGCATGCTGAAGTCAGTCAGGCCCAGGCCAAGAAGTAGTCTTGTATAGCGGGGATCACCGGCCATTTCACCGCACATTGATACCGGGATACCGGCGCGCTTGCCGGTATCAATAATATTTGCGACCAATCTGAGTATGGACGGGTGCAACGGGTCATAAAGGTAGTTGACTGAATCGTCCGCGCGGTCTATTGCCAGCGTGTATTGAATCAGGTCATTGGTACCGATTGACAGAAAATCGAGATATGGTGCGAAGATATCAACAGCGACAGCGGCTGCCGGTACCTCGATCATGCCGCCGACAGGTATACGCTTGTTGAATTTCTTGCCTTCGCGTTTGAGTTCAGTCTTGGTTTCGTCGATAAGATCCAGTACGCGAAACAGTTCATCAAGACTGGATATCATCGGAATCATCATGCGAACCTTGCCGTAGGCCGATGCCCGCAGAATCGCTCTTAGCTGTGGCCGGAAAAGGTCTGTGTTATGCAGACAAAGCCTGACGGCGCGAAGTCCCAGTGCCGGGTTGACAGAAACGGCGGATTCACTGCTGCTGCTACTGTCTACCTGCTTGTCGGCTCCGAGGTCGAGCGTGCGGATGGTGATTGGCCTGTTACCCATGGCCTTGATCACCTTGGTGTAGGCACGAAACTGTTCGTCTTCCTTCGGCGGTGCGGCTCGATTCATGTACAGGAATTCTGTTCGATACAGGCCGATACCGGCAGCTGATGCTTTTTCCGCGGCCTTGACGTCAGCCGGCAATTCAATGTTGGCCTCAAGTTTTACCTTGATGCCATCCAGCGATACGGATCTGGCTGCGCGCAGGCTTTCCAGTTCCTTGCGCAACGCGGCAATATGCTTGCGCTGTCGTTGATATTCCGAAAGAATCTTCTTGCTCGGACCAACAATGACAACACCGCGCTTTCCATCAACAATGATTTCTTCTTCATTGCGGATGAAGCGCGATGCGTTATGTACCGATACGATTGCCGGAATGTTGAGCGACCTGGCCAGGATGGCGGTGTGCGAAATCGGGCCACCAAGGTCAGTAACAAAGGCGCGTATCTTGTTATGTTTGAGCAGCACGGTATCCGCAGGAGTCAGATCGGTGGCGACAATTATTGTGCCGGCCTGGATCTCGGTGTGATCCGTTTCTTCCTGCCCCAACAGGTTTCTCAGGATACGATCAACAACCTGGTTGATGTCGGTTTTGCGATTACTGATATAGGGGTCATCAATGGTTTCAAATCGACGCGTCAGTGATTCAGCCTGGATTTCGATGGCCCATTCGGCGTTGTATTGCAGTTTCCGGATGGTGTCGACGGGTTCCTTTGATAACATCTGGTCATCTAGAATCAGAATATGCGTGTTGATGAAACTGGCTGTTTCCGAGGGGGCTGACCGGGGAATGTGGTCCCGGATATCTTCCAGTTGCGTGCGGGTTGCATTGACCGCCGCCATAAAGCGTTCAATTTCGGATTCAATCAGGGTGGCCGGGACGTTGTAGTGCGGAACAATGGGTCGTTCAAGTGTCAGTACATGGGCCTTGCCTATGCTGATACCGCTGCTTACACCGGTTCCGTGAAGCGAGAGCATTATTCTGATTCCCCGAAATAGTCATCAACCAGTGTGCACAATGCTTCGAGTGCCGATGATTCGTCATCGCCATCTGCACAGATGCTGATTTCCGCTCCCTTTGCCGCGGCCAGCATCATCAGCCCCATGATGCTCTTGCCGTTTACCAGTTGGCCATTGCGACTGATGGTGACGTCGGCCTGAAATCTTGTAGCCGTTTCAACGAATTTTGCTGATGCGCGGGCGTGCATGCCCAGCTTGTTGACAATAGTTGTAGTGCGGCAGTTCATGGTATCAGGTCGCTGTAATTGTCCAGTTTGTTGCACATCCGTATCCCTTCCTGGCCGCCGTCGTGAACCTTGGTTGTCAGCCTGGTCATGTCCTCATTGCGGTAGGTAATGGCGCGAACCAGCATTGACAGATTCAGCCCGGCAATCATCCTGACTTCATCCCCGGCTATAAAGCGGGATGCCACGTTGCTGTGGGTAGTGCCATACAAATCAACCAGTATCAGTATACCATCTTTACGGTCAAGCCGGTTGATTACACTTTCAAGTTTTGGTGCCAGGGACTCGGGAGTTTCATTGTGCGTGGCGGGCAATGCTTCCAGGTTTTCGGGGCGATAACCCAGCACATGTGCCACGGCTTCTATCATCTGGGAGCCTATGCCTTCATAGGTGACGAGCACGAGGCTGATCATGGCAACTCCCGGTGTCGTGTCTGGGTTGTGGTACCACTTTCAAAGAAATGTTTCGCAAGCTGTTCAGCCATGTACACGGAGCGATGCTGGCCACCGGTGCAGCCAAGAGCGATGGTGATATGGCTACGCTGTTCGCGTATAAATCCCGGCAGCCAGCGCTCCAGGAAGCCTGCGATATCATCTTTCATTTGCGAGACTTCTTCGTGCTCATGCATAAAATTGATTACCGCTTCGTCTAGCCCGGTCAGGCTGCGCAATTCCGATTGCCAGTAAGGATTGGGCAGGCAGCGCACATCAAAGACATAGTCAGCATCCAGCGGTGCGCCATGCTTGAAACCAAACGATTCAAATACCAGTACAACACCCTGCTGGTGACTGAGATTGACGAACTCGCGAACCAGTTGTCGCAGGTCATGCGGCGTTGTATGAGTAGTATCAATGCGAATATCTGCAGCCAGTGAAAGATGTTTCAGTCGTTCCCGCTCCAGGCGAATACTGTTGGTGAGCGAGTCAGTTTCCCCGATCATCGGATGCTTGCGCCGGGTTTCACGAAAGCGGCGCAGCAAAATGTTTTCCTCGCTTTCGAGAAAAATAATATGTCGTTCCGCGCCCAGGGCTTTCAACTCATCAAGTGCTTCGGGAATTGTTTCCAGGGAGGTCAGGTTGCGCGCATCAATCCCCACGGCGGCATTCAATGATCGACTATCCTTGTTGTTGACAAGCAGTTGGCCAACCAGTGCTGGCAGCAGGGCGGCAGGCAGGTTGTCTATGCAATACATCCCCATATCTTCCAGGACCTGGAGCGCAATGGTTTTTCCTGAGCCGGACAGGCCGCTGACGATATAGAGTTTCATTGACCGTTCTTTTCGAGCGCCTTCTGGTGCCTGTCCACGAAGTCACTGAGCGGATTGATTCCGCGTGTCCTGAGAATATAAGCCTGGGTTGCAGCTTCAACCAGCACGGCAAGGTTGCGTCCCGGGGCAACGTACAGAATCACCTCGGGTATCTCGCTGGAGAGCAGGTTGCGCGTCAGTTGTTCTGACTGGAGTCTGTCGATTTTGGCGGCATTGTCCCTGGTCAGTTGTTTCAGGTTGACGATAAGATGAAGACGTTTGCGACGACGCACGGCAGTTTCGCCAAACATGGTGCGGACGTTGATTATGCCCAGGCCGCGAACCTCCATGTAATCGCTGAGCAGTTCGGGACACTGGCCAACAAGAACATCGGGACCGACCTTGACGAACTCGGTGACGTCATCGGCAATCAGTCGATGATTGCGGCTAAGCAGTTCAAGTGCCAGTTCGCTTTTGCCTATACCGCTCTCGCCGGTAATGAATACGCCCATGCCCAGCACTTCCATGTAGACACCGTGTGCCGTCAGTCGTGGCGCCAGTGCGCGGGTCAGGAAGTATTGCAGGTATTCGATAACAACCGGGCTTGGCAACGGTGAGCGAAATACCGGGGTCGCGGTCTGGTTTGCACGATCAAGCAAGCCGTCCACCTGGTTCTTTGTCGCCAGAACAATGACCGCGGTTTTCGGGCAACTGCACAGGTCATTGACAAGTTCGGCATGACGTTTGGCGTCAAGGTTGTTCAGGTATTCGGCCTCGGTATCTCCGAGTACCTGAACCCGGTTGGGATGAACATAGTTCAAATGTCCCACCAGGGCCATGCCGGGATACTTAGCGGTCGCAGGTTCGAGCAGCTTGTGTCCACCATCCTTGCCAGCCAGCCATTCCAGTGATAGCTGAGTTTCCTCGGCCTGAAACAGGTCGGTGGCAGTGAGGCTGGGGCTGTTGAGCGTGTCTGAGGTAATCACCCCTGTTCCTGTTCAGTCTTGTGTTGGTTGCGTCAGTGTTTCGTATAATTGTTCCCTATTTTGGGCACGAAGCAACTGTTCTCGCAAGTCCTGTCGGTCAAACAATCGTGCGAGTTGTGAAAGTATCTGCAGGTGGGTTTCGTTGGCTTCTTCCGGTACCAGTAGTGCAAACACCATTTGTACCGGTTGCTGGTCAACAGATTCAAAATCCAGGGGCTGGTGCAGCACGGCAAAGGCGCCAACAGCCTGTGTCAGTCCGGCCATTCGTCCGTGAGGCAGGGCAACACCACGACCAATGCCGGTGCTGCCCAGCCGTTCGCGCTCAAACAACGACTGAAATGCAGTATGCACGTCCAGTTCAGGCTGGTCTTCGTGCAGCAATTCCCCCATGCGCTCCAGCAGGCGTTTCTTGCTGGAGACTTCCAGTCCAAGAACAACGCGATTGGGCGACACCAGTTCGGAAAGCGACATGGTAAGGCGATTTCCTTTCTAAGTCGAAACGGCGCTAGACAGCCGATTTCTTGTGCAGGCTGCCGTCGCTGCGGCGATGGTCCGTCAGTTTTTCCTTGTGCTTGATGACCTGGCGATCCAGCTTGTCGATCAGCGAGTCGAGAACTGCGTACATGTCATCACCTTCGGCGTTGGCGTGAATCGTGGTACCGGTAGCGTGAATGGTAGCTTCTGCGAGATGGCGGTTCTTTTCCGTGTGCAGAACGATATTGGTAGTGGTTACATGATCAAAGTGTTTTTCGATGCGCTCCATTTTCTCCGTCGCGTAGTTGCGAAGCGGCTCGGTAACGTCCATTTGCTGACCAGTAACTGTAATTTGCATTCTACCTCTCCTGTTTCGTATTCCGGTCTGTTAAACCAGGGCTTTGCGTTGGCTGGACGGCGGTATATTCATGGACTCCCGGTATTTGGCCACGGTCCGCCGTGCAACGTTAATTCCTTCCGCCTCCAGTAGCTTGGCTATCTTGCTGTCACTAATGGGCTTGTCAGGTGATTCTTCCTCTACCAGCTTTCTGATCAGGGAGCGAATGGCCGTAGCTGAACAGGTGCCGCCATCGCTGGTGCTGACATGGCTGGAGAAGAAGTATTTTAACTCCAGAATCCCTCTGGGTGTGAGCATATATTTATTGGTGGTGACCCGGGAAATGGTTGATTCATGCATTTCCACGGCTTCAGCGATATCGTGCAGCACCAACGGTTTCATCGCTTCCGGCCCGTGGTCGAAGAACGCGCGCTGCCGGTCAACAATGGTTCGGGCCACTTTCAGCAGTGTGTCGTTGCGACTGTTGACGCTCTTGATGAACCATTTTGCGTGCTGAAGCTGTTCCTGCAGGTATTTTTTGTCCTTACCGGCCTGGTCGGTATTGATCATGCCGTGGTAAAACTCGTTGACCCGCAAACGTGGCGATACTTCGCCATTGAGTTCGACACGCCAGATGCCCTTGTATTTCCGAACAATAACATCAGGGATAACGTAGGCCGCCTGCGGGGCGTTGACGCCGGCACCCGGCCGTGGATTCATGGCCTGGATCAGGCTCACCGCGCCCTGGAGCTCATCATTGCTGAGTTTTGTCAGCTTTTTCAACAGGTTGGAGTCCCGACGGGCCAGCGTGGCCAGATTCTCCGTCGTGGCAAGTGATCGTGCCGCATCAAGCCAGGGGGTATCGGTCGGAAGTTGTCGAAGCTGGATTTGAATGCATTCAGCCAGGTCTCTTGCGCCTACGCCCAGCGGGTCAAAATTCTGAACCTGGTGCAGCACGGCTTCCACTTCCTCGATTTCCACCGGTTCGTCTTTGGGCAGATCATGGCTTACGGTTTCAGCGATATCTTCGATAGTTGTACTGAGGTAGCCATCATCATTGATGGAATCGATCAGGGTGTAGGCGATTTCCAGGTCGCGTGCTGACATGGGGGTCATATGCAGCTGCCATTCAAGATGGTCCCGGAGGGACTCGGGAGCGCTGTTGCGCGACTCCAGGTCAGGCAAATCGTCGCCATCGGCCCGGTTGCTGGTACTGCTGCTCGTGAAGTCGTTGGCCTGTTGCCATTCGTGATCTTCAGGAGAAATATCGTTTTCGCTGGGGCCGACGTGATCCATTCGGTCGTCGGTTGCCTCCAGGTCGGTATCAGGGGTGAAGTCGGCGTCCAGGGACTGGTCGGTTTTGTCCAGGGTGATACTTTCTTCTTCTTCTAGTAACGGGTTGGTTTCGAGGGCCTCCTGGATTTCCTGTTGCAGTTCCAGGGATGACAATTGCAACAACCGGATTGCCTGCTGAAGCTGCGGTGTAATGGTCAGGTGCTGACCGAGTTTGAGTTCCAGAGTTGGTTTCATGCCTGCCGAGTGATATGCCTGAAATTGGTATGCAATTTGCTTATGTCCTGAGTGTAGTCGATTTTATCAGGGAAAGAACATGGTCGGGCTGGCTGCTTTCTAAAACGATTGTAAAACCTTGCTTGGCCTAGAGCCGGAAATCTGCACCCAGGTAGACTTTCTTGACGTCTTCGTTTGCCAGCACCTGTTCGGCCGAGCCTGATGCCATGATGTGGCCATTACTGAGAATGTAGGCGCGATCGCAGATTTTCAGGGTTTCACGAACATTGTGATCCGTAATCAGGACGCCAATCTGTTTGCTCTGCAAATGTCGGATAAGTTGCTGAATTTCGATAACCGAGATCGGGTCGACGCCAGCGAATGGCTCGTCGAGCAGAATGAACCTGGGTTCGGTCGCCAGCGCCCGGGCGATTTCGACACGTCGACGTTCACCCCCAGACAGGCTGATACCCAGGTTTTTGCGCCGCTCGGTAATGTGCAGATCATGCAGCAGCGCGTCCAGGCGCTCCTGGCGCTCATTGCTGTCCAGGTCCGGCCGGGTTTCCAGAATGGCCATGATGTTGTCTTCAACAGACAGCTTGCGAAATACCGAGGGTTCCTGGGGCAGGTAGCCCAGGCCTTTTTGCGCACGCTTGTGCATGGCCAGCGAGGTGATATCCTGGCCATTCAGCGAAATGACACCGGCATCCGGTTGTATCAGGCCCACGATCATATAGAAACAGGTTGTTTTGCCGGCTCCATTCGGACCCAGCAGGCCAACAATTTCGCCTGCTGCGACCGTGATGGAGGCATCAATGACCACTTCGCGGCCCTTGTAGCTTTTGGCCAGGTGTTCAGCCTGTAAGGTTGTCACGGAGTGTTTCCCGGTGCTGATTTACGTTTGATGATGGCCGTAACCGGGGTTGATTTTCCGGCATTGCCCTGCTCGCTGGACCATAGACGACCCGAAGGCGGGTGATAGAAAAGCCGCTCCGATTCGAACACGTCGCCATCGTAGTTTATTCGCACTCTCCCGGTTAACACCAGCATTGAAGAATCGGTATTGTAATCAGCCTCACTGGCTTCGATGTGGACCGATTTTTCGCCGGACTTGTCCGATACCGTCAACGGTGCGCCCCAGGCCAGGATGCGTTGGGGTCTCGGTCCATTGCTGCCACGGGTCCGGGCCCGATCAGCCTGGAAGCGAATGGTGCCCTGGGTGATCCTGACCTGGCCGGTGTACACGGCAAGTTGTTGTTTCTGGTTATAGCTGACTTTGTTGGCTGAAACCGAAATCGGGACAAGGTTTCTTTTCCCTGCCGTCTCGGTTGCACCAGTCGAGCCGATAAATACCGGGCTCAGCAGGACAAAGGCGGCGAGACTATGAGCAGTTATTCCGCGCATTATTGCAGTTCGACAGTGAGTTCATTGGTACGTAACTGGATCGGTCCCCGTTCTGTCTGCTTGCCCTGGCGCACTTCCACATTGCCACGCATCACAATAGATTTCTGTTTGGGATTCAGCGTTCCCGTATCGGCGCGCGTATGCGTGGGGGCATTACCCTGGCTGTATTGCACCAGGTGCGGCCTGACAAGTTCGGCAGAATCGTTAACGGCGAAATACCGGTAATGATCCGCAGACAACTGGTGTCGAGGCGTGCCGTTGGCATTGAGGCGGGTAGCGGAAAAATTATCGATAGTGTAGTCGGGCAGGTTGGCCGAGGACAGGGATGGTGCGTCGTGAGTGCCGATCTGGTTGTCCATTGCCCACCAGGCAATGGTCGCCAGTCCGGCGGCCAGCATCAGTTGGGCAAAGCGTTTCTGTCCGGCTTTCATTGATAATTAAAGATACTGCTCCATGGTGGAGCTGTATTTGCCGTGGGCAAACATCATCATTTCAGTCACTTCACGTACTGCGCCGCGACCACCATTGGTTGGTGTGACCCAGTGGGAGTGCTGTTTGACCAGGGCATGACCGTCAGCAACACATATGGCCAGGCCGGCCCGCAGCATAATGGGCAGATCAACCACGTCATCGCCAACAAAAGCTGTCTGGTCTGCGGATATGCCCAGGTCCTTGATCAGCTGTTCGTAAACAGGCAGCTTGTCAGCGCAGCCCTGGAATACGTGCTTGATGCCGAGATCCCGGACCCGGTGCCTGACTACCTCGGATGTGCGGCCGGTAATGATGCCGGCATCAATGCCCGTGCGTTGCATCATCTTGATACCGTGACCGTCTTTCGAGTTGAATGCCTTGTATTCCTGACCGTCATCGCCAATAAACAGGCTGCTGTCAGTCATGACACCGTCAACATCAAACAGTACCAGCCGGACCTTGCTTGCGCGCTCAAGGACTTCGTCGCTGACCGCAAAAGGAAGCGGGATAATCTCAGTCATTAAACAATTCCTGCCTTCAGTAAATCATGCATGTTCAGGGCGCCGACTACCTTGTTGGAATCATCCACGACAATCAGGCCGTTAATCTTGCGTTCGCGCATGAGCTGCACGGTTTCCGCTGCCAGTTTGTCCGGCTGCGTCGTAATGGGGTTTGCTGTCATCAGCTCAACGATGGCCGAATTGTACAGGTCTACGCCGCGATTGAGATTCCGGCGCAGATCACCGTCAGTAAATATGCCCAGCAACTTTTTGTCGGCATCGATGATGCCGGTCATGCCCAGGCCCTTGCTGGTCATTTCCAGTAATGCCTCCTGGAGCCTGGCTTTCTCCCCGACCATCGGAATGGTATCACCGGTATGCATGACATCGCTGACGTACATCAGCAGCCGACGACCCAGTCTGCCCCCCGGGTGAGACCGGGCGAAATCTTCCGGGGTGAATTCCCGGGAACGATACAGCGCTATGGCCAGGGCGTCACCCAACGCCAGTGTAACCGTGGTGCTGGAAGTGGGCGCCAGGTTGAGCGGGCAGGCCTCCTTCTCGACACCGGCATCAAGGCAGACGTCCGCTTGCCTGGCCAGGCTTGATTTCAGGCCCCCGGTCAGGGCAATGAGCTTGACGCCCATGCGCTTGATGATGGGCAGGATGGTCAGGATTTCGTCAGTTTCGCCGGAATTGGAAATGGCAATAACACTGTCTTCCGGGGTGATCATGCCGAGATCGCCGTGGCTGGCTTCGCCGGGATGAACAAAAAAGGCAGGAGTCCCGGTGCTGGCCAGGGTGGCAGCGATTTTCCCGCCAATATGGCCGGATTTCCCCATTCCTGCCACGACTACGCGGCCACGGGTTTCCAGCAGTATCTGGCAGGCTTGATCGAAATCGGCATTGATGCGACTGGACAGCGCCTGCAGGGCATCGGCTTCCAGCTCTATTACGGCGCGGGCATGATCCTGAAATCGTATTGATTGGCTCATAGGTTTGACGTCGTTGTGTAGTATTGTTCGGGCGGAGTATAACAGACCCGCGGACAAAACCATGATCATTGGAACAATACCTTGGCAATGAACCAGGCAGTCACCAACCGACGGGGACCGGGACCTTACGAGCTGTTGATCGGCGCCGTGGACTGGTCGCCGGAGGGTGCGTGCGTCGGCTATTACGATGACGGCACACCCGAGGAATGGCAGTTGTGTTATTACAGTAACATGCACCGGGCAGTAATGCTGTCTTCCGGGCAATGGCGATCAGCGGGTGCCGAGCTATGCCAACAATGGCTGGAAGATGTTGATCCCGGATTTGTCTTTGTCCCCGAGCTTGATGAGGAGTGTATAGAGTTATTGATACGGGGACAGTCGTTGCCAATGACAGCGCTCGATCATCTTGCCGATCATATTATAGGTATAGTGGCGGTGCCGACCACTGAGCAGCTTGCCAACCCCGGATGGATTAAACCATTACTCGAAACATCGTCGTTAACTGTGATACTGCCGGCGAGCCAGTCAACTGACGAGATGGTGCGCCAGTCTGTTTGCACACACGGAGCTTCGGTAGCGTGGATTGCTGATGATACGGATGAGCCGGAATCGTGTGGCGACTTCCTGCTGGCAATCAGTCAAGCGACTGATTCAAGGCGGCAGCGTGAAATAATCGCCCGACTTGATCACTGGATGGGTGAAGCCAGGCAAGCGGTATTGTTGTTTGAAGGCCCGGGAGCGGCGCGATCTGCCGAACAGGCGCGCACCATTGCCGAGTTAATGGGTGTTTGACCCGTAGTATATGATGTAGACTGTTGTTCAGTGGTATCGGACGGGAAATATCTGCCAAACCAATGACAGGGATAACAATAAATGTCCAGTAATGTTTCGACACAGCGAGCGCAGGCTTCGATTGATTATGAATCGAGTCATATTGTCATGCGCAATATGACGTTCCGTCGCGGTAACAGAAAAATCTTCGATGATTTGTCGCTTGAAATTGAACGCGGCAAGGTAACCGCCATTCTTGGTGGTAGCGGTACCGGCAAGACGACACTGCTGAACCTGATTGGCGGCAGGTTGCGACCTGAGTCCGGGGAGGTGCTGGTGAACGGTAAATCCGTACCCGGCCTGTCAACACGTGAGCTTTATAATTTGCGCAAACATATGGGGCTGTTGTTTCAGTCCGGTGCACTGCTGACAGATCTCAGCGTCTACGACAATGTTGCATTCCCGATTCGCGAACATACCAGGTTAAGTGAAAGCCTGGTCAGGCATATCGTGCTGTCCAAGCTTGAGCTTGTCGGCTTGCGTGGCGCACGTGACCTGATGCCGTCGGAGTTATCGGGCGGTATGGCAAGGCGTGTTGCATTGGCGCGCGCTATTGCGCTTGACCCGGATCTTGTCATGTATGACGAACCCTTTACCGGCCTTGATCCCATATCCATGGGCATTACGGTCAAGCTTATCCGCGAACTCAACAATGCCCTGGGTACGACTGCCATAGTCGTGACCCACGATGTACAGGAAGCGTTGACCATTGCCGATTATCTTTACCTGCTTGGTGGCGGCAAGGTGATTGCCCGGGGTACGGCGGAAGAAATGCAGCAATCCGACCTGGAAGAAGTGCAGCAATTCATGAACGGGCTGCCTGATGGACCGGTTCCGTTCCATTATCCGGCGGCGGATTACTTCGATGATCTGATGGGAGCGAAATCATGAACCCCTTGGCCAGACGCGTACAGGCATTGGGTGGCTGGGTAATGGGCCGGGCAGAGCGGACCGGGCGAGCGTCAATGTTCATCGCCGAAGTGCTGATGGGCAGCTTTGCCGCGCTTAAGCGTTTCATGCTGGTGGTGCACCAGATTTACAGTGTTGGCGTGCTGACCCTGATTATTATTCTTGTATCGGGCCTGTTTGTCGGCATGGTGCTTGGTCTGCAAGGCTATTACACCTTGTCGGATTTTGGCGCCGAATCTTCGCTGGGCTTGCTGGTGGCGCTGTCATTAACAAGGGAACTGGGACCGGTTGTTGCCGCGTTGCTTTATGCGGGTCGTGCCGGTTCGGCGTTGACCGCGGAAATCGGCCTGATGAAAGCCACCGAGCAGCTCGCCGGAATGGAAATGATGGCAGTGAATCCGCTTGAGCGCGTTATTGCGCCACGATTCCTGGCGGGATTGATTGCCATGCCGTTGCTGGCAGCGCTGTTTACTGCTGTAGGTGTATGGGGCGGGCATCTTGTCGGTGTCGGCCTGATTGGCGTGGACGAAGGCCTGTTCTGGTCGCGCATGCAAAGCGGCGTTGATTTTTATGACGATGTGCTTAATGGCGTCATCAAGAGCATCGTCTTTGGTTTTGTCGTAACCTGGATCGCGGTATTTGAAGGTTATGATTGCGTACCGACATCGGAAGGTGTCAGTCGGGCAACTACGCGCACGGTGGTGAATTCGTCACTGGCCGTGCTCGGAATGGATTTCATATTAACGTCACTCATGTTTGGGGAAATCTGATATGACAAATCGGGCAGCCATGGAGTTTTGGGTCGGTATATTTGTTATTGCCGGTATTGTTGCGCTGACCATGTTGGCTATGAAGGTGGGTAATCTCAGTTCGGTTGATGTAGGCGAGAGCTACAAGGTTACCGCCAAGTTTGACAACATCGGCCAGTTGAAAGTGAAGGCACCTATTACCATGGCCGGTGTTCGCGTCGGCAGGGTGAGCAGGATCCACATGGATCAGAATTTCTTTGCCGTGGTTACCATGGATATCGAAAAACGGTTTAGCAACATACCCAGCGATACCGGTGCCAGTATCCTCACCGCAGGCCTGCTGGGAGAGCAGTATATCGCGCTGGAACCGGGTGGTGATCCGACGCCTTTGCAGGAAGGTGATGAATTCACCATTACCCAGTCCGCCATGATCCTTGAAAAACTGATCGGTCAGTTCCTGTACAACCAGGCTGATTCCGGCAATGAAAAGAAATAATTTTACCGAGATCCAGACGGAGAATTGACTATGCTGTCATATCGAAACATCAGAACCGGGTTTATTGCGACGATTCTTCTTGCTGTCTCGTCAGTCACCGTAGCAGCAACTGCCTCGCCGGATGTTCTTGTGCGCGATGTTACCGGCGAGATTCTCGAGCTGTTGCGCAAGAACCACAAGGCCTACGACGCGGACCATAAAAAGCTCTATGCCATGGTTCATGAAAAGGTGTTGCCGCACTTCGATTTCACCGCCATGTCACGCATGGTGCTGGCGCGCAACTGGAATAGCGCCAACAAGGATCAGCAGGACCGTTTTACCATCGCATTTCGTGATCTGCTGGTGCGCACCTACGCAACGGCATTGCTGAAATACACCAATGAGAAGATCGAGTTTCTGCCGTACCATGCCGATGCCAGTGACCGGAAGGTACTGGTGAAAACTGAAATCAGGCCGGGCGGCGGTGGACCGGCCATTCCGCTGTATTACCGGTTTTACAGCAAGGATGGTGACTGGAAAGTGTTTGACGTTTCCATTGATGGCGTCAGCATGGTTACCAACTATCGCAGTGTTTATGCCGAGAAAGTTCGTAACCTGGGCATGGACGGGTTGATCGATTCGATCAGCAAAGAACAGTCCGAAAAGACAGGCAAGTAAGCGCCATGACCGATGAACTGATTCAACAGGCAGACGGCTCTTTTGTGCTGACAGGTGAACTGAGCTTCAAAACAGTTCCGTCACTGGTGCGGTTGTCGCATATCTGGCTGGCATCGCCAGCTGACCCTGTATCCATCAACATGGAAAAAGTGGGTCGTGCCGACAGTGCTGGCCTGGCACTGTTGCTTGAATGGCAAAAAATGGCGCTTGCCGCCAACAGGAAGATTCGTTTCACCGGAATCCCGGACCAGCTGGTCAGCCTGATTGCTATTTGTGGCCTGAAAGACAGCTTTGGTATTTAATTGGCCAAGGCCAGTTAAATCCGGAGTTGTTGTCAGTCCATGACTGATCTGTCTGCCATCACCGTTCGCGGTATTCATAAATCATTTCGCAATCTTCATGCGCTGAAAGGCGTTGATCTCGACATTCGTCGTGGCGAATTCTTTGGCTTGCTCGGCCCCAATGGCGCCGGCAAGTCCACGCTTATCAATATTATTGCCGGCCTGGCCCGGGCAGACCGTGGCAGCGTGTCTGTGCTTGGTCATGACGTGGCGGATCAATACCGTGAAGCGCGTCGATGCCTTGGCATCGTTCCGCAGGAAATTGTTTTCGATCCGTTTTTCAATGTGCGCGAGGTGCTGAGATTGCAGGCTGGCTATTTCGGGCTGGGTCGTGGTGCCGATGACTGGATTGATGAACTGCTCAGCGGGCTGGGTCTCGCCGACAAGGCCGGTTCCAACATGCGTTCGCTGTCAGGCGGCATGAAACGCCGGGTGCTGGTAGCGCAGGCGCTGGTACACAAGCCGGAAGTGGTGGTGCTCGATGAACCCACGGCCGGTGTTGATGTTGAATTGCGCCAGTCGTTATGGGCATTTGTCAGGCGTCTGCATGCGCAAGGCAGAACCATTGTTCTGACCACGCATTATCTCGAAGAAGCGGAATCCCTGTGTGACCGCATTGCCATTCTGAATCATGGTGAACTGGTGGCACTGGATACCAAGCAAGGCTTGCTCGACAAGGGCGTGGGGAAAACCATGACCGTGTGCGTGACCCTGGCAACTCCAATGACCCGGTTACCTGAAGATTTGCAGCCCATGCTCAAGGAGCACAAGGATAACCGCTTGTTGTTCCAGATTGATCGCAGTCGGCACTCCATTGTCCAGGTTTTTGACAGCTTGCGTCGGTGTGGTGCTGAAATTCTTGATCTTGAGACCGAGGCTGCGGACCTTGAAGATGTGTTTATTGAGCTGACCACGCGATCACGATGAGCAACAGCATGAACCAGGCGTTAAATTTTTTTGGTGTCTACACCTTGTTCCGCAAGGAGATCCTGCGGTTTTCCAAGGTATGGCTGCAGACCATTGGCGCGCCCATAGTGACTTCCTTGCTGTACCTGCTGGTGTTCGGCCACGTGCTGGAGGACCGGGTGCAGGTATTTGAAGGTGTCAGCTACACGGCCTTCCTGATCCCGGGCCTGATGATGATGTCGGTCATTCAGAACGCTTTTGCCAACAGTTCGTCCAGCCTGATCCAGTCCAAGGTGACCGGCAACATTGTGTTCATCCTGCTGACGCCGCTATCGCACCTGGAAATGTACCTGGCCTTTGTCGCTGCTGCCGTCATGCGCGGGCTTCTGGTCGGAGCGGGTGTGTGCGTGGTGGCGGTGGTATTTATCGATTTGCCAATAGCGCATCCGTTTCTAGTGCTGGTTTTTGCCCTGGCCGGCAGCGCGGTGCTGGGTTCACTTGGCGTTATTGCCGGCATCTGGGCGGACAAGTTCGACCAGCTGGCCGGTTTTCAGAATTTTGTCATCATGCCTTTGTCGTTCCTGAGCGGCGTGTTTTATTCCATCAAGTCCTTGCCCGGGTTCTGGCAGCAGCTTTCCCATTTCAACCCGTTTTTCTACATGATTGACGGGTTCCGCTACGGGTTTTTCGGTGTTTCCGATGTCAGCCCGTGGACCAGCCTGGCCGTGGTACTGATTGTCTGGCTGGCGCTGGCGCTGGCAACGTTGGCGATGCTGGCCCGGGGCTACAAGCTGCGCTCGTGAGACCTGCCTGATCGCCATTTCCTCAAGGATTTCGACTTTATTTTCCGCTATCAGGACTCTATGCTCGGTGCTTGGAATTTGGCCGGTCGCCCCCATATTGTGCCGGTGCAACCTGGCAAGAGGATGATTATGGTTTCCCCGGAAGATATTAAGAACTGGATCGAGGCCGGGCTGGCCGGCTCGACGGCTACAGTAGATGGTGACGGCCATCATTTCGAGGCCGTGATTATTTGCCCGGATTTTGCCGGCAAGTCCATGATTCAACAACACCAGATGGTCTATGGCGCGCTCGGCGACAAGATGAAAGCCGAGATTCACGCGCTGTCCATGAAGACCCTGACACCGGAACAGGCTGGCGCCTGATAACGGTCACCGACATTTTTTTCAGATTACAAAAGAGGTAGTCAACGTGAGTGCACAAGATCAAATCAAGGAGCAGGTATCCGGCAACAAGGTCATGCTTTACATGAAGGGTACCCCGCAGTTTCCGCAGTGTGGTTTTTCCGGCCAGGCGGTACAGGTGCTCAAGGCCTGCAATGCCGAGTTTGGATCGTTTGATGTGTTGTCCGACGAAAGTATTCGCCAGGGCATCAAGGAATTTGCCAACTGGCCGACCATTCCCCAGCTTTACATCAATGGCGAGTTCGTCGGCGGCTGTGACATCATGATCGAGCTGTATCAAAGCGGTGAATTGCAGAAGATGATCGACGCGGCCTGATCGCGTTACCGGGGTTCGGCTTTCTCGAGCCGGACCTGGTCAACATAGACGAGGGGTCGATTCCGGGTACCGGGTCGGCCCTTTGCTGTTTTTGGTCACCCGACCAAAACGATTGACCGGCTAAGTTTGGCGCTTTGGGCCGGAAACAGATAAGATTCAGCCCCTGAATTCAGTCATCCAGCGTGGTTTTTCATGGATAAACTTCTAGTACGTGGCGGCGGACCCTTGAGCGGGGACGTGCGCATTTCCGGGGCCAAGAATGCCGCCCTGCCGATTATGGTGGCTTCGTTGCTCAGCGAAGAGCCGTTGTACGTGGGCAATATTCCGCATTTGCAGGATATCACCACGACCATGGAGTTGTTGGGGCGCATGGGCGTGCGCCTGATTGTTCACGAGAAGATGGCTATCGAGGCTGACGCCAGTGGCGTGACCTCGGTGCATGCGCCTTACGACCTGGTCAAAACCATGCGTGCCTCGATACTTGTACTGGGCCCGTTATTGGCCCGGTTTGGTGAGGCCGAAGTATCCATGCCCGGTGGGTGCGCCATCGGTTCGCGCCCCATTGATTTGCATATCAAGGGCCTGCAGGCCATGGGCGCCGAGATCAGTCTGGAGGGCGGTTATGTCAAGGCCAAGGCTCCCCGGCTCAAGGGTGCGCGTATTTTCATGGACATGGTATCAGTGACCGGTACCGAGAACCTGATGATGGCGGCCACCCTGGCTGACGGTATCACGGTGATTGAAAACGCCGCTCGCGAACCGGAAGTGGTCGATCTCGCGGTATGCCTTAACAGCATGGGTGCAAAAGTCAGTGGTGCCGGGTCCGATATCATCACTATTGAAGGCGTGAACAAGCTGCACGGCGGCAAACACCATGTCATTGCCGATCGAATTGAAACCGGTACCTACCTGATTGCCGGCTCGGTAACCGGTGGCAAGGTTCGTGCCCGCGATACCCGGCCGGAGTTGCTGGACAGTGTTATCGACAAGCTGCGCGAAGCGGGTGTTGACGTGACAACCGGCAGCGACTGGATCGAGGTGGATGCGCGTAACCGTCGGCTCAAGGCAGTGAATATTCGTACGGCACCTTACCCGGCGTTTCCAACGGATATGCAGGCGCAGTTTGTTGTACTTAATTCCATCGCCCAGGGTGCCGGCTCCATTGTCGAAACAGTGTTTGAAAACCGTTTCCAGCATGCGCAGGAACTATTGCGCATGGGTGCTGACATCGATATCCAGGGCAATACCGCGCTGGTTCGGGGTGTGGAGCAGCTTACCGGTGCGCCGGTAATGGCGACTGATCTGCGTGCCTCGGCCAGCCTGGCCGTGGCCGGCCTGGTGGCAAAGGGCGAAACCCTGATTGATCGCATTTATCACATCGATCGTGGTTACGAAACCATCGAGGAAAAACTGGCCGGCCTGGGTGCAGACATTCAGCGTATTCCCGGCAAGCCGGTACCCGAAGGCTCAAAGAAACAAATGGCCGGGTAGCGAGTGCTGACGGATGAATAGCGCCGAAATCATCAATATCGCACTGTCCAAGGGTCGTATCCTTGACGATACGCTGCCGCTGCTGGCGCATGCCGGTATCGAACCGCTTGAGGACATGAACAGGAGCCGCAAGCTGATCTTTGATACCAATCGCCCGGATGTAAAGTTCACGCTGATTCGTGCTACTGATGTGCCCACCTACGTGCAGTACGGTGCTGCAGACCTTGGCATTGCCGGCAAGGACGTGTTGATGGAATTTGACGGCGATGGCTTGTACGAGTTACTCGATCTCAAGCTGGCACCGTGCCGACTCATGGTTGCTGAGCCGAGGGAAATGGCGCGCACCGATGATCCGAGCAAGTGGACGCGCCTGCGCATTGCCACCAAGTACGTGAATATTGCCAAGCGCCATTTTGCCGCCAAGGGTATTCAGACCGAGATCATCAAGCTCTACGGTTCCATGGAACTGGCGCCACTGGTAGGCCTGTCCGATCGTATCGTTGACCTGGTCAGTACCGGCAATACCATGAAGGCCAATGGCCTCGTTGAAGTGGAGCATATTGCCGATATCAGCTCACGACTGGTGGCCAACAAGGCTTCCATGAAAATGAAACACAACAAACTGAAAGCGCTGGTGGATCAACTGGCGCAGGCAGTTGAAACGCTTTCGTAACAGCCATGAATATTCGCCAGCTTCGCACTACTGACCAGGACTTTGAATCCGAGTTTACCGACCTGCTTAATCGCAGTCACGGTGAAGACCAGGACGTTACTGATGTTGTGCGCGACATTATTGCCGCGGTTCGGGCGCGCGGTGACGCGGCTGTGCTTGAATACACACAGAAGTTTGATCGCCTCGAAGTTGCCAATGCGGCTGACCTGGAAATCAGTGTTGATGCCTTGCGTGCCGCCGCCGAGCGCCTGCCTGAAGATCAGCGCCGGGCCCTGGAGCAAGCCGCGGAACGTGTACGCAGTTATCACGAAAGGCAGCGCATCGATTCCTGGGAATATACCGAGGCTGATGGCACGGTACTGGGTCAGCAGGTAACACCGCTTGATCGTGCCGGGCTATACGTACCTGGTGGCAAGGCCGCTTATCCTTCTTCGGTATTGATGAATGCCATCCCGGCCAAGGTCGCTGGTGTCGCTGAACTCATCATGGTAGTGCCAACGCCTGGCGGTGAAGTCAATGACATGGTCCTGGCTGCCGCGCATATTGCCGGCGTTGATCGCGTGTTTGCCGTCGGTGGTGCCCAGGCTGTCGCCGCGCTGGCGTTTGGTACGGATACCATTCCGCAGGTAGACAAGATTGTTGGTCCCGGCAATATCTATGTTGCCACGGCCAAGCGTATGGTGTTCGGCCAGGTGGACATCGACATGATTGCCGGGCCGTCAGAAATTGCCGTGATCTGTGATGGCAAGACTGATGCCGACTGGGTGGCCATGGATTTGTTTTCGCAAGCTGAACACGATGAGCTGGCACAGGCTATCCTGCTGACCCCGGACCAGGCATTTGCCGACAACGTGGCCGCGGCCATGACGCGCCTGCTTGCCGAAATGCCGAGAGCGGATATTATTCGCGCCTCCATCGAGGGTCGCGGCGCCATCATTGTTTGTCGTGACCTGGATGAAGCGGCGGCATTGACCAACCGTATCGCGCCTGAACATCTCGAGTTATCCATGGATGATGCGCGCGAGTATGCAAAAAAAATTCGTCATGCCGGTGCCATTTTCATGGGCCGCTATACTGCCGAAGCCCTGGGCGACTACTGCGCCGGGCCCAACCATGTGCTGCCCACGTCCGGTACGGCGCGGTTCAGTTCACCGCTGGGCGTGTACGACTTTCAGAAGCGTACCAGCCTGATTGGCTGTTCTGCCGAAGGCGCAGACCGGCTGGGTCGTACTGCATCAGTCCTGGCTCATGGCGAGGGCCTGACTGCGCACGCGCGTTCAGCTGAATACCGCATCCGCAAATAGAACAGCCAACGGCAAAAGCCTGTTGCTATAGGCCATCATGACCGACATTAACAAGCGTATCGAACAACTGGTGCGTCCCGAGATTCGGGCATTAAAAGCCTATGGTGTTGCCGATCCCGGCGACCTGATCAAGCTTGATGCCATGGAGAACCCGTATCCATGGCCGGAGGATCTCAAGCGCGCCTGGGCCGACAAGCTGGTGCAGACCGATATCAACCGTTACCCGGACCCGTCGGCGCAACAACTGCGACCGGGGCTGCGCCGGGAAATGGCCGTGCCCGACGAAGCAGAAATCCTGTTAGGCAACGGCTCTGATGAAATCATCCAGATGATCATGCTGGCCATGGCGCGACCGGGGGCGGTAGTCATGTCACCGGTTCCCGGATTTGTCATGTACGACATGACTGCGCGTTTTGTTGGCATGAAACATGTCGGCGTGCCGTTGCGGGCTGATGATTTCGCGCTTGATCTGCCTGCCATGCTCGCTGCCATTGAACAGCATGATCCGGCAGTCATATTCCTGGCGTATCCCAACAATCCCACCGGCAACCTGTTCGCCCGTGAACAGATGGAAGCCATAATCCGTGCAGCCAATGGCCTTGTTGTTATCGACGAAGCTTATTACGCGTTTGCCTCGGACTCATGGATGTCGCGATTGGCCGGTTATGACAATGTTGTGGTGATGCGCACTGTCTCCAAATTGGGTCTCGCCGGGTTGCGCCTGGGTCTGCTGGCCGGCGATGGCCGCTGGTTGCAGGAATTCGACAAGGTGCGCATGCCCTATAACGTGAACAGCCTGACCCAGACCGGTGCCGAGTTTGCCCTGGACAATGCCCGTTTTCTGCACGAGCAGACCGCTGCCATTGTTTCCGAGCGGCAGCGTGTTTTTGATGCACTGTCACACATGCCGGACATCCAGGCTTGGCCCAGCGAGGCCAACTTCATCCTGTTCCGCTCCCGCCACGCTGCCGGCGATGCGGTGCATGAGTCACTGAAACAGGCGGGTGTGCTGATCAAAAACCTGTCCCACGCCGACCCGCTGCTCGAGAATTGCTTGCGCACCACCATCGGCACACCTGAAGAAAACGATGTTTTCCTGAAAGCGATGGCTGAACTAAGCTAAACTGGCCGGAGAAACCCGTAAATCCCTTCTGAAAACAATAACTTGGTATTGCTGATGCCGGGCGACCCATTAACGCGTCGGAAATTTTCCCGGATGCGCTACAATTTATAACGAAAATAACTATTAGGGAGTGGTGTGGTGTCCAGTATCGCCAAGAGCGGATTGTTGCAGGTAGTCGCGGTATGTGTAGCAGGAATTCTTATCGCCGGTCTCCCCCTGGCGACGCTCGCCGATCAAGCGAAAGGGCTGGATGAGCAGGTGCGCAAGGCCAAGGAAGAAGTTCTAGATATCGGTACCGAGCTGCAAACACTTGAAGACAGGCTGCTGTACCCGGCCTATACCCAGATCGCAATCTATTTATCCCTGAAAGATGGCGGACCGTTTGACCTTGCTTCGCTGGCCATCAGTATCGATGGCAAGGAAGTGATACACCACAAGTATGCACCAATGGAGATCAGTGCACTTAAAAATGGCGGCGTTCAGCGACTCTATACCGGCAATATCAAGCTTCGTGAGCACAAGCTTGACCTGCACGTGGTCGGCAGGCTGTCCAATAACCAGACTGCGCAGCGCCGAATCAGTTATACCGTGGTAAAGGGCGTGCACCCGGCAATTATCGAGATTCGGCTGGCGAGCCTGGAACAGGAAAACGGTATCGAGTTTTTTGAGCGCTAGGCTGTGAGCAATCTGCGAAACACACTGGTGGTGTACCTGGGCATGCTTACAATCCTGCCGGCCGCTGCGGATACCCGCGTTCCGCCGGATTTGTATGTTGGCGAAGCCCTGTATCAATCATTTCTTGGCCATGATTTTGATGCATTGGTCAGGCTTGAATCGGGCCTGGGCCGGAATTTCTGGCTCGACCAGAACAAGCTTGGTGTTTTGCGGTATGAGGCCAATCGCCCTGATTTCACCGTGGGCAGTTTTTCTCTCAAGTACCGCTTGCATGAACGTGCAGCGGGTGCCATCAAGGTCGCTGAAGACGCCGGTCTTGATGGCGTGGATCGTGATTTTGCCCTGCATCAGCTGGGCCAGACCTTGTTGCGAAAAGACCAGCGTGCGCAAGCATTGGCTGTGGTTGACCGGATATCGGGCCGGTTGCCAGTTGCATCAAAGGCGGATATCACATTTCAAAAGGCGCTGGTCCTGATCATAAACGACAGGAACAAGGAAGCGATAACACTGCTTGAGCCATTGCTGGACAATGATCGTTACGCAGGTTTTGCTTCCTACAACCTGGGCGTGGCCTATGCAAGACTTGGCCTGGACGAAAAAAGCATTCGTTATCTCGAAAAGGTTGCTGATACAGGTTCTGATACAGAGGCATCACACTCCATTCGTGACAAGGCGGCACTGGCTCTTGGTTTCCGCCTGCTGGAACTGAATCGACCGGAGCAGGCCCGGGCCAGTCTCGTGCGCGTCAGGCTGGAAGGTCCTTTTTCCAACCGGGCTCTGCTCGGGCTGGGCTGGGCTGACGTTGCACTGAAGCGCTACGATCGCGCGATTGTTTCCTGGAACGAACTTGCCGGGCGCGTGCTCGCGGACATGGGTGTGCAGGAAGCGCTGCTTGGTATTGGCTACGCATATGGCAAGCTCGGATTGCATGGCAAGGCAGCACTCATGTATGAGAAGGCGATCAAGGCTTTTGACTCGGAGATGTCGCGCCTTGAAACATCACGCTCCAATATTCTGGCCGGTACTTTTTTCAGACACCTCATCAAAGAGCGGTTGAAGCAGGCCGGTACCTGGGCGATTCGTCTCGATTCCGTGGGCAATTCCCCAGAGAACCACTACCTGGCCAAGTTAATGGCGAACCATGACGCGCAGGAGGCATTCGGAAATCTTCTTGATCTTGAGGAGCTGAATGAGCGCCTGCAAACCTGGCGCCGGGATGTGGTGTATTACCAGGAGATGATTCGCGCCAGAAAAGATTATTACGATCGATTTCTGCCCGGGATTGACAAGGACTTTGAGCTACTGGCGGCGCGAATGTCCATGCAGTTTGCCAGTCGACACCGGATCTACGGCCAGTTGAGTTCGCTGAACGATCAGTCTGATCCGGGATTATTTGTCAGCGCCGTTGAACAAAAAGATATGGACAGAATCCGGTTGCTGCACGCGAATGCGGGCAGCGGAACCAGCGCGTCTGACTACCGGCGCCGGCTTGATCGCCTGTCCGGCCTGATACGCTGGCAGGTGCTGACCGACTATGACGCAAGGAGGCAGCTGGCCCAGCAAGGCTGGAACCAGCTGGATAGCGAGCTGGAAAGCCTGAAGTTGCGCCATCATGCTGTTGTCAGCGCCAGGCAGGTTTTGCTGGATACTTACGAAGGCTATGACGACCAGTTAAACGCGCTGGCTTCAAGAATCAGCAAGGCAATTCCGGCAACAGCGTTGCTGATCAGTCAACAGCGACAGCAGCTGACTGATATGGCAATAACCGAAATTGATCGGCGGATAAAACAACTCAAGGCTCACCAGGTCAAGGCACGCTTTGAACTGGCCAGGAGCTATGATCGCGCACGAGGTGGATAGTGGCAGGCAACTTATGAATGTTATTCGTGCTCTGCCGGTTCTTCTGATTGTCGCAATGGCTGGTTGTGTTTCAGCCGATCGTCGTCAAACGTTGGCCGGGCTTGATGATGTCAAGATTGAACTGAAAGATGAGAAGATCGAACACAGCACTGAAAAGGCTGTAGAAAATTACCAGCGATATCTCGAGCAGGATTCACACACGAAGATCGCACCGGAAGCCATACGACGGCTGGCCGATCTGAAAATTGAACAGGCCAGGGAATACCGGGAGCGCATGTTGCAGGCAGGTGACGCGCCGGTTCCGCAGGTCAAGGATTCAGCCGACCCAGCGCCAGCCATCAAGCGCGAATCAGGTGACGCATTCGAACGCCGCGTGACAGCTGTCAGCAGGAAAAAATTGTCAGCTGACTCCCTGCCCGAAAAATTGCCGGGTAATGTTGTTGTAGATCCGGGCAGAACCGGTGCGCTTGAAGCAATTGGTTTGTATAAAAGTGTATTGAAACGGTTCCCTGATTTTGAATACAACGACCGGGTGCTGTACCAGTTATCACGCGCCTATGAGGAACTCGGTAACACGGAAGAAGCGATCAGTATTTTGCATCAGATGGAAGCGCGCTTCCCCGGGTCAGCCTATATCGATGAAGCCAGGTTTCGGTTGGGTGAATATTACTTTGCCCGCAAACGGTATGACCAGGCAAACGCCGCATACCAGGCCATAATCGCCAGCGGACCGGCGTCTTCCTACTTTGAGCTTGCACTGGGCAAGGCGGGCTGGACCAGCTACCGGCAACAACGTTACCAGGCTGCATTGAAATTCTTTATCGCCTTGCTTGATCACGAGACCGGGAAAACCGGTAGTCGAGATTCCACGGTCACGTCGACCGACCCGGTGCGCATGGAAGATATCTACCGGGCCATCAGTCTCAGTTTTTCCAGTCTTGGTGGCGCTGAATCGGTTGCCGGGTATTTCAGGGAAAACGGTAACCGTAGTTACGAGGAAGGCATATACAGGCACCTTGCCGAGCACTACCTGGCTACACGTCGTTACAATGACGCGGCAGAAACCTACCGTGCGTTTATCAGACAGTACCCGTATCATCCCAAGTCACCTTATCTCCACCTTCGTATTGCCGATGTCTACAAGAAAGGCGGGTTCAGCGGTTATGTGCTGGAGGCGAGAAAACAGTTTGCTTTAGCTTATGGATTGTATTCGGAATACTGGAAGCATAATGACATTCGCGCGTACAACGATGTTGTCGGTCATCTGAAAAATACCTTGTCCGAGCTTGCCGGCCACTACCATGCCTTGTACCAGGACAAGCGTTTTGCAAAAAACCATTCGGAAAATCTTGAGCAGGCAATCATGTGGTATACGCAGTTCCTGTCATCGCTCCCTGATGATGCCATGGCTCCGGAGATGAATTATCGCCTCGCCGAGATGTTGCTCGGTGGCAAGCATTATGCGCAGGCAGGGGCGGAATTCGAGCGAACCGCCTACAGCTATGGTGTGCATGGCCGGGCCCGCGATGCCGGTTATGCCGCCGTGTCTGCATATCGCCAGGGTTACGAACAATTACCTGCTGCAGATCAGCCTGGCGCGCGGGAAAAGATTATCGCTGTTTCACTAAAGTTTGCCGACTCATTCCGGGGTTTCGACAAGGTGCCGATGATACTGGCCGCGGTAGCCGAAGATTATTTTCAGTCAGGAAACTACCCGATGGCCAACCAGGTAGCGCGACGATTGCTTGATGAGTATCCAAAGGCGGAAAAGGGAATGCGTCGTTCGGCCTGGCTCGTGATTGCCCATGCCGAGTTCGACAGCAAGAACCATGTCCTGGCGGAGCAGGCATACCGCAAGGCAGTGCGTCTTACCAATCCAAAAGACCCTGAGCGAGACAAGCTGATTAATAACCTGGCGGCCTCTATCTATCGTCAGGGTGAGCAGGCAGTGGCCGATGCTGATCCTGAGCGCGCCCTCGGACATTTTGCCCGCGTCGCAAAATCGGCGCCTGGTTCCGATATCCGCCCAACAGCAGACTTTGATGCAGCGTCAATCCTGATTCAGCTGCAACGCTGGCCGGAAGCAGCGCTGGCGCTGCAATCTTTCCGGAGCATGTTCGGTGGTCATAAGCTGGCCATTGATGCTACATCAAGACTCGCCGTGGTATTCCGGGAGATGAAGCAATTTGACCGGGCCGCTGTCGAGTTTGAACGGCTTGCAACCGGCCCGAGTGACGAATCAACAAGGCGTGAAGCGCTGATTACGGCTGCCGAGATGTACCAGGCTGCCGAAAACTACCCGGCGTCTCACGTATCTTATAGCCGGTATATCGCGTTGTTCCCTGATCCCCTGGAGCCGGTACTGGAAGCCCGGTTTCGTATCGCCGGTCTTTATCAACTGCAGGGCAAGCACGATGCCTACCTTGCCGATCTGAAGAAGTTTATCGAAACCGAGGCCGGGGCCGGGGAGAAGCGAACCGAGAGAACCCGTTACCTGGCGGCGAGTGCCCAGCTTGTTTTCATTGAGCCGGAATATGAAAAGTTTGTTGCCATGCGCCTGGCACAGCCATTCAGGAAGATGCTGCAACTCAAGAAGAACCAGATGGTCCACACGGTCGAACTGTGTAACCGTTTGCTCGACTACCGGGTGGCCGAGTTTACCGCCGCGGCGACCTATTATATTGGCGATATGTACTACCGGCTGGCGCGTGCCATGGCCGAATCGGAACGACCAGGCAGGCTGAGCAAGATTGAGGCAGAGGAATACGAGCTCGCCCTGGAGGACCAGGTATACCAGGTTGAAGAGAAAGCTATTGCCGTGCACGCAAAAAACCGGGAACTCCTGGCTCTCGGTGTTCTTAGTCCCTGGCTGCAGAAAAGCATGGATCGGCTGGCTGAAATGATGCCGGCGCGCTACGCGCGCACGGAGTCGGAAACCGGCTACATGCAATCCATGGAGGTGTTCGAGTATCACTTCAGCCCCGTCGGCGAGACAGCTGCGGCCGGGCAGCCCCGGGCAGCCGATGCTAATGACAGTGGTGCCGGGTCGCCAGGGCCGCAGGCAGGCAAGTAACCGCAGCTTTAGGCAATTGCTGTCAACAGGGCAGGCACAGATGTGCGTGAGTTTACCGGGATATTTGGTAAACTCGGGGCAGACATTTCAAGGAATCCTGTTCACATGAGCCGCACCGCTTCAATTACGCGCAATACCAACGAAACCCGGATTACGGTCAGTATTGACCTGGATGGGTCCGGCAAGGCTGTGCTGGATACCGGCGTGCCGTTTCTCGAGCACATGCTGGACCAGGTGGCGCGTCATGGCCTGGTGGATCTGGAAATCAAGGCCGAGGGTGATACCCATATTGATGATCATCACACGGTCGAGGACATTGGCATTACCCTTGGCCAGGCGATGGCCAAGGCCATTGGCGACAAGAAGGGTATTCGCCGCTATGGCCACGCCTATGTACCGCTAGATGAGGCATTGAGCCGGGTGGTGATCGATTTTTCCGGTCGCCCTGGGCTCGAATACCAGGTCGACTACCCGCGCTCGCACGTGGGTGAGTTCGATATTGACCTGCTGGGAGAGTTCTTCCAGGGGTTCTGTAATCACGCGTTAACGACGCTGCACATCGACTGCATCCGTGGTCGGAATGCACACCATATTGCCGAGACCATTTTCAAGGCGTTTGGTCGTGCCCTGCGCATGGCGGTAGAAGCTGATCCGCGCATGGGCGATGTGATCCCGTCTACCAAGGGAAGCCTCTAGAGGGCGACCCCTGGTTCTTGTTTCAGTGGTGAGTATATGAATTGTGACGGAGTAATCCGGTGAGCACCGTTGTTGTTGTCGATTATGGCATGGGAAACCTGCGCTCGGTGGTCAAGGCGCTGGAGCACGTAGCAACCAAATCGAGCGTTCTGCTCAGTCATGACCCGGATGTTGTTGCGAAAGCAGACCACGTGGTATTCCCGGGGCAGGGCGCCATTGCCGGATGTATCAGTGCGCTGGACGCATCGGGTCTGCGCCAGGCCCTGCTTGAGGCGATCACCAGCAAGCCATTTCTTGGAATTTGCCTGGGTCTGCAGGCGCTGTACAACTTCAGCGAGGAAGGCGGCGGCGTCGACTGCCTGGCAGTGTTTCCCGGTCAAACCCGGCGCTTCCCGGAGAATATGAAAGACGCCGATGGTCAGCTGCTGAAAATTCCGCACATGGGCTGGAACCAGGTTCGGCAGACGCGCAATCATCCGCTGTGGCAGGGTATTGCCCAGGATGCGCGATTTTATTTTGTGCACAGTTATTATGTTGAGTCGGCAGACCCGGCGATCGTGGCTGGAACCACCGACTTTGGTTTGACCTTTACCTCGGCAGCGGGGCGTGACAATGTGTTTGCAGCGCAGTTTCACCCGGAAAAGAGTCAACACGCCGGGCTGAAGTTGCTTGAGAATTTCGTCCGCTGGGACGGGCAGGAGTAGTGGGAAGATGCTGGTAATCCCTGCAATTGATCTGAAAGACGGGAAATGCGTACGCCTGCGCCAGGGGCGCATGGACGATGACACGGTTTTCTCTGATGACCCGGTAGCCATGGCCGGCAAGTGGAAGGCTGCCGGCGCACGGCGCCTGCACCTGGTTGATCTTAACGGCGCCTTTGATGGTAAGCCGGTTAATGGTGATGTTATTACCGCCATTGCCAAAACCTACCCGCATTTGCCGATCCAGATAGGTGGCGGCATTCGCGACCTTGAAACCATCCAGGCGTATCTTGATGCCGGTGTGCAGTTCGTGATTCTTGGTACCAAGGCAGTCAAGGAACCGGAGTTTGTCGCCGAGGCATGCAGCAAGTTTCCTGGCCATGTCATTGTCGGGCTGGACGCCAGGGATGGTGACGTAGCAATTGAAGGCTGGGCCAAGTTGACCGGCCAGAATGTTATCGAGATGGCCAAGCGATTTGAAAATGATGGCGTCAGCGCCATTGTCTACACCGATATTGGTCGTGATGGCATGATGACCGGCGTGAATGTCGAGGCGACGGTGAAGCTTGCGCAAGCCATATCCGTCCCGGTCGTAGCATCCGGCGGCATCACCAACATTGATGACATCAAGGCGTTGTGTGCGGTGGAATCGGAAGGCATTACCGCGGCCATTACCGGCCGCGCTATTTACGAGGGTACGCTGGATTTTACCGAGGCACAGAAACTTGCCGATGAGCTGGGTGGCTGATCATGGGACTGGCCAAGCGAATTATTCCCTGTCTTGACGTTGATAACGGTCGCGTTGTCAAAGGCGTGAAGTTTGTCGACATTCGCGATGCCGGCGACCCGGTGGAAGTGGCGCGCCGCTATGACGAGCAGGGTGCCGATGAGATCACGTTCCTGGATATCACCGCCAGTTCTGATGATCGTGAGACCATGGTGCACGTGGTCGAAGAAATGGCCAGCCAGGTATTTATTCCGCTTACAGTCGGCGGCGGTATACGCAAGCTGGAAGATGTGCGCACCATGCTTAATGCCGGGGCGGACAAGGTGGCCATTAATACTGCTGCCGTATTCAACCCGGAATTCGTCAAGGAAGCGGCCGATCATTTTGGCTCGCAGTGCATTGTTGTCGCCATCGACGCCAAGTCAGTGGGCGACGACAGGTGGGAAATCTTTACCCATGGCGGTCGCAAACCTACCGGTATTGACGCGATCGAGTGGGCACGAAAAATGGCTGAATACGGTGCCGGTGAAATCCTGCTGACGAGCATGGATCGAGACGGCACGAAAGACGGTTTTGATCTTGGTTTGACCCGTGCCGTGTGTGATGCCGTGCCGATCCCGGTCATCGCTTCGGGCGGTGTCGGCAACTTGCAGCACCTGGCTGACGGCGTGACCCGTGGGCATGCGGACGCGGTGCTGGCAGCCAGTATTTTTCATTTTGGCGAGTACACGGTTGGTGAGGCCAAGGCTTTCATGGCGCAGCAGGGTATCGAGATGAGGACATCAGTTTGAGCGAGGCCTGGCTGGACGAGATCAGGTGGACGGCTGACGGGCTGGTGCCCGCCATTGCCCAGGAGACCGGGTCGGGGAAAATCCTGATGGTCGCCTGGATGAACCGGGAGGCCTTGAGACTGACGGTGGCGGAAGGCAAGGCCATTTACTGGTCGCGTTCACGGCAGAAGCTGTGGCGCAAGGGCGAGGAATCCGGTCATGAACAGCGCCTGGTTTCGCTGCGCCTGGATTGCGATAACGACGTCATTATGATGGAAGTGGAACAAAAGGGCGGCATTGCCTGTCATACCGGAAGACACAGTTGTTTTTTTCGTGAATATCGTGATGGCCAGTGGCATGAAGTTGAGCCGGTTCTGAAGTCAGCCGATGAAATTTACGGCAGCAAGTAACAGGCGGTGCATGTGAGTGATACTTTGAAACAATTGGCCGAAGTGCTGGAAGCCCGGAAGCATGCCGATGCCGACAGCTCTTACGTGGCCCGGTTGTATGCCAAGGGCCTGGATGCGATTTTGAAAAAAATCGGTGAAGAAGCCACAGAAACCGTGATGGCGGCCAAAGACGGCAATAAAGACAAGATTGTCTACGAGGTGGCGGATTTGTGGTTTCATACCCTGGTGTTGCTTGCGCAGCAGGGGCTGAAACCGGATGATGTGTTACGGGAGTTGGATCGCCGTTTTGGCGTGTCCGGCCTGGAGGAGAAGGCCTCTCGGGGCCGGTAATTACATTACTATACTATTATGACTGGCGGTAACGTAACCGCAAAGAGGACGAGAATATGGGTATTAGTATCTGGCAATTATTGATTCTGCTGGCCGTGGTGGTCCTGGTATTCGGTACCCGGAAACTGCGTAATGTTGGTGGCGATCTCGGTGGCGCCATCAAGAGTTTCAAGCAGGCTGTGAAGGAAGAGTCAGACAGCAAAACGCAAGTGGAAGACAAGTCCAGTCGCGTTATTGATGGAGAGTCTTCACCTGCTGAAAACAAAGACAATTCCAAAGTCTGACAAGACGATCGCCGGGCCGGAGTTATGTTTGATATCGGTTTCTGGGAGCTGGTGCTGATCTCTGTATTGGCGCTGATTGTTCTTGGACCCAAACGCCTGCCTGAAGCCGCACGCTTTGCCGGCAAGTGGGTGGCGCGAATCCGGAATTTTATCGCCTCGGTCAAGGATGATTTTGATGAACAGCTCAAATCCGAGGAGTTGGCCGAACTACGAAAACTCAAGGAAGAATTAACCCGGGCGCGAGATAACCTGAACCAGTCTTCCGCCGAGATTGCCCAGACCCTGAACCAGCCTGTATCACCGGAACCGGACTACCTTATCGATGCCATCGAAGGAAAGACTGCGAATAGCGAAGAGCCTGTCAAAACCGAGGCCGTCGGCCAGGTCGGCGAAGACGCTTCCGATACAAAGCATCCCAAAGACCGATGACTGACAATCAACCTGATTACGAAGCGGAAGGCAGTTTCTTTTCGCACCTGCTCGAGTTGCGTAACCGCTTGCTGTATGCGTTGGCAGGCGTGTTTGCGATATTTTTGCCATTGATAGTTTATTCCCAGGAGTTGTACAACATTCTGGCCCAGCCGCTGCTGAGTGTTTTGCCCAAGGGCGCCAGCATGATCGCAACAGAAGTGGCGTCACCGTTTCTGACTCCACTCCGGTTGGCGTTTATTGTATCCCTTGTTGCTTCCATACCCTGGATTCTTTACCAGGCATGGGCATTTGTCGCGCCCGGCCTGTACCGCCATGAACGGCGCCTGGTTATACCGTTGCTGGCCTCCAGTACGCTGCTGTTCTATGGTGGTATGGCATTTGCCTACTTTGTTGTGTTCCCGCTGGTGTTCGAATTTTTCACCAAGGTGGCGCCGGAAGGCGTGCAGATCATGACCGACATCAAGGCGTATCTTGATTTTGTCTTTGCAATGTTTATCGCCTTTGGCATTGCTTTTGAATTACCGGTCGCGATCCTGCTTTTGACCTATGCCGGGGTTATCGAGCCGGAATCCCTTGCCGACAAGCGCCCCTACGTCCTGATAGGCGTGTTTGCGGTCGCGATGCTGTTGACGCCACCGGATGTGATTTCCCAAACCCTGCTGGCCATTCCGATGATGTTGTTGTTTGAAGTGGGCCTGTTCTTTGCGCGAAGGATTGGCAAGCGCAAACCCGACGATGATTCAGAAAGCCTGGATCTTGAAAACGAGATCCGGAAATTCGATGAAGAGATTGATGAAAAATAGTTGAGGTCTTGCCCTGGAATAAAAAAGCCCCGGAAGATTCCGGGGCTTTTGTTTGGCTTCAGATGGATTGATCTTATCGGCGGCTAGGCTTAACAGATACAACATTCAGGTTGCCACGTCCTTCGATACGAGTACCGTCTTTAAGGGTTGCACGTAGAACGCCTTCCTCACTGTACTTGTTGAAGTCTGTATCACGTGTGCGGAAGTGGCACATGACATCCGGGAATCCATCGCGGTTAACATCGACGGTCTTGCTGTGACAATTCTCCAGGCTGTTTTCGTCACCGGTATTGCCAAAGGTTACCGAACCGGTATTCACTGACGTGGCATCAAATGATTCGGATGAAAGAATGGCAACAGGAATCTTGCCGTTGCTCTTTGGGTTGATCGGGCTACGGCCGGAGCGATGGTCATTCTTCACGGAGATGTTGACGTGTTGCATTCCTGCAGGCACTGACACGCCGGTGACCACCAGTTCATAATCGCCGGCATCCATATCGCCGGATTCCATTGTGTAGCCGTTGGTCACTTCCTGGAAACAACGACCCCAGTTGCTGACACCGATGGTGTAAGTACCGGATGCAGGGAATACTACATTCTTGAGCAGTGAATCCCAGAGATCTGCGTTGGTGTTTTCGTCATCGTTGATAGCAACTCTTAACTCGTTGTTGTCATCAATGTAGCGGAGTACCCGTCCCTCGGGTGTTATTACCGCGATGCAGGTATCCACCGGTTCACCCGCACCGTATCCATTTTCTATGTCTATGGTGACGACGTCGTTGGCTTCTACATTGATACTGAAAAAGTCTACATCTTTGGCCATGGCAGGACTGTTGCCCATGTATGCGGGGCTTACCCTCATGTTTGAATCGGGTGCAAGTGGTTGCGCGGTGCCGGGTGTGTCATTGGTTTCGCGTTCTGTAACCGTGCCTGCGAAAACCGGGGATACAGAAACCAGGCTGGTACTGACCAGGATGCTTGCGATGCTAAACTTTCTCATAAAAAATACTCCAGGGTGCATAGTGAATTTATTCTTGTGCCTGAGATTTGTAACACTGGACAGTCCGCATTCAGCGTGGTTTTCCTTGTGAGTCAGGCATGAATCCATGACATTAAAAATAGACATAACTAGATTATGTTCAACTTGTCAGCGATTCGTGAATCAACTCGTTCCAGAGTGTCAGGTAATACAGAAAAGATGTGTGTGTTCGGATAAGCTGTTGATTGCAAGAATGATTGTTGGTGTTGTTCCGGAGTTAATAAACAAAGACCCTATGAACCACAGTGTAAACACCTGTCATACTCCCGGATAAATGGCTCGGCTACCTGATCAACGGTGTATCCTGTGCCCGGTAAACTGGTGTTAGTTTGATTGCCAGAACGATGCGTCACAACACTGCCCAATCTATAAGGGCAATGTTGCGATCGTGCAATTTGCTCATCGGCGTTACTTGTTGTCAGGTCTTTCAGTGGGCCGTTCAATGACCGTTGCTTCGATTGGCTGCTTCTTCCCGTCACGAATAATGTCGAGCTTGATGCGGGTTCCGGGCCGATGCCTTGAGATGGCCAGCAAGGTTTCGTGAGCACCCACTACCGGTTTGCCGTCAACGGCGATAATGACGTCGCCCGGTTCAATGCCCGCTTTGTGTGCGGGACCGTTTCGCAGAACGCCAACCACGACAATGCCTTCGGTTTTTTCCAGGTCCAGCGCCCTGGCAATTTCATCAGTGACCGGGTCGCCTTCGACACCGAGCCAACCGCGTACCGGTCGTCCGTGTTTGATGATATCGGCCAGCACTTCCTGGCTGAGCGCGACGGGGATGGCGAAGCCGATGCCTTGTGATCCACCGGATTTGGAGAAAATGGCGGTATTGATGCCGATCAGGTTACCACGAGCATCAATCAGCGCGCCGCCGGAGTTTCCGGGATTGATGGCGGCATCGGTCTGGATGAAGTTTTCAAACCTGTTAATTCCCAGCTTGTTACGGCCGGTGGCGCTGACTATGCCCAGGGTGACAGTCTGGCCAACGCCAAACGGGTTGCCTATGGCCAGTACTACGTCACCCACGCGCAATTTGCCGGAGTCGCCCACCTGGATACTTGGCAGCTTGTCCAGCTCGATTTTCAGAACAGCGAGGTCGGTTTCCGGGTCGCTACCTACCAGCTTGGCCTTGGCGGTGCGCCCGTCGCGCAAGGACACCTGGATGGTATCGGCACCCTGGATGACGTGATTATTGGTCACTATGTAGCCCTTGGAACTGAGCAGAACGCCTGAACCAAGGCTGGTCTGTAGCTGTTGTCTGGGCTTGCCAATAAGGTTGTCCAGGTCGCGCCCGAAAAAGCGGCGAAATATCGGGTCGTCGAAGAATGAGTGTTGGCGAACCGTGACCACCTTGGCGGTATTGATGTTGACCACTGCCGGAGATGCGCGATCCACCGCGTCGGAGTAGGACACGGGCCCGCTGACGTCACGACCTGCGGGCAGGGTTGGCGATGCTGTTTGTGCTGGCGTCTGCGCCTGTTGATCGGGTCCGGTCAGGTGCCGTTCCAGCACCAACTTGGGCCAGATCGTGATAATTACGAATGAAAATGCGAGGCCGAGAATAACGGCCCGCATCAGAAAAGCGAGTGATTGGCGCCAAGGCATAGGAATTCCAGCTCCGATAAACAACCTGAATATGAACAGCTAATTGTAGCGGTGATAACCCGTGGAAGGCTATGATGGGTTTTGAAGAATTTGGGCGGATTTTTCCAAGAATTGGCCGGATTTAGCCCGATATTCACTTGACTGTGACCGGTTGATGTATGATCCTATGCCGCGCTGCTGTCAGTATATTAGTAATTGCTAATATACAATTTCAGTTTAGTGTTTTGTTTATATTTTTTCCCTAAAAATCAGTGACCTAACTCAATTCAGGGGGGTTCATGAGTGACGAAGGAATGAACCGCACTCGCCGACAGCTCGTGGCTTTGACCTCAGCAGTGGGCGCAGTAGGTGCCGGATTCGCCGCCGTGCCATTCATCCAGAGCTGGACGCCAAGTGAGCGTGCCCGTGCTGCTGGCGCACCGGTAGAAGTTGATATCAGTAAATTGGAACCCGGTCAGATGATGACTGTTGAGTGGCGTAGCAAGCCTGTGTGGATTTTGCGCCGTACCCCGGAAATGCTGGCTGGGCTGGAAAAGCTCAATGCCACGGTTACTGATCCCGATTCCACGAATGCCGACCAGCCGGGATATGTTGCCGGTGTCGAGCGTTCCATTAAATCCGAGTACCTGGTGCTGGTTGGTATCTGTACCCACCTGGGATGCTCGCCACAGACTCCGATCAAGGCCGGTGCTGTTGCCGCGTTTGCGTTGGGCGATGACTGGCCGGGTGGCTTCTTCTGCCCATGCCATGGTTCCAAGTTTGATTTGTCCGGTCGCGTCTACAAGAACGTTCCGGCACCAACCAACTTGCCTGTTCCGCCACACAAATACCTGTCTGATACCCGCCTGCTGATTGGCGTGGATCAGGATAGCGACAAGGCTTAAGGGGGTCAGGATGGACAAGATTATCGATATTATGGGTCAGGGCCTGAAGTGGGTGGATGATCGCTACCCCGTAATGAAGGTCTGGAACGAACACCTGGCCAAGTATTACGCACCGAAGAATTTCAATTTCTGGTATTACTTCGGCTCACTGGCAATGCTGGTTCTGGTTATCCAGATCGTCAGCGGCATCTTTCTGACCATGCACTACAAGCCGGATACGGCGCTGGCTTTTGCTTCGGTTGAGTACATCATGCGTGACGTACCCTGGGGCTGGCTGATGCGTTACCTGCATTCTACCGGTGCGTCTTTCTTCTTTATTGTCGTTTACCTGCATATGTTCCGTGGCCTGATGTATGGATCCTACCGTGGCCCGCGGGAATTGCTGTGGTTGATCGGTGTTGTCATCCTGCTGGCATTGATGGCGGAAGCCTTCATGGGTTACCTGTTGCCGTGGGGCAATATGTCACTGTGGGGCGCGCAGGTAATCATTTCCCTGTTTGGCGCCATTCCGGTTATCGGCGACATGCTGACAGAATTCATTCGTGGCGATTTTGTCGTTGGTGACGCTACGCTGAACCGATTCTTTGCGCTGCATGTTGTTGCTGTACCGCTGGCCCTGGCTGGACTGGTTTTTGTACATATTGTTGCGCTGCATAAAGTCGGTTCCAACAATCCTGATGGCATCGAAATCAAGAAGAACAAGGGCTCTGATGGTATTCCTGTGGATGGTATTCCGTTCCACCCGTATTACACGGTGAAGGATATCGTCGGTGTTGCCGGATTCCTTATTCTGTATTTTGCCGTGGTATTTTTCGTGCCCGAGTTTGGCGGCTGGTTCCTTGAGGCCGACAATTTTACGCCGGCGGACCTGTTGAAGACACCGGCGCATATCGTGCCGTTGTGGTACTTCACACCGTACTACTCATTGCTCCGTGCCTGCACCGACATGTTCGTGGTCTACGGCCTTGTACCGCTGACCATCATCATGACCCTGATGGTGCTCAAGGCAAACCAGAATACGATGGTGCGTGCGGCTACTGTTGGCCTGGCCGCAGTATTGATGCTGGGGTACTTCACTCTCGAAGCCAAGTTCTGGGGTGTGGTGTTGATGGGTATGGGTATTGTGCTGTTTGCTTTCCTGCCGTGGCTGGATCGTTCACCGGTCAAGTCCATTCGTTACAAGGGCTGGATGTTCAAGCTGGCGCTGGCCATATTCGTCGTCGTGTTTATCATTCTGGGTTACCTCGGAACGCAGCCGGCTGCCGGTCCTGCGGTACTGGCTGCACAGATATGCACCATACTGTACCTGTTGTTCTTCCTGTTGATGCCCTGGTACACCACCTGGGACAAGACCAAGCCAGAACCGGAAAGGGTGACAAAATGAAAAAGTTGGTAATTGTACTTGTTCTGAGTCTGTTTTCCGGCCTGGCGGTCGCCGGTGGTGGTGATGTCAAGCTGGATTCAGCCAATATCGACCTGGGTGACAGAGCCTCGTTGCAGCGCGGCGCCCGGATTTTCATGAACTACTGCATGTCATGTCACAGTGCTTCCTTCATGCGTTACAACCGCATGGCACGGGACCTGGGTCTGACCGAAGAGCAGGTCAAGGACAACCTGATGTTCGCCAGTGACAAGGTTGGTGAATTGATGACAGCATCGATTACGCCGGCTGTTGCCAAGGCGGCATTCAACACGGTTCCGCCCGACCTGTCTCTGACCGGCCGTTCACGCGGCGCAGACTGGATTTATAGCTACATGCGCAGTTTTTACCGTGATACCGGTGCTGTCAGTGGCTGGAATAACAGCGTGTTTGACAAGGTGGCCATGCCGCATGTGCTGTACGAATTGCAGGGCGAGCAGCGCGCGGTCAAGAACGAGGCGGGCCATATCACCGGTTTTGAGCTGGCCAAGGCCGGCAGTATGACTGAAAAAGAGTATGATTCAGCCATGCGCGACCTGACGAATTTCATGGTCTACCTGGCCGAACCGGCAAAGCTGGTGCGCTATCGCATCGGCGCCTATGTTATGATCTTTATGTTTGTATTCTTCTTCGTTGCCTACATGCTGAAGAAGGAATACTGGAGAGATATCCACTAGGCCGGTCGCGTCACTTGCATAAAGTGATTCCGGAATAGTGGGTGCGAAAGGGGGCATTGCCCCCTTTCGGCGTTATTTATGGTTTTTAAGGAGTCAGCCCAATGGCATCGCCTGCTAATCGCAAACCCATCATGACCCTTTTTTCAGGCTCTGATCCTCATAGTCACCGCACGCGTATTGTGCTGTTTGAAAAGGAGGTGGAGTTCCAGGTTGTTGAGGTGGACGAGCAGAAGAAGCCGCGTGAACTGTCAGATCACAACCCGTACAACGAAGTGCCGACCATGATAGATCGTGACCTGGTGTTGTACAGCTCACCGATAATCAATGAGTACCTGGATGAAAGGTTGCCTCACCCGCCGCTGATGCCGGTAGACCCGGTGTCGCGTGCCAAGGCGCGCCTGATGCTTTACCGGTTTGATCGTGACTGGTATTCGCTGACCCCGATTATAGAAGGCGATGACAAGAAGCTGGCGTCAAAAGCTGCCAATACCATTCGAGACGGCCTGACAGTCATATCCCCGGTATTCAAGGAGCGCCCGTTTATCCTGGGCGAGGAGTTCTCGCTGGTAGACTGCGCTCTGGCACCCATCTTGTGGCGCCTGGATAAATACGGTATCAGCATGCCGCGCCAGGCCAGGCCGGTACTGGAATATGCCGAGCGCCTGTTTGCGCGTAAATCATTCAGAAAAAGTCTCCTGGATACCGAAAGGGAGATGCGCCAGGCCTGATATTGTGCGAGCGACCCGGGTGTTGCCGATGTCGTAACAAATATCGCCAGGCATTCAAATATCCAACCAGCTGTTGGTCAGAGGTGATGTCATGTCAAAGTTGATCACACCCTACTATATCCGCGCGATACATCAATGGGCGGTGGACAATGGCCTGACGCCCCACGTACTCGTGGACGTCAGGCAGGAGGGCGTCCGCGTGCCTGCAGGTTATGATTCCGATGGCGAGATTGTGTTGAATGTCCACCCCCAGGCTGTGGCCGATCTTGACCTTGGTGACGACTGGCTGTTTTTTCACGCTCGATTCTCGGGAAAATCCTGCGCCATAGAAATTCCTGTTACTGCCGTGCGCGCGATATTCGCCAGGGAAAATGGCGAGGGTATGAGTTTCACTATCGCCGAGCCCGTTGAATCCGGCAAAGCCAGCACAGAAATCCCTGGAAGGCCACCGGGCGGAGACAATGGTCCGGGCAAACCACCCAGCTTGCGTGTGATCAAGTAGGTTGCAGCCGGATTGCCAGGCGCCTAACCATGGCTGGCAATGTTTCCCGCTTACGCGGAGGCAGGCAATGATCAAGATTGTTTGCGCAGATATCACGACGCTTGATGTCGACACTATCGTCAACGCCGCCAACAAAAGCCTGTTGGGCGGTGGCGGTGTTGATGGCGCCATCCACGCGGCTGCAGGACCGGAGCTGGCGGAATACTGTCGTACACTTGATGGTTGCGAGACCGGGCAGGCCAAACTGTCACCCGGCTTCAGGCTGCAGCCTCGCCGGGTGGTTCATACGGTCGGACCCGTGTGGCAGGGTGGACAACACGGAGAAGCAGGCCAGCTGGAACAATGTTACCGAAACAGCATGGAGTTGGCGCTGGCCAATGATTGCCGTTCAATTGCGTTTCCGGCAATCAGCACAGGTGTTTTTGGTTACCCAAAGCAAGAAGCCGCAGTTATCGCGCTCCGACAGATGACCCGCTATGTGTCGAGGTTTGATCGTATCATCGCTTGTTGTTTTACTTCAGCAGATGCCGATCTCTACAGGCGCGTGTTGACCGAGCTTGAAGATGCCGAGCGAGGAACCCGGAACAGCGGTCCGTAAAAATAAAAAAGCCCCGCATTGCGGGGCTTTTTTGTGCCGAGGAGGCACTTACCAGCGAAATCCGACTTTCAGGGTCGACGAAGTCACGTCGCCGGTCTTGTCCCAGTCGAGAACAATATTCAGCAAGGTGAAGTTCATGTTCACGCCAACGTTGGCACGGCTCAAGGTGAATTCCTCTTCAACCAGGCCCGCGCCGCCGGATGTTACCGGATCAGCTGCGATACCGTCAGGGGTGCTGGTAACACGCACTGCGCCGGCGGAAGCATACGGGGTCAGGAATGCAAAGCCCTTTGAAATCGCCAGTTCGGCGCCAGTGGTCTGCATTTCCAGTTCGTCAATGCCGGACAGCTTGCTGTAGGTGAGGCGTACGCCTACCGCGGGGATGGCAACGCCACCTTCTACCAGGGCGTAGCGCAATTCGGCGCCGGTGATGTCAATGTTCGAGTTGGATGATCCAGTGTAAAAGGCGCCAATATCGATACCGAAAGGCAGTCCCTTGTGTACATGAATGCGTGGCATGATGACGCTGGACAGTTCATCGCCTGAAGATACCGCTGCAACCCATTCGGCTGAATTGGCCAGGCGGGAACTGGTGAGTTCCAGGCCCAGGTCAAATCCGGTTACGCCAAGATCTTCGGCTGGTGAAACTGATCGGTAGGCGATGGTGCCGCCAAGATCTTCCGACAGGGCCAGGAACGCAGCCTGGGGATCAGCAAGCGTGCCGAGTGCTGCGATGGCGTCGATGTCAGTAGCCGCCTGGCTGGGTGCGGTGGCGGTAAAACTGGCGGCCGCGGCCAGCATCAGCGCAGCTTTCTTGATTCGTGTCACTGTGTGTCTCCTTCAAATACGTGTTTGGGTGCAAATATTGTACTAAATACGATTTTACCTGGTGAAGTGTAGCTCAAATCCAAAAATCTCCAAGTGGCCCCGGCGCAAATTCTGTTCCGGCCGTCGGCTCGTCAGTCTTCGGCGGGCAAGGCTTTGCCGGGATTCAGTATATTGTCAGGATCAAATTGCTGTTTGATGGCTCTCATGAGCATCAGCGCGTTGGCATTCAATTCGCGGCTGACGAACTCGCGCTTGACTTCACCGATGCCGTGCTCGCCGGACAGGCTGCCTCCAAGCGACAGCACCAGGTCAAATACCGAATCCAGGCAGGGTATAGCCCTGGCGGCCTGATCCGGATTCTGGCTGTCGTAAAGCAGGTTGACGTGGATATTGCCATTGCCCGCATGCCCGAAATTGACGATGGTGATGCCATGCCTGCTGCCGATGTCATTGAGTCCATTGATCAGCGCCGGTATTCTGCTTACCGGAACAACAACATCTTCGTTGATCTTGTTCGGTGCCAACTTGCGCAGTGCCGGAGACAATGCTTTGCGCATTTGCCAGAGCGCCTGGATCTGTTCGCGGCTTGTGGCGATGTCCTGGGCAACCAGGCCCGGATTGCCTGCAGACCGGATTAGAGTTTGTGCATCATCATGGATTTGCCCGGCCTGTCCTTCCACTTCAACCATAAGCAACGCACCAGCATTGGCAGGTGTATCAACATTGCCGTGTTCACGAACAATATCGATAGCCTTTGTGTCCATGAACTCCAGTGCGCTGGGAATAATATGCTGGCGCATTATGCTGGATACTGCGTGACTGGCAGAATCGATATCGCGATACAGCAGTCTAATGGTTGCACGTGCCGGTTGTAGTGGCAGGAGTTGCAATGTGGCCTCGGTAATGACGGCGAGAGTGCCCTCGGAGCCTATGATCAGGCGGGTGAGATCGTAGCCGACCACGCTTTTGCTGGTGATGGCGCCAACAGAAAAGAGTTCACCGGCGCCGCTGACTGCGCGAATCCCGAGCACATGGTTGCGCGTACTCCCGTATTTGACTGCCCGCGGTCCGGCTGCGTTCATCGCCAGGTTGCCACCAATGCTGCAGACGTCGGTGCTGGTAGGATCCGGAGCCCAGAACAAGCCATCCCTGGCCGCGAGATCCCTGACCTCGCCATTGGTGACACCGGGTTGCACGCGAATGAACCGGTCTTCGGGCCTGTACTCGATGATGTTGTTGAGTTTTTCGGTAGACAGGATGATCCCGCCGGGTTCGGGTACGCTGGCCCCGGTCGTGTTCGTGCCACGACCCCGTGTTGTGACCGGAACCTGGTACCTGCGACAAATCCGGATGATGCCGTTTACTGCTTTTTCATCAGCCGGAATGGCGACCGCCAGGGGCATGCGATGCAGGCGCGAGTTGTCATACCCGTAGGCAAGCATATCTCCATCGGCGCTGAGCAGTCCGTGGTTACCGCATACGGATCGCAGATCCGATAACAGCGGCGGGTTAGTTTCAGTCATGATCGCGAATTCGCTTGATCAGCGATGTGGTTGAACGATCGAACTCGAATGGAATGGAATGTACCTTGCCACCGTTTTTCTGAACCAGGTCCGCGCCGACAATATTTTCCACCGTCCAGTCACCACCCTTGACCAGGTGGTCCGGCGATACAAGACGGATTAGCTCATAAGGCGTGTCCTGATCGAACCATGTGACCAGTGCCACGCATTGCAGGGCAGCCATCACGGCCATCCTGTCTTCGAGGCAATTAATCGGTCGATCGCTGCCCTTGTCGAGTCGTCTGACCGATTCGTCAGTGTTCAGTGCAACCAGCAGCGTGCTGCCAAGTGATGCAGCCTGCTCGAGATATGTAGTATGACCCCGGTGAAGAATATCAAAGCAGCCATTGGTAAATACCAGCGGTCTGCCGGCCGTCTTAATGGCGGCAACGAGATCTTCGTGTCGGGTGATTATTTTTGATCCGGTATTCAATCCAGGTACTCGAACAATTTGACAATACGTTTGGCGCCGTTGACTACGCGCGCCGCTTCAGCGGCGTCCGCTCCTTCTTGCTGGCTAACAAGACCCATGAGAAAAACAGAGCCGGATTCAGTTACTACCTTTATGCGTGTCGAATCAACTCGCTTGTCGGAGGCAAGGCGTGTTTTGACAACGCTGGTTATCCATGCGTCGCGGGTGCGCGAGCTGACTGATGCTACGGGTGCAATTTCCATCTGGTTAACTGTGCGTTTCACGCCACTGGTCTGGCGGGCATGGCTCAGAATCAGGTTGCGATCCTGTTCGTTTCCGATTTCTCCCGAGATCAATAATACGCCGTTGACGCTGGTGAAGCTGAGGTGTGCTGTTTCCCTGAGTACTTTCTGCTGATCGACAAAACGTCGCATCTTAATTTCGATATTTTCATCATCAATTATGGAGCCGAAACTGCGCTTGTCATTGGTAATCACTGCACCGGCACCGGCACCGGCGACAACTGCAGTAGCACAGCCTTGTATTACTGGCAGGAGCGTGGCCAAAAGCAGAAGCACGGGGAAGCCTGAACCGGAAAATGTGTATCGATGCATGATTCGCCCTGGCGTTTAACTGGTTTGGCCAAGCAACTGCAAGTCAATCAGGTCACACAGGCAATGAATGGCAAGAATGTGTATTTCCTGTATGCGTGCGGTCGAGGCGCCTGGTATGCGTATCTCCACGTCATTACCTTCTACCATGCCGGCGATTTCTCCGCCTTCGCGACCATTAAGCAGGATGCAGGTCATGCCACGTTCATGTGCCGCCTCAACTGCCCGAATGATATTGGTCGAGTTACCCGAGGTACTGATTGCCAGCAGGATATCACCTTGCTGACCCAGGGCCCGGATTTGTTTGGCAAATATGTCATCAAAATGATAGTCGTTGCCGATCGAGGTAATGGTCGAAGCGTCGGTGGTTAGTGCCATCGCCGGTAATCCCGGTCGTTCAGTCTCGAAACGATTCAGCAGTTCGGATGAGAAATGCTGGGCATCGGCTGCGGAGCCGCCGTTACCGCAGGCGAGAATTTTCCTGTCACCCAGCAATGCGCGCAGCATCACTTGTGCTGCCCGGGCAATATCCTCGGATATCAGGTCTGCCGCGTTTTGTACGGTAAGCAGATGATTGGCTATATTGTCATTGATCCGGTTGACCAATTCGTTGATGTCATGTTCCTGTGGCATGGGAATTTTCTCTGGTTGCCTTCAAGTTTAGAAAAACGCGTTTGTAATCCAGTTGGGGTCGCCAGCCTGGTTGTCCCCGGTAATGGCTACCAGGTCGAACCGGCACGGTCGACCGGCGTGTTCATTGTTTCGCTGCAGAAACCATTGTGCCGAGCGAACCAGTTTCTGCTGCTTTCCTTGCGTTACGGTTTCCTCGGCGAGACCGTACCGACCGGATTTGCGGTACCGTACCTCGACAAACACCACGGTGTCATGATCCATCATTATCAGGTCTATTTCACCATGCGGTGTACGCAAGTTCCTGTCAACAAGCCTCAGCCCCTTGTCCTGCAGGTACCGGCAAGCCCGTTTTTCCGCGGCTTCGCCAACCAGCAAGTGACGGGCTTTTTCAGGCATGATCATGGTTGTCGTTATCGGCCCGCACCCGGTGCTGCATTATTCAGATTGCCTGAATAATGGTATTCCGATTTTAACGGCGAAGGCACGCCTCGCTGAAATTTTGCCCAGACCAGTTGCCGGTGCAATCTGCCTTCCTGGTCAACGCTCAGGCTGCTGGTGACACCGTTGAATCTTGCACCTGAACCGCTGCCAATGCGGTTCAGGTGGGGAATAACCGCATATGCATCCATTCCCAGCGCGTACAGTCGGTCGAGCTGGGTTCTGGCGTAGGACCAGTTACCCTGCAGCTGGCGCAATTCGTGTATGTCGCCCTTGTCTATCAGCATCCACGGCATGTCGCCAAATCGAATGCCGTTGAGATCCTGGTCCTTGATGCGGTCATCGCGACCGGTAAAGATGTGCGAAGTGGCGTAAACCGGAATCTGGTGCGCCCGGTAATAATTGAGCTGGGGCTTGATCAATCGACCCTGCTTGGCCCGGGTTGCCAGGAACACACAATCTACATCCTGGCGTCGCCGCGGCTCCATATCCAGGCGCGTGCGAGTAATGGTTTCGAGTCTTGTCTTTCGATTGAGGCTACTGTTGATGTCGAAAAGCTGTTGTATCGTTTGCGAGTGATCATACACGTCTTCGTTGTACCCCACTTCTGACAAGACCGTGCCGCCAAGGCGTAACCAGTGTTCATTGAACGCTGTGCGCATACGCTCGCCCCACGGGTTCTGGGGGTAGAGTGTGACTGCGTGACGATGACCATCAACATATGCCTGCTCGGCAGCCTGTTTGGCTTCCTGTTCCGGTGTGAGACCGAACTGGAACACGGCAACATTATCAATATCGATTTCCCGGCTGGTATGACTCAAAAACAACGTTGGCACATCGATCTCGACATTGGCCACCAGGGCATCGACAGCCTCATTGCCGAGTGGACCGATGATGAACTGGGCGCCATCTTTTTTGGCCTGGGCAAATTGTTGCATTGCCTGGCGGACCTCGTCGCCAGTATCGTAAAAGCGGATTTGCGGCTTGTCCGGGCGTGCGCTGGCGTTATCCATGGCAATAATGCCTTCCTTGACCGCCTCGGCGGCGAGCTTGATGGCATGCGACGCAGAACTTAGCGGTAACAGGATGCCGATGCTGCCGATGCGGCCGATTAGCGCCGGCCCCGGGCTCTTGAGTGTTTTCAGTGTTGTCTCGGTAACCGGGTGGGTCGAATGGTCTTTTTTCCATTGACCCAGGGACCGGCCGAACGTGGCCGGTGATTTGGCTTGTCTCAGGGCCAGGTCGGTCCAGCCGCGGAAGACCGGGTCGCCGGCGAGGTTGTGTGCATCACGCAACTCTCGCACCGGCAATTGACTCAGAATTTCCCAGATTTTCAGCTGGTTGGTATCAATATCCCTGGGTTCGGTGATATGCCGCTCCCGGTTAATCAGGTTTTTAACGGCGCCTACCGGGTTGTTTAGCGCCAGCTCTACTTCGGCCTCCAGATCATAGGCCTGGATCAGGGTAGCGGGTTGCACCCCGGATGTTTTCCGTGCGCGCGAAAGTAGTCGCGCTGCTTTTTCATTGCTGCCTTCGTGGATAGCGATACGTGCGTAAAGTATCAGCTGCCTTGCCCGCAGGTCCGGTTGATTTTTTCCGGCCTGGATATCCTTCAGCGTGGCCTGGGCGTAGTCAAATTGACCGCCCTTGATGTAGGCTTCCGCAGCCCTGGTGAATAGCCCGGCGCGGTCAGTTTTGGCTGCGGATTCTGCCAGTTTTACATATTGTCGGGCGGCTAAAATATATTCGTCCGAGGCCTCGGCACGGGCGGCACCTTCAAGAGTTGCCGGCTCGGCGGCTTCCGGGAGTTTCGGCCCCGGTGTGCCGCAACCGTGCATCAGGGCGGCAAAAAACAGGCTTGCCAGGCCGAGCCGGACGCGGTTCAGCAGGTGAACAGGGCGGGATATCTGTAAATTCATCGTTGTACTCACGTCAGCTTACCTTATTATAGGGCGCACAATGTGGCAGAGAGTATCGTAAGGGGGCGTTGTTGTGTCAAACCGCGGGCGGCTGTACGTAGTGGCAACGCCGATAGGCAACCTGGACGATTTATCCGTTCGGGCGCAAAAAACGCTCGCCGAGGTTGACTGCATTGCCGTAGAGGATACGCGCCATAGCGCACAAATGCTCAGCCGATTTGGTATTCAGAAGCCCCTGATTTCAGTTCATGAGCACAACGAGCGCGATCGTAGTGCCGGGCTGGTGGATCGCCTGCGCGGCGGTGAAGCCATTGCCCTGATAAGCGACGCGGGAACCCCGCTGATTTCAGACCCGGGATTTATCCTGGTTCGGGCAGCCCGGGAGGCAGGAATAACGGTCAGCCCGATCCCCGGCCCGAGCGCGGCCATTGCTGCACTCAGTGTTGCCGGTCTGCCCAGCGATCGGTTCTTTTTTGAAGGGTTTCTGCCGCATAAAACCGGTGCCAGGCAAAAACGGCTGCATGAATTGGCCGGCGAAACTGCAACTCTCATTTTCTACGAAAGTCCACACCGCATAGAGGGAGCGCTGGCAGATATGGCAGCGATTTTCGGGGAGGGCAGGCAGGCAACCCTGGCCCGGGAGCTCACCAAGATTCATGAAACTATTATCGACGGCAGCCTTGAATTGTTGGCCAGGATTGTTACTGATGATCCGAACCAGAGGCGAGGTGAGATTGTCCTGGTTGTAGCAGGCCATTCGCCGGATGTGTTGGGGATGACGCCGGAGGCTGAACGGGTGTTGAAGCTGTTGTTGCAGGAGTTGCCTGTCAAAAAAGCTGCGAGGCTGGCGAGCGAAGTTACCGGTGTCAGTCGCAACCTGCTTTATGACCTGGCCCTGCATTCACGTGACTGAGGTCAGCCGCCCCGGTTTGCTGTTTTGGTATTGGCACGGCGTGTGGCTTCGCTCTCAGGGGCGGTATCACTGAGTGAGAAGTTGATTTGTGAACCGGGACTCTGCTTCGCTTCATACATGCATTTGTCGGCAGCAGCAATCAGGTGATCATCGTCGACATATTCATCCGGACCGGTCTGGGCGATACCTATGCTCAGAGAGAAATCAGGATATTTGTTGTTAAATCCATTCAGAATCTTGTTACAAACCTCAACGGCATTCTGTACGTCGCAGTTCCCCAGAATAATACAAAACTCATCCCCACCATAGCGGCATGGGATGTCGGTTTCGCGAACTGATTCCAGCAATACCAGGCCGATATGGCTGAGAACTTCATCACCGGTCTGGTGACCAAGCTGATCATTAATTTGTTTGAAATTATCCACATCGAAATATATCGCTGAAACCGGTTCGTCAGATCGTTTGGAACGAGAAAGTTCGTAGCGCAGCATTGTTTTCATTGCGCGCCGATTATACAGCCCGGTCAATGGGTCACGTTGGACCAGCTCTTCTAGTTGCTGGGTTCTTTCCTGAACTTTCTTTTCCAGGCTTTCTGCGTAATCCGCGGTTTTTTGCCGGGCATTCTTGATTTCTTCTACCAGGCTTCGTATGTAGGTATCAAATACCAGCGTAGTATCGAATGACAACAATCTTGAGAACAGTCGTGCCAGTGTGTCGCGAGTATTTTCTTCCGGAATTTCCTTTTCAAACTGTTCGATGATAATTTCCTTCAGCTTGTTAAGGCCGGCGATATAGAGTTTTGGCTCAACACCGATACGCTTGTGAACCATACCGATACGCAACCGGTTATTGACATAGTTGGCATCGTAGTAGCCGCCAAACAGCGAAAGTATATATTTTCGCATTGCCGCCCTCAGTCGCTTTAGCGTATCCAGATCGCCAATGAGAAGGGCAGCCTCGTCTATTTCAGTCTGATGCTCGTAGAATTCGTCGACAATCTTGTCGATGTTATTTTCAATAACATACCGATATTTGCTCAGTGTCTGAAGGTCGGAGTCCTCCAGGCTCAGCAATTGTTTGCGATGTTGAATATCGATTTCCGAAATTTGCAGTTGCTCGAGCAACGTCTGGCTGATTCGTTTCATGCTGTTCCTTGGCCCTGAGCAGGGGAAGCGTACCCCGTCCTTGTTTCCTGTTTCGAAGCTCTAGATTTATCGGTATTTGTTTGCAGAGACTTTAGTGGGGCTGGGGAGCGGCTACGCATCAGGGCCCTGTGATTGGTATATGGATATCCGCACAAGTTGTCATAGGACCGGGCACGGCCGGCCTGGGCAGTACAGGGAAAAACCTGTTGGCGCCAGCGGAAGTCCGGCACCCCTTTGTTGATGCCCTGGACTTGGGTACACTTGGCCGATCAGGAAACAACATCTACCTGGATAGGACAATGCCTGGTTCCCCTGTTTTTACGTGCACAGATATTCGTCGGCTCATTATTCGTGGTGAACTGAAAAACCCCGCACTAAAGCAACATGTTCCGCAATGCCCGGAGTGCCTGGCATTTGGCCGCAAGTACCTAAAGGACAAGAAAGAAGCAGAGGCTGCGGGCCGGGAAATGAAATCAGATCCGCAAGCAATGGCGGCGCAAATGTTGGCAATGGCTGAAGGTCAGCGCGAGACCTACCGCAAAATTCCACGATGGCTTGGTATTGTTGCAGGTTTCCTGATCGCCGCACTGTTTTTGATGTTAATCGTCTAGTGTTTGTGCCACCCAGCTTCTGAATTCTCGGCAAGACCATTCAGGACACTATATAATAGTGGCGGTAGTCAGCCAGACAGTCGCTCGTGCGTTCTACGCGCGGGAGGAAAGTCCGGGCTCCACAGGGCAGGGTGCCAGGTAACGCCTGGGCGGCGTGAGTCGACGGAAAGTGCAACAGAAAGTATACCGCCGATGGCGCTGGCGACAGTCAGCGCACAGGTAAGGGTGAAATGGTGCGGTAAGAGCGCACCGCGCCGGTGGCAACATGCGGTGGCGATGGAAAACCCCACCCGGAGCAAGGCCAAATAGGGGTGCAATGGCGCGGCCCGCGCTGCACCCGGGTAGGCTGCTTGAGGTTTGTGGCGACGCAAATCCCAGATGAATGACTGTCCACGACAGAACCCGGCTTATCGGCTGACTACCTTTTTATTTACTACATCCTTTTATAAGCCCAGTTTATGGGCTTTTTCTTTGGCGTGGTTAGTTTGTTAGCGCCAACAAACATTCTGTGTTTGTTCCAGGTCTTCCGCCAATCCAGCCTCCGCTTTTGCCTGACTTTTTAGGCGAACATATTGATTTTCAAACAAAAAATTGTCTTGACAGTGTATTGGTAGGGCCACTATAGTGTGAAATGGTGGGAATTTGTGGGAACCAGTGGGCTAACTAGGAGCCAAGTGGGAAAAAATGTTTCGCGGAGTCAATAACTTAAACCTCGATAGCAAGGGTCGATTGGCGATACCCACGCGCCATCGCGATGCCTTAGTGGCCCGCTGTCAGGGTCAGTTGGTACTTACTGTTGATAGTCGTGAGAACTGCTTGTTGCTGTATCCCTTGCCTGACTGGGAAGACATTGAACGAAAGTTGGTCAAGTTGCCGAGTTTGAGCAAGTCAGTTCGTCGCCTGCAACGCTTGCTGATCGGGCATGCCATCGAGTGTGAGCTGGATGGCAATGGCCGAATCCTGTTGCCGGCGCCATTGCGGGATTTCGCCGGTTTGGACAAGTCGGCGGTATTAATTGGTCAGGGTAACAAGTTTGAAATCTGGTCCGAGGAGACCTGGTCAGCCCGGCGAGCTGCCTGGCTGGAGGAGGGGGACGATGATGATGGCGATATGCCGCCTGAACTCAGTTCCATTTCCCTTTAATCGTGACGTGTCGGGACCTGGAGCGTGAATGAGCACTCGCATCTACCGGTACTGCTTGACGCCTGCATCGAAGGCCTGGCTATCAGGCCCGATGGTCGCTACGTGGACGGAACATTCGGCCGCGGCGGTCACAGCCGCGCCATTCTTGACCAGCTTGATGATCGAGGCCGCTTGCTTGCCCTGGACAGGGACCCGCAAGCCGGGCAATGGGCGACATCCCATTTTGCTGCCGACGAAAGGTTCAAATTTATTGGCAGGTCATTTTCCATGCTTGAGCAAACAGTAATGGAACAGGGTTGGCATCGACAGCTGGACGGGATTCTCCTGGACCTGGGTGTGTCGTCACCTCAGCTGGATGATGCCAGCCGCGGGTTCAGTTTTCGTAACGACGGTCCACTGGATATGCGCATGGACACGACGCAAGGCATGAGTGCTGCCGATTGGCTGGCTTCCGTATCTGAACAGGAGTTGGTGCGGGTATTGAAAGAATATGGCGAAGAACGGTTTGCCAAACGAATTGCCCGGACGATTGTTCGTGAGCGAGAAGACAGCCCGATCACAACAACAGCACAATTGGCCGGCTTGATTGCCGAAGCTGTGCCGACCCGGGAGCGCAAGAAGGATCCGGCTACTCGCAGTTTCCAGGCTATCCGTATCGCCGTGAATCGTGAGCTTGAAGAGATTGAGGCAGTGCTACCCCAGTGCGTGCGTTCGCTCAAGGCGGGTGGTCGCCTTGCCATTATCAGTTTTCATTCACTGGAAGATCGCATGGTGAAGCGATTTGTTTCCGGCCTGGAGAAGCGAGGAAACCTGCCACCCGATCTGCCGGTTACCGAAGACAGTTTGCCGGAACCGGTATTGCGCAGAATCGGTAAGGCACAAAAGGCCGGGACCGCTGAGTGTGACAGAAATCCGCGGGCACGTAGCGCGGTGTTGCGGATTGCCCAAAGAACGACTGCAGCCTATGCGTAGCAGCATTCTGGTTGTGCTAATCCTTGCCTCAGCCGTGGCGGTGATAGGCATGCGACACCAGAGCCGGATGAATTTTGGCGAGTTGCAGGCGTTGCGTGCAGAGCGCGACATGTTGAATACAGAATGGGGAAAACTGTTACTGGAAGAAGGAGCGTGGTCACGCCACCAGCGGGTGGAAGCGGCGGCGCAGAAACGAATGGGGATGGCTTTGCCGGGGCCGCAGCAGGTCCGGATTATCGAGCGAGAGACAAATGACAGCACGAAATAACAAGATCAGGGTCGTGAAGCCAGCGGCATTTGGTTTGCGTCGTCGTGTTGTCTTGACAAGTTTTATTATCGTTATGGCTATTCTGACCGGCAGGGCAGTGTTTCTGCAGGTTATGAATGCAGAGTTTCTCGTAAAGCAGGGCAATGCCCGCCACTTGAGGGTAGTCAAGGAAAACGCGGTGCGCGGAATGATTATGGACCGTAACGGAGCACCTCTGGCCGTAAGCACGCCGGTGGATTCCGTATGGGTGCAACCGGGAATGTTTGTCGAGGCGCGCAGCCAATGGTCGTCTCTGGCGCACGTACTTGATATCAGCGAAGCCCAGGTCGCACGACTGGTTCGACAGAATCGAGATCGTGAATTCCTGTACCTTAAGCGACATGTAACGCCGGACGTCGCCGAGCATGTCAGCCAACTAAACGTGCCAGGCGTTTCCCTGTTGCGTGAATACAGGCGTTACTACCCGACCGGAGCCGTGACAGGCCATGTTCTCGGGTTTACCAATATTGATGACCAGGGGCAGGAGGGAATTGAACTGGTCTTCAATGACAGGCTGGCGGCGCAACCTGGAAAAGTCCAGGTATTCAAGGACAGGCATGGAAAGGCTGTAGAAAGTGTTGATCAGATTCAGCGCGCTATTCCTGGCAGCGATATGCGAATCAGCCTGGATCGCCGCCTGCAGTATCTAGTTTATCGTGAGCTGACGGAGACCGTGTTGCGGCACAAGGCGCGTGGTGGTTCAGCCGTTATTCTGGATGCAAAAACCGGTGAGATACTGGCAATGGCCAATGCGCCGGACTTCAATCCCAATAATCGCCTGGATCTTCGCAGTAACAATTTCCGCAACCGGGCAGTGACCGATGTATTTGAACCGGGTTCAACGGTAAAACCATTTACTGTCGCCGCCGCCCTGGAGTCTGGCCTGTATACGCCAGGCTCTCGTATCGATACCACGCCGGGAGTCGTGAAAGTGGGTGCGGCAACCATTCGTGATGAACACAAAAATGGCATGCTGAGTGTTGCCGGGGTAATACAGAAATCCAGCAACGTCGGTGCTGCAAGAATTGCACTGGCCATGAACCGTGAGGTGATGCGGGATTTTTTTGCAGGCGCGGGTTTTGGTGAGCTTACCGGGATCAATCTTCCGGGCGAGGTTGATGGGAACCTGCCGAAGGCCGAGCGCTGGGTAAAAATAGACCAGGCCGTGATGTCGTTTGGTTACGGCTTGTCCGTTACCGCCTTGCAATTGGCGCGTGCCTATACTGCGTTTGCCAATGACGGCATGTTAACGCCGCTGTCAGTATTGCCGCTTGCCGAAGCCAGGCCAAGAAGAGTCATGTCCGTACAAACTGCGCGACAGATGCGAAGTATGCTCGAACTGGCTGCTGGTGACGACGGTACAGGTGCTGCAGCACAGGTGCGTCATTACCGGGTTGCAGGAAAAACCGGAACCGTGCACAAGCTGGTAAATGGTGAGTATGCTGATGACCGGTACCTGTCCCTGTTTGCCGGAATGATTCCAGCGTCGGATCCGCGACTGGTAATGGTTGTGATGATCGATGATCCGCAAGGCAAGTATTTTGGCGGCCAGGTTGCTGCCCCGGTATTTGGCAAGGTGATGTCAGGCGCAATGCGCATTCTTAATGTTGCGCCGGATGCGCCTGTAGTCGAAAAGCGCTGGGCGCGCGCCGGATCAGGGGGAGCAACATGACGACCCCGAGCCATCAGGTCTATTATTCCAGATTGTCCGAGTTGTTACATGGCGTTGACGTGGTCAGCGCCTTTGTCGATGTAGGGTTCTGCGGGATGACAATGGACAGTCGCCGCGTTGAACCAGGCTATTTATTCGTCGCGATAAAGGGCATGGCGACTGACGGTCACGACTATATCGAAACCGCGCTTGAGCGCGGTGCCGTTGCCGTTCTGACTGAAGAAGAGCGGCCAGAATTGAAAGACATGCCGGTAGTTGTTGTGCGGCAGCTGCGAGACCAGCTGGGTATGCTGGCAGACAGGTTCTATCGCTCACCTTCACGGGACATGAAAATCATTGGTGTTACCGGAACCAATGGCAAAACAACCTGTACCTATTTGACATCCCAGGCGTTGAATAACTGTGGAGAGCGTTGCGGATTGATCGGTACAATGGGAATCGGTTATCCCGGTAATCTTGAAGACAGCGGCCACACCACTCCGGACGTGATCAGTGTTCACAGGGTGCTCGCGAAGTTTCGGGATGATGGCTGCAGTCATGTGTGTATGGAAGTGTCGTCACATGCGCTCGACCAGGGTCGTGTCAGCGCAGTCGATTTTGATATTGCCGTGTTCACCAATCTCAGTAGAGATCATCTCGATTACCACGGCAGCATGGAGCGTTACGGGCGCGCCAAGCAGAGCCTGTTCCACTACCCGGAACTGGATTGTGCCATCGTCAACGAGGAAGACGAATTTAGTGAGCAAATAGCCCAGGCTTTCCTGGCGCGGGATCATAATCATCCGGAACAATTGCTGACCTATGGATTTGATCATGCCCGTGTTTGCGTTCGTCATTACCGTGTCCGCAAAGACGGGTTTGACATGACCATTGGCCATGGCGACGACGAGATCGACGTATCCTGCAATATGCTGGGACGTTTCAATGCGTCGAATGTACTGGCGGTTGTGGCAATTCTTTTGTGTATTGGCAGGCCATTGTCATCCTTGCCCGCGGTATTGTCTGCACTCAAGCCGGCAGCCGGGCGTATGGAAATCTTCCATGGACCGGATTCACCGGTTGTTGTTGTCGATTACGCGCATACGCCGGATGCACTTGAAAAAGCATTGCAGGCACTGCGTGAACATGTCTCTGGAGAGGTGTGGTGTGTTTTCGGTTGTGGCGGTGATCGTGACAAGGGCAAGCGACCCTTGATGGGAGAAATTGCGGGCCGCGTAGCTGACCGGGTTGTGTTGACTGATGACAATCCTCGATTTGAAAACGCCAAGAGTATTATTGAAGACATACTCGCCGGCCTCAGTGGACAAGCCGAAGTGATTCAGCCCCGTGAACAGGCAATCAGTACAGCCATCTCTGCCGCTAACCCTGGCGACATCGTACTGGTTGCAGGCAAGGGGCACGAAACCTACCAGGAAGTAGCTGGCGAACGAAACTTTTACAGTGATCGGGAAACCGTGGAGCGGTTGCTGGAGGTGGCGGTGTGATGACCTTGTCAGCTGCTGCCAAAGCCATGAATGGAACACTGTCCGGAGCGGACGGGGAGTTCACGGGCGTCAGTATTGATACAAGGACATTGTCGCCAGGTGACGTTTATTTTGCCGTGAAGGGGCCTCGATTTGACGGGCACAACTTTGTTACCGGGGCATTGAATGCGGGGGCGACGGCTGCCGTTGTAAGCCGTGCGCTGGAGGTGAATGCGCCACTTATTGAGGTAGAGGATACCCGTATTGCGCTTGGTGATCTTGGCGCGGAGTGGCGTACCCGGTTTGCGTACCCGGTCATAGGTGTTACCGGGAGCAATGGCAAGACCACGGTTAAGGAAATGATCGCGTCCATCATGGGTATTCGTCACACGGGCCTGTCCACCAGGGGAAACCTGAACAATGACCTAGGGGTCCCGTTGACACTGTTAAGAATGCGGGAACATGACCAGTATGCCGTCATCGAAATGGGTATGAACCATACCGGTGAGATCTATTACCTGACGACAATGGCGAAGCCGAATATCGCAGTTATTACAAACGCTGCGGAAGCTCACCTGGAAGGACTGGGTTCGGTTGAGGCCGTGGCTCACGCCAAGGGTGAAATCCTTTCCGGGCTGCCCAGGGATGGAGTGGCAATTATTAATGCAGACGATACCTATGCCGGGTTATGGGTGGAAATGGCAGAAGGGCGTCCAATTGTGAGTTTCGGTCTTGAGTACGAGGCTGATGTTCGTTGTGAGTACAAACTGCATGGTGACTGCAGTGACATTCACTTGATAACCAACCAGGGGAAAATCGATATGCGCTTGTCCATACTGGGTAAACACAATGTATTGAATGCAATGGCAGCCAGTGCTGCATCTATTGCAGCCGGGGCAACACTGGAAGATGTACGGGCCGGTCTCGAGAAACTGCGCGCGGTTTCCGGTCGCCTGGAAACGAAGCAGGGAATCAACGGCGCCAGGGTGATTGATGACACCTATAACGCCAACCCTGCATCAGTATCCGCAGGACTCGAAGTTCTGAAGAATACCGGCGGTGAAACCATTCTTGTTCTGGGCGACATGGGTGAACTGGGTGATGCCGGCCCGATGATACATCGGCGTGTTGGCGAACTGGCAAAGCGTGTAGGTGTTAGCCGCCTGTTTGTTATCGGTAATCTTGCGCAACACGCTGCCGCCGGCTACGGCGCGTCAGCGAGACATTACCAGGATGCAGACAGCCTGGTTGAGGATTTGATTGATTGCCTGCATTCGGATGCAACTGTGCTGGTAAAGGGCTCAAGGTTGATGAAAATGGAAACAGTGGTTTCCGGTATTACAAACGTGAACAAGAGTTAGGAGGAGCGACGTGCTCTACTATCTTTTTGACGTTCTGGCGGAAGACATAAGCTTTTTCAATGTCTTTCGTTACCTGACCATGCGCGGCATTCTTGGTGTTATCACGGCCTTGACAATAACGCTGGTAATTGGCCCGTCAATGATCCGGTGGCTGAGTCATTACCAGATCGGGCAGACAGTCCGTGATGATGGCCCGGAAACGCACCTGAAGAAGGCTGGGACGCCAACCATGGGTGGCGCGTTGATCCTGGTCTCCATCGGTATTTCCACGTTGCTGTGGGCGGACTTGACCAATCGTTTTGTCTGGATCGTGCTGCTGACAACAATGGCATTTGGCGTGATCGGTTGGGTTGATGACTACAAGAAGCTGGTTAACAAGGACCCGCGGGGAATTGGCGCCCGGAACAAGTATTTCTGGCAAACAGTATTTGGTGTCGGTGCAGCACTGGCATTGTATTACATGGCAAAAGTACCGGCGGAAACCCAGCTTATCGTTCCATTTTTCAAGAATATCGCACTGGATCTCGGGCCATTTTTCGTTCTGTTTACCTACCTGGTAATCGTAGGGTCGAGTAATGCCGTGAACCTGACAGATGGCCTGGACGGACTGGCAATACTTCCTACGGTGATGGTTGCGGCAGGCCTCGCAATATTTGCCTACGTAACCGGAAACATCAAATTTGCCGAATACCTTTCCATACCCTATATCGCGGGCTCTGGTGAAGTCCTGGTTTTTTGCGCGGCGATTATCGGTGCCGGGCTTGGGTTTCTCTGGTTCAACACTTACCCGGCGATGGTATTCATGGGCGACATCGGAGCATTGGCTCTTGGCGCAGCCTTGGGTGTTGTAGCGGTAGTCGTGAGGCAGGAGCTGGTCCTGTTCATCATGGGCGGTGTGTTTGTCATGGAGACGATATCGGTAATCATACAGGTGGCGTCGTTCAAGCTTATTGGCAAGCGCGTTTTTCGCATGGCGCCTTTGCATCATCATTTCGAACTAAAGGGCTGGCCGGAGCCGAGGGTAATTGTTCGATTCTGGATCATTACCTTCATGCTTGTGTTGGCCGGGCTGGCAACGCTGAAGATTCGGTAATACGAAAACATGTTATCGCGGGAATATGCAATGACTGACAACAACAGGAATGCGGTGGTAGTAGGGCTGGGTGCAACCGGGTTGTCCTGTGTACGCTACCTGCACGCGCGTGGCTATTCAGTCAGCGTTGTTGACAGTCGCGAGTTGCCACCAGCGCTGGCCAGGTTGAAACAGGAATACGCGGATGTGGAATTCCGCGGCGGTGAATTCAGGACTGAATGGTTTGACGCTGCTGACATGCTCGTGGTCAGTCCCGGTGTAAGCATCAGGCAGCCAGTTATCGAGCAAGCCCGTGCAAGAGGTGCAGATATTGTCGGCGATATCGAACTGTTTGCGCGTGAGGTCAAGGCGCCGGTAATTGCGATAACCGGATCCAACGGCAAGAGCACTGTTACCAGCCTGGTCGGTGAATTATGTCGGGGTGCCGGGATGAATGCGCCGGTTGGTGGAAATATCGGTCGACCGGTGCTGGAAATGCTTGATGAGCCTGAGGCTGATGTCTATGTCCTGGAGCTGTCGAGTTTTCAGCTTGAAACGACAGCCAGCCTGGCAGCTGCCAGTGCCGTAGTGCTGAATATCAGCGAAGACCACATGGATCGTTACAACGATCTTGATGATTATGCCGACAGCAAGGCGATTATATATCGTCAATGCGGTCACGTGGTTTATAACCGCGAAGATTCTGTTGTAGCGGCAATGGCTGTTGGGTATGCCGGTGCGCGGTCGTTCGGGTTTGACCGGCCGCGACGAGCTGAGGATTACGGTATTGACGAATCGTCTGAATGGATCGTCAGGGGTAATGAGCAAGTAGCCAGAATCGCGGATATAGGCCTGGTGGGCAATCACAATATGACCAATGTGATGGCAGCCCTGTCTCTTGTTGAACCATTTGCCATTCCCGTTGACGTGGTTCGGACCGTATTGAAGTCGTTTACCGGCTTGCGTCATCGATCTGAACTGGTGGCCGAATCCGGTGGCGTGAAGTGGATCAATGACTCCAAGGCGACCAATGTTGGTGCTGCAATCGCAGCTTTGCAGGGATTGAGCGGGCCGGTAATTCTGATTGCCGGTGGCGAAGGAAAGGATGCGGACTTCCGGCCGTTTGGTGTTGCCATGCCCGGCCGGGTCAAGCTGCTTGTCTTGATCGGGCGCGATGCGCAAATTATCCGCGATGCCGTACCTGGATCTGTAGCGTCAGTCACAGCCGATTCAATGGAGCAGGCTGTCCAGATCGCAGGTGACAATGCAGAAGCGGGTGATTATGTGTTGTTGTCACCGGCGTGTGCAAGTTTTGACATGTTCAGGAACTTCGAACATCGAGGCGATGTATTTGGTGAGTGTGTCAGGGCCTACCTGGGCCAAGGAGCAGCCGGATGATGATCCATGCCGTGACCAGTGCATTGCCGGGCGCAACAAAGAGTTTGCGAAAGCCCGGTATTGCCGCGGACCCGGCCTTCATTACCTCTGTCATGTCGCTGATCATGCTTGGATGGCTCATGGTGTTTTCTGCTTCCTTGTCGGTAACCGATGCCGCCGCTGGTTCGACATACCAGTTTACGCTGCGCCACAGTATTCACGTACTCATGGGCCTGTCGCTGATGTTTGTAGTGAGTCGTGTCCGGTCAGGGATATTGATGCGCATAAGCCCGGTGTTGCTGGTAACCGGAATCATCTTGCTGATCCTGGTGTTGCTGCCCGGAATAGGGGCCAAGGTAAATGGTTCCGTACGTTGGCTGAATCTTGGATTGATGCGGGTGCAGCCGAGTGAATTCATGAAGCTGTTCATGATTATTTATGTTGCCGGTTATGTCGTTCGCAAGAAGGAAGACCTGGGATTGTTCGTGCCGGGAATTGTCATCATGTCAATGGTGCTTGGTCTAGTTGGTACCTTGCTCCTGCTTGAGCCGGATCTCGGCACCGTGGTTGTGTTGTCGATAACAGTGATGACCATGTTGTACCTGGCCGGCGTGCGTTTTCTGCATTTCATGATCGTTGTGTTGACGGGCGCAGGGTCAATGGCACTTCTTACCTGGTTGTCACCTTACCGCATGGAGCGCGTTACCGGTTTTCTCGATCCCTGGGCAGACCCGTTTGATTCCGGGTTCCAGTTGGTACAGGCGTTGATTGCGTTTGGCCGTGGTGAATGGTTCGGTGTCGGGCTGGGTGCAAGCATCCAGAAGCTTGCATACCTGCCGGCGGCGCATACTGATTTTCTGTTGGCTGTGTTGGCGGAAGAGCTCGGTTTTTCCGGAATCCTTTTTGTAATCGGCCTGTTTGTTGTGCTTGTGTTTCGCGGGTTTCATATAGCCAGGCTGGCCGAACAACGTGGCGATCTGTACTCAACAAGACTAGTCCAGGGTATGTCGTTGTTGCTCGGCTGGCAGGCAGCAATAAACATGGGCGTGAATATGGGGATGCTGCCTACGAAGGGACTGACTTTGCCACTGATGAGTTATGGCGGCAGCAGCATGATTGTGAGTTGTCTTGCCGTCGGTATGATTCTGATGGTTGATCGTGAGAACCGGATAGCATCATGACCCATGAACTGAAACGCATAATGATCCTTGCTGGCGGAACCGGTGGCCACGTGTTCCCGGGCCTTGCGGTGGCTCGTTACCTGCGCGACCGGGGTGTTGTGGTTGAATGGATGGGAACCGAGGCCGGGCTGGAGGCCGCAGTTGTCCCGCGCAACAAGTTTGTTTTGCATGCCATCCGAATCAAATCAGTAAGGGGTGGTGGAGTTGCGCGCTGGGTGTTGTTGCCGTTTCGCCTGGGAAGCGCAGTGATCCAGTCGTTCGTGATTTTGTCGCAACACAGACCACAACTTGTATTGGCAATGGGTGGGTTTGCATCCGGCCCCGGTGCCATAGCAGCCTGGATTATGCGAATACCCGTGCTCGTGCATGAGCAAAATGCCGTGCCAGGCCTGACAAACCGGGTATTGTCCGTTGTCGCCAGAAAAGTAATGACAGGCTTTCCCGGAGTGTTGGCCGAACATCCGGGCACGCGCCATGTAGGTAACCCGGTGCGCAGGGAAATTGCGGCTATGAGTGATCCGGATACGCGTTATGCCCAGCACCAGGGCCGGATGAGGTTGTTGATTATTGGTGGCAGCCAGGGAGCACGGGCGCTGAACCGAATTGTGCCGCAGGCAATTGCTGCAATGGAGCCGGACAAGCGTCCTGAGATCTGGCATCAATGCGGCGCGCGTTGGCTGGATGAGGCGCGCAAGTCCTACCACGACGCCAACATAACCAGTGTTGAGCTGTCCGCATTCATCGAAGACATGGCTGAAGCCTACAGCTGGGCAGACCTGGTGATTTGTCGTGCCGGGGCCATGACGGTTGCCGAACTGGCAGCAGGCGGAGTCGCATCGCTGTTGGTGCCGTACCCTTACGCGGTTGACGATCACCAGACGGCCAACGCCGAGTACCTGGTACGAAATGAGGCGGCAATCCTTGTGCAGGAGAAAGAGCTTACCGTGGAACGGCTGAGCAGAAATCTGGCCGAGCTTGATGCAAATCGTGGCGTCTTGCTGAATATGGCGAAGGCGGCACGAACACAGGCCGTAACCGATGCGGTGGATACGGTAGCCGGAATTTGTGAAGAGGTGGTTCATGCGTAGCTGGGTCAACAAGGTGCATTTTGTCGGTATAGGCGGTGTCGGCATGTGTGGTATCGCTGAGGTGTTATGTAACCTGGGATTCAGCGTCAGCGGATCAGACTTGCGTGCCAGCGCCAATACGAGTCGTCTCTCCGGGTTGGGAGCGGCCATTAACATTGGTCACGATGCGGGCCTTGTGCATGGTGTTGATGTTGTTGTCGTATCGTCGGCGATTGATACAAGTAATCCCGAGGTTGCGGAGGCCATCGCACTCAATATACCGGTGATACCCAGAGCAGAAATGCTGGGTGAACTAATGCAGTTGCAGCGCGGAATTGCCATTGCCGGTACGCATGGCAAAACCAGCACTACAAGTCTTGTGGCAAGCATTCTTGCCGAGGGTGGCCTGGACCCCACGTTTGTGATCGGCGGGCGCCTGAACAGTGCCGGTACCAACGCGCGTCTCGGAAAGGGCGACTACCTCGTGGCCGAGGCCGATGAGAGCGACGCATCTTTTATTCATCTGCACCCGTTAATGGCCGTGGTCACCAATGTTGATGCGGATCACATGAGCACCTACGAGGGTGATTTTGAAAAACTGAAACAAACTTTCGTGGCGTTTCTCCATAACCTGCCTTTTTACGGAATGGCGGTTTTGTGTTACGACGACACCGTTGTCAGGGAGTTGCTGCCCAGGATTCACAAGCCTGTTCTGACTTATGGCGAGACCGAGGGGGCCGACTACCGGATCTCGGATATTCGTAGAGACGGGCGCAGCAGTCATTTTGTGATAAGCAAGCCCGGTAATGATGCTTGGTCGAATTTCACAATCAACCAGCCAGGCACGCATAACATCCTGAATGCAACTGCTGCCATTGCCGTAGCCGATGTCCTGGGTGTTGCACCTGTTGCGATACAGAAGGCTTTACAGGAATTTGCAGGCATCGGAAGACGCCTGCAAATCAATGGTGAGTATGAAATAGACGGAAAGAATGTGCTGTTTATTGATGACTATGCACACCATCCTACTGAAATCCGGGCGACGCTGGAGGCTGTAAGGCAAGGCTGGCAGGAGCGTCGACTTGTAACCGTGTTCCAGCCCCATCGTTACTCAAGAACACACGACCTGATGGACGACTTCAGTGCGGTGCTGGCAGAAGAAACCAGCCTGGTAATCACCGAGGTTTATGCTGCCGGTGAGAAGCCGCAAAGCGGTGCAGACGGACGTGCATTGTGTCGTGCGATCAGGGCTCGCGGCCAGGCAGACCCGGTATTTGTTGACGATGTCGAACAGTTATCTGATGTGCTCGTAAACCTGCTTCAGGATGGGGACCTGGTATTGACCATGGGCGCAGGAAGTATCGGCCAGGTGGCTGCCGAGCTGTCCGGGAAGCTGAACGGAGCAGAGGTCGGATGATTATGGCAAAGCAGGCATCACAGCTGCGAGGTCGCATGAAAATGGCGGAACCCATGACGCGCCACACCAGTTGGCGCATTGGTGGACCGGCTGACAAATACTACCAGCCGGCTGACCTTGATGACCTGGTTACCTTTCTCGCCAGCCTGCCGGAATCGGAGTCGTTGAGCTGGATTGGTTTGGGCAGCAACCTGTTGGTGCGTGATGGTGGAATCAGGGGAACAGTTATCGCCCTGAGTGGAATGCTTAACGAGTTGTCAGTTATAGAGAGCAGTCTCGTGCGTGCCGAATCCGGAGTGGCTGGAGCGAAAGTAGCGCGGTTTTGCGCCAACCACCACCTTGTCGGCGCCGAATTTCTCGCGGGCATTCCGGGTACTGTCGGCGGCGCCTTGGCCATGAATGCTGGAGCATTTGGCGGTGAAACCTGGCGTATTGTTGAAAGTGTAGAAACCATTGACAGGCATGGGCACATACGGACAAGGCCCGCATCAGAATATGAAATCGGCTACCGCAAGGTGCGTGGACACGAAGGTGAGTGGTTTGTAGCCGCCCACCTGAGATTGCAACCGGGTGAGTCGAGTAGTGCCAAAGAGGAGATACGAAACCTGCTTGCCCGTCGAGGAGATACACAGCCCACCCAGTTGCCGAATGCGGGTTCTGTTTTCAAGAACCCGGACGGTGACCATGCGGCGCGCCTGATAGAGGCATGCGGCCTGAAGGGGTTCTGTATCGGCAAGGCCTGTGTATCGGACAAACATGCAAACTTTATTATCAATACCGGTAACGCCCGTGCTGCTGATGTTGAAGCACTTATTGGGCACATAAGAGATACCGTAAAGGCCGAGCAGGATATTGATCTGGAGCCTGAGGTGCGAATCATCGGAGAACCTGCAGATGACTGAGCAATTCGGAAGGGTAGCGGTGTTGATGGGCGGCCTCTCAGCCGAGCGGGATGTATCGCTGAAAAGTGGTGCAGCCGTGTTGCAGGCGCTGAAAGAAGCGGGAGTCGATGCCCACGGCATTGATGCCGGCAGGGATGTGCTGGAAATTCTGAAGCAGCGTGATTTTGATCGTGCATTCATCATATTGCATGGTCGATGGGGCGAGGACGGAGTGATCCAGGGAGCGCTTGAAGTAACCGGTTTGCCTTACACAGGAAGTGGTGTGCTGGCATCAGCGCTGGCAATGGACAAGCTGAGCAGCAAACGGTTGTGGCGAGGGGTAGGGGTCAGTACAGCAGAGTTTGAAGAAATCAGTGATGAGTCTGGCCTGGCTGAAGCAGCCGGAAAACTCGGGTTTCCCATGTTCATCAAGCCGGCACATGAAGGATCCAGTGTAGGCATGGCAAAAGTCACCAATGACACCGAACTGAACCAGGCCTGGGCAGCGGCGCGTGAATTTGATAGCCAGGTCATCGCCGAGCGGTTTATCGACGGGCCTGAATATACGGTCGCAATACTGGGTGACGAAGCATTACCGGTGATCAGGGTGGAGACACCTAACGAGTTTTACGACTACGACGCAAAGTATGTTGCAGATTCGACTCTTTATCACTGCCCCAGCGGTTTGACTGAAGAACAGGAAAGTCAAATGAAAGATCTTGCTTTACAGGCATACAACGCGCTTGGGTGCAAGGGCTGGGGTCGAATTGATGTAATGATGGACAAGAATGAAAAGATGTATGTGCTTGAGGCAAATACCGTTCCGGGCATGACTGATCATAGCCTGGTTCCCATGGCCGCGAGACAGGCCGGAATTGGTTTTAGGGAGCTGGTGTTGAAAATACTGTCGTTGAGTAACGGGAAGGCGTGTTGATATGGAAACTGCCGCGATGAACCAGAATCATCCCGCGTATCGCAAGGTGCTTGTGGTTATTGTGGCAATTGTTGCGCTGGTGATGTTGGTAATAGTTGTTGACTGGATTTTTCGTGCCGCCACTTTTCCAGTCAACGAGATTCAGCTGCAAGGTGAATTCAATCGTGTCAGCAGGGTGGATATCGAAAGAAAATTGTACAACCATGTTTTGGATAATTACCTGATGCTTAATCTGGACGCCATCCGGACGGATATCGAAAGCCTGCCGTGGGTCTTTCGTGCATCAGTAACGCGTCGTTGGCCTTCAGGTCTGCATATTGAATACAGAGAGCAACACCTGATGGCGCACTGGCAAGAGAACAAATGGCTTAACCACCAGGGAGATGTTGTCGCACTGGATCGTGACTACGTGCCTGAGCCAGCTTTCCCGAGACTGGATGGTCCCGCGGGAACCGCGAACCTGGTACATGCCGCCTATACAAGGTTCAGGGACATGCTCGCGGTTGCCGGTCTGCAAATGCAGGCTGTCAGTCTCAGTGACAGACGATCGTGGAGTATACGTTTGCAGGATGGTACCGAACTGCTACTGGGCAGAAACGAGATTGCCGAGCGCTTGCAGCGATTTATCGATGTGTACCCTGATTTGAAACAAGTACATGAAGGCCGTCTGGTGCGTGTCGATCTGCGTTATACAAACGGATTCAGTGTTGCGGGCAGCAAGGATGCGGAAACGGTTACCGGAACCGATGCCGGGAGGATGAAGGGGTAAGTTATGGCAAAACGTGATGATTCGAGACTGATAGTTGGGCTGGATATCGGTACTTCAAAGGTGCTGGTTATTGTCGGAGAAATCTCGGCCACGGGCGATATAGAAATAATCGGTGTCGGGCACCACCCGTCACGAGGTCTCAAAAAAGGCGTGGTGGTAAACATTGAGTCGACCGTTCAATCAATCCAGAGAGCAGTGGAAGAGGCGGAGTTGATGGCGGGCTGTGAAATTCATTCCGTCTACGCCGGTATCGCCGGAAGCCATATAAGCAGCTTCAATTCTCACGGAATTGTCGCGGTCAAGGATAAGGAAGTGGGTGGATCGGATGTAGATCGTGTTATCGAAGCGGCGCGGGCGCTTGCCATTCCGGCTGACCAGAAAATCCTTCATGTTATTCCGCAAGAGTTCATTATTGATCAACAGGAAGGAATTCGTGAGCCAATTGGCATGAGCGGTGTCAGGCTGGAAGCCAAGGTCCACATTGTCACCGGCGCAGTAAGCGCGGCCCAGAATATCATCAAATGCGTACGTCGTTGCGGTCTTGAATCGGATGACATCATTCTGGAACAGCTGGCATCAAGTATCTCGGTGCTCACCGAGGATGAAAAGGAGTTGGGTGTCTGCATAGTTGATATCGGTGGCGGCACAACGGATATCTGTGTCTTTACTGACGGCGCCATTCGACATACAGCAGTTATTCCTATCGCAGGCGACCAGGTAACAAATGATATCGCTGTCGCCTTGAGAACGCCCACGCATCACGCCGAAGAGATCAAGAAAAAATACGGTTGTGCGTTGACACAACTGGCTGCTGCTGACGAAACCATCGAGGTACCGAGTGTCGGTGATCGACCGCCGCGTCAATTGTCGCGTCATACGCTGGCTGAGGTGATTGAGCCTCGTATGGAGGAATTGTTCAGCCTGGTGTTGGCCGAGTTAAGACGTTCCGGGTTTGAGGATGTTATTGGTTCCGGTGTTGTGATTACCGGTGGCAGTTCAAAACTGGAAGGTATGGTGGAACTGGCAGAAGAAGTGTTCCATATGCCGGTGCGCCTCGGCATGCCCCAGTTTGTCGGTGGTCTGGCCAACGTTGTGCAGAACCCGATTTATGCAACTGGTGTCGGGTTGGTGATGTTCGGAGCAAAGCACCAGGGCGGAGAAAAGTATTTTGACCATTCCGGGCAGTCGACACCAGGGACCAAGGCGGTATGGGCAAGAATGAAAAGCTGGTTTCAGGGGAATTTCTGAAGCGGCTTGTGAACTGATTTACCAGGATATTCCACACAGGAGGGCAACAAGATGTTTGAACTAATGGATACATATGATCAGCAGGCTGTGATCAAGGTTGTTGGTGTCGGTGGTGGTGGCGGTAACGCCGTCAACCATATGGTTGGTGCCAATATAGAAGGTGTTGAGTTTATTAATGCCAACACAGATGCCCAGGCGCTGAACAGCTCGCCGGTGGCAACCGTACTGCAGCTCGGTGCCAATCTGACCAAGGGTCTGGGTTGCGGAGCAGACCCGTCCATTGGCCGCCAGGCAGCGGTCGAGGATAGAGAACGAATCGCGGAAGCGCTTGATGGAGCTGACATGGTGTTTATCACCGCCGGAATGGGTGGCGGTACCGGAACCGGTGCCGCGCCGGTTGTCGCGCAGGTGGCACGTGACCTCGGAATTTTGACCGTGGCTGTTGTCACCAAGCCATTTCCTTTCGAAGGCCGCAAGCGCATGGAAGTGGCTGACCAGGGCGTAAAAGCGTTAAGCGAATACGTGGATTCGGTAATCACCATTCCCAACGAAAAGTTGTTGACCATTCTGGGCAAGCAGGCCAGCCTTCTGGACGCATTCAGCAAGGCCAACGAAGTATTGCAGGGCGCAGTACAGGGAATTGCCGAGCTGATTACCCGCCCCGGCCTGATCAATGTGGATTTCGCTGACGTGCGTACCGTGATGTCGGAAATGGGCATGGCAATGATGGGCTCTTCGGTGGCTTCCGGCGAAGATCGCGCCAACATTGCCGTAACTGAGGCTATCTCCAGCCCGTTGCTGGAAAATGTCGATATTCGTGGCGCCCGTGGAATCCTGGTCAACGTCACCGCAGGCCCTGACATGATGATTAGTGAATACGAAGAAGTGGGTAACAAGGTCAAGGAACTGGCTTCGGAAGATGCTACCGTCGTAATTGGAACTGCGATTGACCCGGAAATGGGTGAAAGCCTGCGGGTTACGATTGTTGCGACGGGCCTTGGTTTGCCCGCCAAGAATCAACAGCCGTACAAGGTTGTAAAAACAGGTACCGGTCCTGTGGCATACGAGGAGCTTGATACGCCAACAGTGATTCGCCATCGTCGGACTGGCGCCAATGCCGAAGACACCGGCAGTATGGACTACCTCGATATCCCGGCGTTCTTGCGTAAACAGGCAGATTAAGATGAAGGAGAAATGAATTACCACTGGTCAGCCCGGTGCTCCCGTCCACCAAGCGTCAGCGGGATTCGGCTGGACAGAAGGGGAAAACTGTCTTTAAATACAAGTAGTTTGTTAACAAAGCTCCATCCGTGCTCATGAGTATCCATGTCACATACGGATATGCGGATTGGGCAGAAGGGCGAGGCGATCAAACCTGTGTGGAAGCAAATTCGGTTGCCTCTCCCCGACTACTATTTGTAGTGGTGAATCTTAAGGAAGAATACCAAATATGGTAGTTCAGCATACGCTGGGGAATTCAATTAGTGCCACGGGAATCGGGCTGCACACCGGTCAGCGTGTTGGTATTACGCTGCGACCGGCCCCAGAAGGGTTCGGAATCCAGTTCTCCAGGGTGGATCTGAACCCGGTGGTTCAAATTTCGGCACGCCCTGAAAATGTCGGTGATACCAGGCTGTCTACTGTGCTGGAGAAAGATGGTGTCCAGATATCCACCGTTGAGCACCTGATGGCTGCTTTGGCGGGGTTGGGCATAGATAATGTGCGAGTGGATGTGGATGGCCCCGAAGTACCGATTATGGATGGCAGTGCCAGCCCGTTTGTGTTCCTGATCGAGTCCGCTGGCATAGTTGCCCAGAATTTCCCGAGGGAATTTATCCGGATACTGAAGCCTGTCGAGGTTCGTGACGGTGACAAATGGGCCCGACTTGAGCCTGCAGATACCTTTAATATAGAGTTCTCAATCGATTTTCAGCACCCGGTGCTTCGCCAGTCCGGGCAAACAGTGACATTTAATTTTGGTACAAATTCATTTATTCGCGATGTGAGCCGAGCCCGCACATTCGGTTTTGTGCGTGATGTCGAGGCGCTGCGTGCCCAGGGCCTGATCTTGGGCGGTGGACTGGAAAACGCGATAGTGCTTGACGATAAGGGTATTCTAAACGAAGATAAGCTTCGATATTTCAATGAATTTGTAAAACATAAGGTGCTGGATGCCTTTGGCGACCTGTATTTGCTGGGTCGCCCCATAATCGGGGCATTTCGCGCCCATAAATCCGGGCATTCCCTGAATAACAGGCTGATTCGAACGTTGCTTGAGACAAGCAATTGGGAGCGCATTACTCGAATCGAGAATTCGGTGGAATCAGACCCGATAAGCGCGAGTGCCGGCGCTCTATAAAAATTGAGCCCGGGAGGCGGACGGAGAGAGGTTGAAGTTGTTATGAATATATTATTGGTATCCAGTCGAGCGGGGAAAGCCCGCCATATCACCTTAAATCACCGTCATGTCAGTGTATTGATCCTTGTTGGCATCATCTATTTACCTCTTTTTTTCGGGTTTATTGGTATTGAAATCAACAAGATGGTTCAGCGCCATTATGGTCTCGATGGCGAGGTTCTGGCGGCTCAAAAATATGAGGTTCTCCGGCTTCGTAGCGAGCTACGTAAAACCCGGGTACGCGCCGAAAGTCATTTGAATGCCTTGGCCCAAAGAATGGGACGTATGCAGGCGCGATTGTTGCGCCTGGACGCGTTGGGTGGCCGGCTCACCCGTATGGCCAACCTCGATAGCCGGGAATTCGATTTCGACAGTGATCCGGCTGTGGGTGGCCCCTCCAAGCCAAATGCGGAAGGTGAGCATTTCGACATCATTTCTACATTGGACCAGCTGGCCGAAGCGGTAGAAGCCAAGACTCATCATTTGGCAGCGCTGGAATCATTAATGATGGATCGACAGTTGACTGAGGCGGTAACGCCATCTGGTTGGCCGGTAGGCGGTGGCTGGGTAAGCTCCCGGTTTGGTATGCGCGCCGATCCATTTAGTGGCCGAAGCGCATTTCACAAGGGCGTGGATATCGCCAGCCCAATGGGTTCAAAAATCAAGGCCATGGGCGATGGTGTTGTCAGTCACGCCGGTGAAAAAACAGGTTATGGCCTGATGGTTGAAGTAACCCATGGTAAAGGGTACGTTACACGTTATGCGCATGCATCCGCAGTATTGGTCAAGGTGGGTGACAGGGTGAGCAAGGGCGATCCCGTGGCAGAGGTAGGTACCTCTGGACGTTCAACCGGCCCACATTTGCATTTCGAAGTGGTTCGGAATGGCAAGGCGGCCGACCCACTGCATTACCTGCATAGTCCGCGACGCGGATCCTGATTGAACTGAGAGCAGAAGAATGCGAGGCCACCCATGCAGCTGCAGGGTGGCTTTTTTATTTGCTGAAGGAGTAACCAGCTGATTGGCCGGTCGGTTTGCTTCAATCCGCCGGATTTTTGCTCCATAATCCGGAACTTTATAGGTGGTAGACCCGAATTTCGGGACAGGAATTTGCTGCAATGATTGGAAAAATATTAACCAAAATAATAGGAAGCCGGAACGCACGCCTGGTCAAGCGCATGCGCCAGGCGGTTAACCGTATCAATGATCTTGAGGACGGTATCAAGTCCCTGACTGATGAACAACTGCAGGCCAAGACTGAGGAATTCAGGAGCCGTGTCCAGGACGGAACATCCCTCGATGACCTGCTACCGGAAGCTTTTGCGGTTGTTCGCGAAGCGTCATGGCGGGTGCTGGGAATGCGTCATTTTGACGTGCAGCTGATTGGCGGCATGGTGTTGCACCAGGGAAAAATTTCCGAAATGCGCACTGGTGAAGGCAAGACCCTAATGGCCACCTTGCCTGTGTACCTCAATGCCCTGAGTGGTAAAGGCGTTCATATTGTCACGGTTAATGATTATCTTGCGCGTCGCGATTCTGAATGGATGGGGAGAATCTACCGATTCCTGGGAATGTCCGTTGGCGTGATCGCATCCGGGCAGGCGCCGGATGAAAAGCGTGCCGCATATGCTGCGGACATTACCTATGGCACCAATAATGAATATGGTTTCGATTATCTGCGCGACAACATGGGTATTCATGCCAGTGATAGATATCAGCGCGGGCTCAATTTTGCGGTTGTAGACGAAGTCGACTCTATCCTTATTGATGAGGCGCGTACGCCGCTGATCATAACCGGACCGGCCGAGGAAAGTGCCGACCTTTACAAGCGTATCAATACCATCATCCCCGGGTTGAAGCGCCAGGAAGGAGACGAACTGGTCGATGGATTTACACCGGGAGATTTCACGGTAGACGAAAAGTCCAAGCAGGCATACCTGACCGAAACCGGTCACGAGCGAGTGGAGCAATTGCTGTCCGAAGCAGGAATCCTGGAAGAGAACGGCGATCTGTACGATGCGACAAATATAGGACTGTTGCATCATGTCAACGCCGCGTTGCGCGCCCACGCCATATTTCAGCGTGAAGTGGATTATATCTTGAAGGATGGCGAAATAGTCATTATTGATGAGTTTACCGGGCGCATGATGCAAGGGCGCAGGTGGTCTGACGGGCTGCACCAGGCAATTGAGGCCAAAGAAGGGGTCGCGATACAGAGCGAGAACCAGACGGTAGCATCAATTACATTCCAGAACTTCTTCCGCCTGTACGACAAGTTATCTGGTATGACAGGTACTGCCGATACCGAGGCATTTGAATTCCAGTCAATTTATGGTCTCGAGGTCGTGGTTATACCGACTCATCGGGATATGATTCGCAATGATATGGGTGACCAGATATATCGTACGAGGACGGAAAAAGATGTTGCCATCATCGCCGATATTCGTGATTGCCATGATCGCAAGCAGCCGGTCCTGGTCGGAACAATATCCATTGAGAGCTCGGAACACCTTTCCCGGCTTCTGAAAAATGAAAAGATACCGCACGAAGTACTGAATGCCAAACAGCATGACCGGGAAGCGGAAATCGTTGCCCAGGCAGGGCGACCCGGCGCCGTAACAATCGCCACAAATATGGCGGGCAGAGGAACGGACATTGTGCTCGGTGGCAATATCGATGCCGCCCTGGAAGCGACGAATGACGACGTTGTTAAAAAGGAAAAATTGAAGAGCGACTGGCAGGCACAACATAACCTGGTCGTTGAAGCCGGCGGACTGCATGTGATCGGAACCGAGCGTCATGAATCGCGGCGCATTGATAACCAGTTGCGCGGTCGTTCCGGTCGCCAGGGAGACCCGGGGTCTTCCAGGTTCTACCTGTCACTTGAAGATGGTCTTATGCGCATTTTCGGTTCCGAGCGGGTATCCAACCTGATGTTGAAACTCGGAATGCAGGAGGGTGAATCCATAGAGCATCCACTGGTGACCCGGGCCATAGAAAATGCCCAGCGCAAGGTCGAGGGGCATAACTTTGATATACGCAAGCAATTGCTCGAGTACGACAATGTTGCCAACGACCAACGCCATGTAATCTATGATCAGCGCAACCAGCTTATGGATCGAAGCGATATCTCGGACGATATTCGCAACATGTTCCACGAAGTTTTGAGTAACATCATTGACCAGGACATGCCGCCGGGCAGCGTTGAAGAACAATGGGATACCGCCGCGCTTGAGCAAAACCTGGCTGCTGAACTCGATTTGACGATTCCGGTACGAAAATGGCTGGATGAAGACAAGGAGATGACCGAAGACGCCCTGCGAACCAGGATACAGCAGGAACTGGATGACCGGTATCGTGCGAAGTGCAGCGAGTACGGCGATGATGTAATGCGGGAAGCAGAAAAATTCATCATGCTGAATGTTCTTGACCGGGAATGGAAAGAGCATCTGGCAGCCATGGATTATCTGCGCCAAGGCATCCACCTTCGTGGCTACGCGCAGAAAAACCCGAAGGATGAGTACAAGCGCGAAGCTTTCCAGTTGTTTGGTGATATGCTTGATCGCATAAAACACGAAGTTGTCAGGGTTCTGGTTCGCTTGCGGATCCAGTCGGAGGAAGAGATTAACCGGCTGGCGGCCGTGGCGCCGGACCAGTCCACGATGGAATTCCGGCACGCCGAGCTGGATTCTGCGGTCGCCGACGAGCCGGGTGACGGGATCCGCACAATGGTTCGCAATGCGCCAAAAGTGGGTCGAAATGACCCGTGTCCTTGCGGATCAGGGAAGAAGTACAAACGTTGTCATGGGCAACTTAGCTGATTGGGCTTGTCTTTTTTTTAGGCCATGATAAAAAGGGAGCACAAGCTCCCTTTTTGCTGGAAGAGGTAACAAATGGCAGTAGGACTGGAACCGGTTACGGATCTCGCTGTAATACCGGGAATTCGTTTGTCAGTAGCTTCGGCAGGTATTAAATCCAGCGGCAAGACTGACCTGGTATTGATCACTTGTGACCAAGGAAGCCAGGTGGCAGCCGTGTTTACCAAAAACCGGTTTTGCGCAGCGCCAGTCAGCATTTGCCGGGAGCACCTTGCGTCCGGCCGTGTGCGTGCTGCCCTTGTAAATTCCGGCAATGCCAATGCCGGGACAGGGGTCGACGGTATCGAAAACGCACGTGCCTGTTGTGAGTCCCTGGCTCGGGTACTGGGAATAGAGTCCGATGAGGTGCTGCCATTTTCTACGGGTGTTATTGGACAGCGTTTGCCGGTGGAGAAAATTACTGGCGCGATTCCGGGTCTGGTCGAGAGCCAGAAGGATGCTGCATGGGTGGATGCAGCCCGGGGAATAATGACTACCGATACCATGCCCAAGGGAAGATCGGCTCGCATACAATTGTCGGCGGGTGAGGTCAACCTTACTGCAATCGCAAAGGGTGCAGGTATGATCCGTCCGGATATGGCGACGCTGTTAGTATTTATGGCTACGGACGCCAATATCGCTGCCAATGACCTCCAGGTTGCACTGGAACGAGCCGCTGATGTCTCGTTCAACAGGATCACCGTAGATGGAGATACCTCTACCAATGATTCCTGTCTGCTGATGGCTACGGGAAAGTCGGGTATCAATATTGAACCCGGTAGCAAGGATTATGAGTTATTTGAAAAAGAGTTAACCAGGATTGCAACGGAGTTGGCACAGGACGTCATTCGTGATGCCGAGGGTATTACCAAGTTCATTACCCTGAACGTGATAAATGGCGCTACGGAAAAAGACTGCCTTGATATCGCCTATACAATTGCGCATTCGCCGCTTGTAAAAACAGCCTTCTTTGCCAGTGACGCAAACTGGGGCAGAATTCTTGCGGCTGTAGGTCGCGCCCCTGTTGATATCGAGTTGCCCAAGATCAGGATTATGCTCGACGAGGTTACCATTGTGGAGAACGGGGGCGTTGCTGCCAGCTATACCGAGGAAGCCGGCCAACAGGTAATGAACAGGGAAGAAATTACTGTAACCGTCGATCTTGATCAGGGCAATGATTGCGTGAAGGTATGGACAACAGACCTGTCTCATGACTACGTGAAAATCAATGCCGAATACCGAAGCTGATCCGGTTTTGCGGGTTGTCGCGGGTGTTGTCCGCGATCCGCGAAATTCTCGGCGCGTTCTCCTTTCCAGACGGCACCCCGGCAGTCACCAGGGTGGAAAGTGGGAGTTTCCGGGCGGAAAGATAGAGCCCGGCGAATCGCCCTATGACTCCCTGGTGCGGGAATTGCGAGAAGAGCTTGGCATCGAGGTAACAAGGGCAATGCCGATGATGCGGATTGCTTACGCCTATCCTGACAAGCGAGTGCATCTCGATATATGGCGTGTTCTGGAATATGCGGGTATTCCTCATGGCAAGGAAAAGCAGGAAATTGACTGGGTCGAAATCACCCGAATGAAAAGGCTTGATTATCCCGAGGCCAACCTTCCTGTTGTGCATGTACTCCAGTTGGCTGAAACCTATGCGATCAGCGCAGTCGACAAGCTGGGTCAGGACGAATTTCTGCGGCGCCTGGATATCGCGTTACAGCATGGTCTCGGCTTGTTGCAGCTGCGCGAACCCGCCCTGGACGAAACGGCATATTTATCTATTGCCAGGATTGTGCTGGACAAATGCCGGAAATACGGGGCACGTGTAATTCTTAATCGAAGTTCGGAAATGGTGAAACTGCTGGATGCGGATGGCTTGCAACTCAGCAGCAAGACTTTGATGGCGGCGATGGAAAGGCCGCTTCCGGAAGATTATTATGTTTTTGCTTCTTGTCATAATGCTGCCGAGCTCACAAAGGCAGCGCAACTTGGCGTCGATGCCGCGTTGTTGTCACCGGTGCTGGATACGCCGAGCCATCCGGGGGCGCCAACACTGGGCTGGGACAGGTTTTCCGAACTGGCGAAGCAGTCAGATATCCCTGTGTTTGCACTGGGCGGCATGACACCAGACATGTTGAACACCGCTATTGAACACGGCGCATGCGGTATCGCGATGATTACCGCGTACTGGAGCCAGTTTTCCAGCTAGTCTGCAACTGACTCCGCAAGAGCCAGGTAATTTTGATGCAGCGCCTGTACTTGTCTGAAAAGTATCTCGGGACCACCATTATTCCTGATTATATCGTCTGCATGGCGTAGTCGCTTTGATCCCGCTGCCTGGGCGGCAATGATCTGTTCAACCTGTTCTCGGGCCAAACGGTTGCGCTGCATGACTCTTTCGATCTGGTTTTTTTCAGTAGTGTCGATAACCGCAATCCTGTCGACCAAATTATGAAAATCGGTTTCGACAAGCAGTGGTACGACGATAATACAGTAAGGTGAGTCGCTTGACATTGAAACCTGGCGGAGAATTTCATCGCGGATCAGCGGGTGAAGAACGGCTTCCAGCCTTTTGCGTTGGACAGGTTGCGTGAAAACAAGTCGCCGAAGATGGGCCCGATCGAGCTGCCCGCTTTTTTCAAGAATTGAGTCACCAAATTCGGAAATGATGGCGTTATATCCGGCATTACCCTGTCTGGACAGTTCATGTCCGATCTCATCCGCGTCAATAACAGGAACACCAAGCTCCCGGAAATATCCGGATACCGTCGATTTTCCGCTACCTATGCCACCGGTTAAACCAACCTTGAGCATTTGCAAATCCTAGAAACGAATTCTCATGAGCTGAAGGTACTGGTCGATCAGCGTATCGCCCCAGAGCATGGCAATAAAGCCGGCCGCACAGAGAAATGGCCCAAATGGTATCGGTGTACTGCGATGATGGTTGCGTATGAGAATATTGCCAATACCGACTGCGGCACCAACAAAGGAAGAGAGAATAATAATCAGCGGCAGCTGTTGCCAGCCCAGCCATGCGCCGAGCAGGGCAAACAGCTTGAAATCGCCATAACCCATTCCTTCCTTGCCTGTGGCAAGGCGAAACAGCTGAAAAATCAGCCACAGGCTGCCGTAGCCGATTATTGCTCCTGCCAGGGAGGATTTCACATCCACTGGTCCAATGCCGGTCAAGGCAAGCGCCAACCCTGCCCACATTACCGGAAGCGTGATGTCGTCAGGAAGAAGTTTGTGATCGAAATCTATAAGGGATAGTGCAATCAGGGACCAGGTGAGAAACAGGAATGAAACGGAATGCCAGTTTGGCCCCAGTTGGCCAATGACGATGACAGACAGAATCATTGTCATAATCTCTGTAACCGGGTATCTCGGCGAGATGGGCTTGTCGCAGTGCCGGCATTTTCCTTTTTGCAGCAGATAGCTCAAAACCGGTATGTTCTGCCAGGCATCAATCTGGTGCCCGCATTGCGGACATGATGAGCGTGGAAAAACGAGATTATATTTATCCGGCACGGCCCGATTAGTGTCAGGTTCCGGGTGATCCAGGAACTCCAGGCACTGACTACGCCATTCTCGGTCAAGCATAATCGGCAGGCGATGGACTACGACGTTGAGAAAGCTGCCGACCATTAACGAGAACAGTGCGACCAGCCCAAGTGCGGTTGTGGTATGCAATTGATAAAACTGTGCCAGTAATTCCATGGCCTTATCCGGCTCCCGGGTTCAAGCTGGTAATGGCTGCCCGTTGTTCGAGTTTATACTGCTGAAGCCATTTTGAAGATTGGCAGGTACATGGCAATAACAAGCCCACCGATTACGACGCCAAGGAATGCCATAATGATAGGCTCAAGCAGGCTCGACAATCCTTCGACAGCATCATCCACCTCTTGTTCGTAAAACGAGGCAACCTTGCCCAGCATGGTATCCAGTTCACCGGATTCTTCGCCGATGGCGACCATTTGGCAGACCATGTTGGGGAACAGGCCGGTTGTGGTCATGGCGTTGACCAACTGGGTGCCACCGCTGACATCCACCTTGATGGCCATGGTACCGTCATAGTATACCCGGTTGCCCGCCGCGCCGGCGACGGAATCCAGCGCTTCGACCAGGGGAACGCCGGCGGCAAACATGGTAGCCAGCGTGCGACAAAACCGGGCGATGGTAGCCTTGCGTACAATATCACCGACTACCGGGGCGCGGAGAATACCGCGGTCAAAGCTGTACTGCATCTTTGCTGACCGCTTGTAGGCATTGGCCATCAAAACAACGCCACCGATAATGCCGCCAAACATTGCATACCACCAGACCTGGAAGAATTCCGAGAGTTCAATCACGAATTTTGTCAGTGCCGGCAGGTCGGCGCCGAATCCCTTGAACAGGGATTCGAATTGCGGAATAACGTAGACCAGAAGAATAGTTGTGATTACAAACGCAACCACAACTACCGCGGTCGGATAAAATAGAGCCGACTTGATCTTGCTCTTGATGCCTTCGATTTTTTCCTGGTAAGTGGCCAGCTCATCAAGGATGGAGTCAAGAATACCGGCAGCTTCACCGGCCTGCACCAGGTTGCAGTACAGGGCGTTAAACTGAAGTGGGTGCTTGGACAGCGCCTGGGTCAGGTTGGTACCGCTTTCAACATCCTGCTTGATGCTGGTGATGAGCTCGCGCATGCCAGGATTTTCATGGCCCTTGCCGACAATATCAAATGCCTGGGCAATGGGTATGCCCGCCGCAATCATGGTTGCGAGCTGACGTGTAAATATGCTGACGTCCTTTGGCGTGATTTTTTTCTTGCCGCCACCAAAAAGTGCCTTCGGTTTTTTGCGAACCTTGGTCGGGTTGACACCTTGTCGACGAAGCATGGCATTGACGATGGCAATACTGGCGCCATCCATTTCACCCTTGATCTTTTTGCCCTTGCGATCGGTGCCTTCCCAGACAAACGTTTCGTTTTTTGGTTTTGCTGCTGCCTTTGCCATGGCTTTTGGTGTCCTGCCTCTATCTAGCGTTCAAGGAAATAGAGAAATTGTTATCGATTCGCCGCGCGATTGTGACTACTGGTTGGTTACGCGCTCTACTTCTTCAAGGCTGGTGATGCCTTTGAGTATCTTGACCAGTCCTGACCGGCGCAGGGGTGTGACGCCGTCCTTGATCATCTGTTTTTCAACGTCGAGCTCGTTGCCGCCGCGCATAATAATTTCGCCGATAGCCTCACTGAGTGGCATTACTTCATAGATACCGACTCGGCCTTTGTAGCCACTGCCGCCGCAAGTATCGCAACCGCCGGGACCGAAGATGGTTGGTTTCTTGGCAAGGTCTTCTTCGGTGAAGCCTGCCTTGAGCAGGGCTTCCTTGGGCAGATCAACTGGTTTTTTGCAAGACTCGCAAAGTCGTCGGCCCAGGCGTTGTGCCACAATCAGGTTTATAGCAGATGCAATATTGAATGGCGGTACGCCCATGTTGACCAGGCGGCTCAGGGTTGCCGGTGCGCTGTTTGTATGCAGTGTCGAGAGCACCATGTGGCCGGTTTGGGCAGCCTTGATGGCAATGGACGCGGTCTCAAGGTCTCGAATTTCACCAACCAGAATGATATCCGGATCCTGGCGAAGGAACGAACGTAACGCGGCACCGAAATCCAGCCCGGCTTTCTCGTTGATGTTGACCTGGTTGATACCGGCAAGGTTAATTTCCACCGGATCTTCTGCAGTTGAAATGTTTCTGTCCGGTGTATTCAGAATATTGACCGCGGTATAGAGTGACACCGTTTTACCGGAGCCCGTTGGACCTGTTACCAGAACCATGCCATAGGGGCGATGAACTGCATCGAGGAAGGCTTCTTTCTGGTCCGTCTCGAAACCGAGCTTGTCTACACCGAGGGTGGCGGATGTTGGATCCAGGATACGCAGCACGATCTTTTCGCCAAACAGGGTCGGCAGTGTACTGACACGAAAATCTATGGCGCGGTTTTTGGACAGGCGCATTTTCATTCGACCGTCTTGCGGAACACGGCGTTCGGCAATATCGAGGCGCGAAAGTATCTTGAAACGTGCGGCGATTCGGGCTGCCAGTGCCAGCGGGGGTGATGCAACTTCCTGCAATACACCATCTTGCCGATACCTGACGCGGTAGGATTTTTCGTACGGCTCGATATGTATATCCGATGCGCCACGGTTAATGGCGTCGATTAATACCTTGTTTACGAATTTGACGATAGGCGTTTCATTGGCGCCGTCATTGGAGGTCTCGTTGCCCGTGGCATCATCGCCTTCGTCAGCAAAATCCAGATTTTCCAGCCCGTCATCGTCGCCCAGGTCGGACAAGGTGGTGTCCGTTGCATCCTGAACTTTCTGGATCATTGCTGACAGTTTGTCATCTTCAACCAGAATTGGTTCAGTGCCGAGACCTGTATTGAATTTTATTTCATCCAGGGCTTGTACATTGGTGGGGTCAGAAACAGCCACGAACAGGCGGGAGCCGCGCTTGAACAGCGGCAGGGCGCGATGGCGTTCAATAATTTTTTCATTTACCAGCGAGGTTGGAATGGTTTCATGGTCGAATGCAGTAATCTGCATTAACGGTACGCCGAATTCCTGGGAAGCGGCTCGAGCCAATGTGGCCGCATCAAGTTTCTTGTTGTCGACAAGCCAGCTGACAAACGGGGTTTTTTTCTTCTGAGCTTCGGCCAGGAAGCGTTCAGCGTCAGCAGTGCTTAGCAGGTTATCGCGAACAAGGCGCAGCGCCAGACCGCTGAGATTGGATGTCGTATTAGGGGTGGCCATCTGGTTTGCTGTCGATTAATTCCGGCTTTTGGTTCAGTTTTTTGTTGCGATACCTATTACTTAGGACATAGTAGTAGAGATTTCCGGGCAAGCCAACTATTTATCCCGATTTCGGCCAATTTCCAAGACAGGCGGAGAAAAAAATCGAGCTTGCCAATCAATCGCTTGTTTTCCAACCCGGAAGTAATTTCTGAGCATGGGGCGTTGCCCAGGAATGCGGGTACCGGGCTGGATGTGACGCTGGGCGATGTGGCTTGGGAAAATGTCCGGTTTGGGGCACACTAGCGGCTTCCGCTTCACGCCGTTCCAGTCCAGAGAGCCTGTTTGACAGTTTTGGGCCTTTTTGTTTAGAATCATTCTAATTCGTTTCGCGTTGCGAAATTGATACTAACCACATAAATGAAATGGAGATAAGAGTATGGATCTCAAAGGTAGCAAGACCGAACAGAACCTGAAAGATGCGTTCGCCGGTGAATCCCAGGCCAACCGTCGTTACCTGTATTTTGCGGCCAAGGCTGATGTTGAAGGTTACAACGACGTAGCCGCAGTTTTCCGTTCTACCGCAGAAGGCGAAACCGGCCACGCACATGGCCACCTGGAATACCTGGAAGCTGTCGGTGACCCGGCAACCGGCCTGCCAATTGGTGCAACTGCTGACAACCTGAAAGCATCCATCGCCGGTGAAACCCATGAGTACACGGATATGTATCCGGGCATGGCCAAGTCTGCTCGTGATGAAGGCTTTGATGAAATCGCTGACTGGTTTGAGACCCTGGCCAAGGCAGAGCGTTCCCACGCCAACCGTTTCCAGAAAGCCCTGGACAATCTCGACGGTTAATCGGGCCGCTGTGCCAAGAGAGACATACGGGGCCTTTACCGGCCCCGTTTTATCTTGTTCAAACAACTCTTGCTGAATTTATCGGGGTAATACGCTATGGCTGGTCCTGCTGGAACGAGAGAGGGTAGTCTCGACGCACCAACCCGTCATCCGCTGGATTGGAAAAATCCGGCTTTTTATGATGAAAATGATTTGATGCTCGAACTGGAGCGTGTCTATGACATCTGTCACGGTTGCCGTCGCTGTGTCAGTTTGTGCAACGCGTTTCCGACGCTTTTCGACCTGGTGGACGAATCCGATACCATGGAGGTGGACGGTGTTGCCCACAAGGATTACTGGAACGTGGTGGATCACTGCTATTTGTGCGACCTGTGTTACATGACCAAGTGCCCCTATGTACCACCTCACGAATGGAAAGTGGATTTTCCGCACCTGATGCTGCGAGCAAAGGCCGTACGTTATAAAAAAGAGGGCGCCAGTCTTCGCGACAAGATTCTGTCCAGCACCGACGCTGTCGGTAGCCTGGCGGGTATTCCTGTTGTATCAGGCATCGTCAATACTGCAAACAAAAATGGCGTCACGCGCAAACTGCTGGAAAGCGTTCTGGGTGTGTCTTCAAAAGCATCCTTGCCTGAGTATCACAACAATACGCTGCAAAAACGCATGCGCTCACACAAGAGTAACAATACTGCCGAAGCAGCAGGCAAGACCACCGGCAAGGTGGCGTTGTTCGCGACCTGTTATGGCAGCCGCAATGCGCCGGATATAGGCGAAGACCTGGCAGCAATCCTCGAGCACAACGGCATTCCGGTTGTGCTGGCCGAAAAGGAGCAGTGCTGTGGCATGCCCAAGCTGGAGCTGGGTGATCTCGATGCGGTAGCCAGCGCCAAGGATGCCAACATTCCGGTCCTGAAGAAGCTGGTCGATGATGGTTATGACATTATTGCGCCGGTACCGTCCTGCGTGTTGATGTTCAAGCAGGAGCTGCCGCTGATGTTTCCTGGCGATGCCGATGTGCTGGCAGTCAAGAACGCCATCTATGATCCGTTTGAGTACCTGGCGCTTCGACACAAGGATGGCAAGCTCAACACCGAATTCAGGAACAGCCTGGGCAAGGTGGCCTATCATGTTGCCTGCCACCAGCGTGTGCAGAATATCGGCATGAAAACCCGCGATATTCTCCGGCTTGTGCCGGATACGGAGATTGAGGCTATTGAACGGTGTTCCGGACATGATGGCACTTATGCCGTGAAAAAGGAGTATCACGATATTTCCATGAAGATATGCCGCCCGGTCATCAACAGGACAAAACAGTTTGAGCCGGATCATTATGGCAGCGATTGCCCTATGGCCGGCAAGCAAATTGAAAATGGCATGGACGACGGTTTTGTCTCCGAGCATCCCATCAGCTTGTTGCGCAAGGCATACGGAATCTAGAGAGGTGTGACATGAGTAACCATTTAAACAGGCAGGACCTGCTGAGTCTTGAAGAGTATTCGCAGCAGCGTCCGCAGTTCCGGGCGAGGGTGCTGGAACACAAAAAACCGCGCAAGGTTCACCTGAACGAGCATATCACGCTGTACTTTGAAGACAGGCTGACCATGCAGTACCAGGTCCAGGAAATGCTGCGCATTGAAAAAATTTTTGAGGCTGATGGTATACAGGAAGAGCTGGATGCCTATAACCCGCTGATTCCCGATGGCGGCAATTTCAAGGCTACTTTCATGATCGAATATGAAGACGTGGAAGAGCGCAAGAAAGTGCTGGCCACTCTGGTGGGTATCGAGGACCGGTTGTGGGTACAGGTGGATGGTATGGACAAGGTTTATGCTATCGCCGATGAAGACCTGGAGCGTGAGACCGAGGAAAAGACGTCATCAGTACACTTTGTTCGCTTCGAGCTGACCGCGGAGATGGCGGCAGCAGTAAAAAACGGTGCCGATATCAACATGGGCGTGGATCATGAAAACTGCACACTGGCCATTAAGCCGGTTGCAACAGCAACCCGTGACTCATTGGCCGGAGACCTGGCCTGACGCGTAATGTGTCATAGCCCGGCTTGCCTGATGTCGGCAAGTATGGCGGCCATCGTGGTCCTGTCCCGATAAGGTTGATGCCTGGCCCAGCGTTCCAGGTCAAACCCGGGAAAATCCGCCCTGATCCTGTCTGCCTGCCAGCGCGCATGCTCCATTTGCCCACTGCGCACATAGGCGGCGACCAGGTACACGTTGGGCTGGATTCGAACTGGATTAATGGCAATGGATTCCTCGTAAGCCGTGATCGCGCTGTCGTATCTTCCTGTCAGCAGGTTGGCAAGCCCTAGCACCGATGGATACTGCGACGGGTAAAACGGGTTGAGTCGCTTGGCTTTTTCCACCAGCGCAATGGCCCTGTCCGGTTCACCTCCAAAGGCATAGGTTACCGCCAGTAACATCAGGCCATCAGCATGATTGGGATCGATATCGATGGTGGCCTCGCCCATGGCAATGGCCTGGTCGTGATCACCGCTGACAAACAGGTAGACAGTTCCCAGGACCCAATGGGTTTGAGGCGATTCCTTGTCCAGTCCCAGTGCCTGCATGCCTTTAGCGAGTGCCAGCTTTGCGGTTTGTCCTGGATTGTCAGACCAGCCGAAGCGGTATTCATTTTCATAAGCCAGTGCCAGTCCACTGTAGGCGCGTGCGAAGCCGGGGTCGCTGTCGATGGCGCGTTGGAAATGTTGCCGGGCAATAACTGTGTCTGCCCGGGTTTGCTTGACTAGGTAGGACTGTCCTTTCAGGAAGCTGTCGTAGGCATCAATGCTGTGAGTGTAGCGGCGGGCGATTCGCTGCTTTTCCTTGTTGGTCAGGACAATGGACAGGGCGGCAATGATCTTTGTGCGCAACTCGTCCTGGATCGCAAACACGTCATCGCGTTTGCGATCATAGCGTTCCGCCCATAATTCAATACCGGTTTCGGTATCAACCAGTTGCGCATTGACGCGCAGGCGATCATTTGCCGCCCGGGCGCTGCCCTGCAATACATAACGGACATTCAGTTCCCGGCCTACATCGCGGGCGTCGATCTCCTTGTTCTTGTAGGTGAACGCGGATCGTCGGGAGATTACAAGCAAGCCTGACATCTTGGAGAGGTCGGTAGTCAGGTCTTCGGTAATGCCATCGGTGAAGTATTCCTGGTCCGGTCGTTGAGCAATGCTTTTGAACGGAAGCACGGCAATGGACGGAAGAGTGTTTTCATGTGGTTGCGGTTCCCTGGTCGTCATTTGTGGCGGTAGTAGCAAAATTGCGGTAATCATCACCACGGTAAGCAGGACAAGCCGAAATACACGTTTTTGCGCCAGGCTGGCATTGGCACTGACGGCCTTGCCAGTATGCTCCTGTGCCTGAAGCCGGGTATCGGCGATGAGCCGGTAACCTCTCTTGGACAGGGTTTCAATGTAACGAGGGTGTTTCGGGTCATCACCCAGGGATTTGCGCAGCTTGTTGACCGTGGTAGTGAGCGAGTCGTAGCCCACGATTACACCTGACCAGATGTCCTGCTCAAGCTGTTCGCGCGTCACAACTTGTCCCCTATTTTTTGCGAGGTAAAGCAGTACCGCCATTACCCTGGGTTCCAGCTTGATCTCCCGGTCGCCGTTACGGATACGGTTGGTTGCCGGATCGACAAACCAGTCGTCCAGGTAGAAGGACACCACTTCCTGCGGATATTCGCTGGGCATAGGCTGGATTATTGTATATTTAGTATTAAAAACAATAAGTTATATTAAGGTGATCAAATCATAAGAAAATCATCAGGTCTTCATCATAACTTTTTGTCGCCGCTTTGGTTTGATTCTCCCCGCAGTAGACATTTCGAGTTATCAAAAATCAAGGAGATGGACATGAAAAACGGTTACCAGATTTATGACGAAAACACCGCTCCCGTGGAATCCGGCAAAATGCTGGCGATGGTTAAGGGGCATTACGGGTTTATTCCCAATGCGCTTGGCGCCATGGCGGTATCACCGAGAATACTGGAGGCCTACATGAGCCTCGACAGTCTTGTACATAACACCTCGTTTTCGGAGGAAGAGCAACATGTAATACTGCTGGCAGTGACCCGGGAGGGAGAGTGTTCGTACTGCGTTGCAGCGCATTCGACGTTTGCCAAAATGGGAGGCGTTGCCGAGCAGACTGTCAGTCGTCTGCGTAACGGTGAGTCGCTGGGTGATCAAAAGCTGGAAGCATTGCACCGGTTCGCCAGCAAGCTGGTCTGCACCAATGGCCATGTGGACGATGCCGATGTGGACACCTTCCTGGCTGCCGGCTATACGCGGGAGCAAGTACTGGAAGTCATCCTGATTTATGGAAACAAGTTGTTGGCCATTTTCGCCAACCGCATTATGGGTACTGATCTTGATCAGGCGTTGATGCCGGAGCAGTGGTCGCGGGTTGCCTGATCTAAAGGACATTGAATACGCCTCCGACCGCGAGCAGGGTGCCGGCGGAGGCATGGAGAGAATCCAGGAGGAAGTTATGCAGAAGCTTTTGTATGCAAAGAGATCGGGATTGATTGCCGGCCTGTTGATCTTTATGACCGGTATTGTCGGCGCTGATGCGTCGAAGGTCATCAAGACGGACTACCCGTTAACCCGGCTTAATGACAGGCTGTATGTAATCTACGGGCCAGTAAGCGAGCCCACCATTGCCAACCAGGGATTTCGCAACAACATTATATTTGTGATCTCAAGCGAGGGTGTGGTGGTCATGGATCCTGGCACCAGTGTCTATGTCGGCGACATGGCGCTGAAGAAGATTCGCGGTATTACTGACAAACCGGTTGTCGCCGTCTTCAACTCCCATGCGCACGGTGATCACTGGCTTGGGAACCAGGCTTTCAGCCAGGCCAATCCCGGCATTGATATTTATGCTCATGCAAACATGATCAAGCAGGCAAATGAAGGAGAAGGCGATCGCTGGATCAAGTTGTTTAACGAAGCAACCGCCAATGCCGTCGCAGGTACGAAACCGGTAGTGCCCAACAAGGTCGTCAAGGATGGTGATGTGATCCGAATCGGCGACCTCAGTTTCCGTATTCACCATACCGGGCTTGCCCATAGCGAGAATGATATTATGGTGGAGATTCCGGAATTAAAGGCAATCCTGACCGGTGATATTGTTCGCAATGGCATGGTGGGAATATCCAGCAGTAGCTTCAAAGGCAACATCGCTGCCATAGACCGGGCAATGCAAACCGGTGCCACGCTGTATGTACCCGGGCACGGCAAGGCGGGTGGCCAGGAAGTGGCCAGCACTTACCGGCACTTCCTCGATACCCTGCGCAGCACGGTAACCACCGAGTACAATGCCGGCAAAAGCGATTTCGAAATGAAGCCGACTGTTGTCGGAGCACTGAAATCCTATACGGGCTGGGTACGCTTTAACGAGCATATCGGACGCCTGGTAAGTCTTGCCTATCTCGAAGTTGAAGCAGAGGCATTCCAGTAATCATGCCCCGCATCCGCAACCGACAGCGTCTGACCATTTGCCGGTACCAAAAACCCGTTCCCGCGGGTTTTTGAGCGGAATGGCATGATAAATACAGAAATTTGTGATACAAGATCAGCCAACTGGTTTTCTTTGCATGAACTGAATGTCATCAGCCTACGATTCGTCCGCCATTGAGGTTTTAACCGGTCTTGAACCGGTCCGTCGCCGTCCCGGGATGTATACCCAGACGGAACGCCCCAACCATCTCGCCCAGGAAGTTATTGATAACAGTGTTGACGAAGCCATCGCCGGCCACGCATCCTCGGTCGAGGTGACACTGCACAAGGATGGCTCGCTGTCGGTCAAGGATGATGGTCGCGGCATGCCGGTGGACAAGCACAAGGGCGAGAAGGTATCCGGTGTCGAAGTCATACTGACGCGCCTGCATGCAGGCGGCAAGTTCTCCAACAAGAACTATACTTTCTCGGGCGGTCTTCACGGTGTTGGTGTATCCGTTGTTAACGCCTTGTCGAAAAAGCTGGAAGTGCTGGTTCGCCGTGGCGGCAAGGAACACAAGATGAGCTTTGCCGACGGCCAGAAAACCTCCAGTCTTCGAGCGGTCGGTTCAGTTGGTGCACGTGTTACCGGTACCACCATACATTTCTGGCCTGATGCCAAATTCTTTGATTCGGTCAAGTTCAGCGTTCCGCGTTTGAAGCATGTCTTGCGTGCCAAGGCCGTTCTGTGCCCGGGCTTGTATGTTTCGTTTGCCAACGAGGCCGACAGCAAGGATAACGAGGAATGGCAATACGAAGACGGCCTCAAGGATTACCTGTTGTCCGAACTGGGTGACCATGAGCTGTTGCCCGAAGACCCGGTTGTTGGCAGCTACAAGTCTGCAGACGAGGAAGCCGACTGGGCCATCGCCTGGCAACCCCAGGGCGGTGAGCCGGTAATGGAAAGTTACGTCAACCTGATCCCGACACCCCAGGATGGCACCCATGTAAACGGTTTCCGTCAAGGCTTGACCGAAGCCATGCGCGAGTTCTGCGAATATCGCAACCTGCTGCCTCGCGGTATCAAGCTGGCACCGGATGATATCTGGAACCGTTGCAGTTTTGTCCTGTCCCTGAAAATGAAAGAGCCGCAGTTTTCCGGGCAGACCAAGGATAGACTGTCATCGCGAGAAGCCGCGGCGTTCATGCAGACAGCGGCGAAGGATGGTTTTGGTCTTTGGTTGAACCAGCACATTGCCATCGCTGAAACCATTGCCCAGCTTGCCATTGATAATGCCCAGGCGCGGTTGCGCGCCGGCAAGCGCGTTGAGCGCAAGAAAATCGGTACTGGCCCGGCCTTGCCCGGCAAGCTGGCCGATTGTTCCGACCAGGATCTGGGTCGTGCCGAGTTGTTCCTGGTAGAGGGTGATTCCGCGGGCGGCTCGGCAAAGCAGGCGCGTGATCGAACATTCCAGGCGATCATGCCGCTGCGCGGAAAAATCCTGAATACCTGGGAAGTGGATTCAGGAGAAGTGCTGGCGTCCCAGGAAGTGCACGATATTGCCGTGGCCCTCGGCGTTGATCCCGGCTCCGATAGCCTGGCCGGTTTGCGATACGGCAAGATTTGTATTCTTGCTGATGCTGATTCAGACGGCCTGCATATTGCCACGTTGTTATGCGCCCTGTTTGTCAAACATTTCCGCAAGCTGGTGGAAGAGGGGCATATCTATGTGGCCATGCCACCTTTATATCGTATCGATGTCGGCAAGAAGATTTATTACGCGCTTGATGAGGCTGAAAAGGCGCGAGTGCTGAAAACCATCGAAGAAGACAAGCTGCGTGGCAAGGTGAATGTCCAGCGTTTCAAGGGGCTGGGTGAAATGAATCCTTCGCAGCTGCGTGAAACCACCATGGACCCGGCGAGCCGGCGACTGGTTCAGCTGACCATCAACAGTGGTCGCGACCCGGCAGACAAGATTATGGATATGCTGCTGGCCAAGAAACGCTCGGCTGATCGCAAGGCGTGGCTGGAACAAAAAGGCGACAAGGCGGAGGTGAACTGATGGCTGCCAAGAAGAAACGCGTCGCAAGGAAATCAGCAAAGAAGGCGGCCAAAAAGACTGCGCGCAAAGCGGGCAAGTCGTCGTCGAAAAGCAAAAGCCAGGTTGTTGTTGAAGCCGCCGCGCCCAAGTTGGCGCGTACCGAGCAGGTAACCCTTGCCGAGTTTACCGAGCAGGCGTATCTCAATTATTCCATGTACGTCATCCTGGACCGGGCATTGCCGCATATCGGCGATGGTTTCAAGCCGGTACAGCGACGAATCGTCTATGCCATGTCCGAGCTTGGGCTGAATGCCGCGGCCAAGTACAAGAAGTCTGCCCGTACCGTGGGTGATGTATTGGGCAAGTTCCACCCGCATGGTGATTCGGCCTGTTACGAAGCCATGGTGCTGATGGCGCAGTCCTTTAGTTATCGTTACCCGCTCATTGATGGCCAGGGCAACTGGGGCTCGCCCGATGATCCCAAGTCTTTCGCGGCCATGCGTTATACCGAGTCGCGTTTAACCCGGTTCTCGCAGGTGCTGTTATCCGAACTGGGCCAGGGTACGACGGACTGGATTCCCAATTTTGACGGCACGCTGCACGAGCCCAAGGTGATGCCGGCGCGTTTGCCCAACGTATTATTGAATGGCACAACCGGCATTGCAGTGGGTATGGCTACCGATATACCACCGCATAACGTTCGCGAGGTAGTTGAAGCCTGTGTATTGTTGCTGGACGATCCGAAAACACCCATAAGCAAGCTGCTCAAGCATGTAAAAGGCCCGGACTATCCGACCGAGGCCGAAATCATTACGCCCAGGGCCGAGCTGAAACAGATGTATGAAACCGGTAACGGTTCAATCAGGATGCGCGCCCGCTGGACCCGCGAGAATGGCGACATTGTGCTGACCGCATTGCCGTACCAGGTTTCCGGCGCCAAGGTGCTTGAACAGATTGCCAGGCAGATGCAGAACAAGAAACTGCCCATGGTCGAGGACCTGCGTGACGAATCTGATCATGAAAACCCGATGCGACTGGTGATCGTGCCGCGATCCAACCGGGTGGATGCAGATGAATTGATGTCACACCTGTTTGCCACCACTGATCTCGAGCGAACGTACCGTGTCAATCTCAACATGATTGGCTTGAAGGGGCGGCCACGCGTATTCAACTTGCGGGACCTGTTGAGCGAATGGCTGATATTTCGTCTGCACACGGTGCAGCGTCGTTTGCAGTGGCGCCTGGAGCGTGTCGAGGCGCGGTTGCATGTCCTGGCGGGTCTGCTTGTTGCCTATCTTAACCTCGACGAGGTGATCAGGATCATCCGGACCGAGGATGAACCCAAGCCGGTATTGATGAAGCGGTTCAAGCTGACCGATATCCAGGCCGAAGCCATACTAGAAACCAAGTTGCGCCACCTGGCCAAGCTTGAAGAAATGAAAATTCGTGGCGAGCAGGAAGAGCTGGAACGAGAACGCAAGGAATTGAGCAGCATTCTCGGATCGCGGGCAAAACTGAAAAAACTGGTACGCGATGAACTGGTTGCGGATGCGCATGAATTCGGAGACGAGCGGCGCTCACCCATAGTCGAGCGTGAACTGGCACAGGCCATTGACCTGACGCAGTTAATGCCGACGGAACCGGTTACCGCCATCTTGTCGGAAAAGGGCTGGGTGCGTGCAGGCAAAGGTCATGAAGTGGATCCGCGGGCGCTCAGCTACAAGGGCACAGATCGTTTTCTTGATGCGGCCAAGGGACGAAGCAACCAGCAAGTGGTGTTTATTGATTCCACCGGCCGAACCTATTCCATGCCGGCGCACAAGTTGCCGTCGGCCCGCGGCCAGGGTGAACCCCTGTCCGGTACGTTTAATCCCCCTGCGGGCGCAAGCTTTGCCGGTGTCATGCTTGGTGACCCGGATGACAAATACCTGTTGGCCACAAGTTACGGTTACGGTTTTGTTGCCAAGCTTGGGGAGTTGTATGCCAAGAACAAGAATGGCAAGGCTGTTCTCAAGGTGCCGGAAGGTGCCAGGGTATTACCGCCACAGCGCGTAACCAGTTACGACGAAGACTGGATAGCCGCGGTTACCAGTGCCGGCCACCTTCTGACTTTCATGATTGCCGAGTTGCCGGAGATGGCCAAGGGCAAGGGCAACAAGATTATCAATGTACCGACTGCCAAGCTCAAAAAAGGCGAAGAGCGGGTGGTGAAGGTTGTTGCCTATGCCGAAGACAAGAGCCTGATGGTTCTCGCGGGAAGCAAAAAGCGTAATCTTACATCAGCTGACCTTGAGCATTACGTTGGAGAGCGAGCCTTGCGTGGCCTGAAGCTGCCCCGTGGTTATCAAGGTGTGGACGATATGGACATAATATCCTGATCGGTAGGTATAAGCCGATTACCGGGATACCAGTAAACAGGTTTGCATTGTTGTAAATGTTTTCTTGCCAAGTCGCGCATTGCTAAGTCATTTATTTGATTGAAGAATGTTTCCCGATCCCCCGCATTGTGACCCGTAACCTGCAATCGGGGGTAGTAACCCTGTTATTTTTCCTTGCTCACCAGGTCTGGATTGACAACACTTGTTCATGCTCGACCATGTCTTCAGAAATTGCCAAATTTGGCTGATTTTCTGGTTTTGGTGAAAAAGTCACCGGCGTGGAATTCATAATTATATATTACAAATAACTGTCGACCCGCCTGTCATATGCGCTGCATTGTGTTTCGAAAATACATTGTTTTATACTTCGCCGACCCTTCGGATAAGGGCATAGGGATATAGCTAGACTTCAATGGAGGAAGTGATGGATTGCGCAATTCGCCAGGGATGGCGACCCTGCAATATTTGTTTCGGCCATTCCTGCAATCAATACCATTTCAGCAGTCTCATGAGTCTATCCCGATATGTGTTCAGTTATGTGGTCCCGCTTGTGTTCGGGCTGCCCGGTGTTGTTTAAAGGAGTGGTACTCCCAGGGAAGGGAACAATTGACCCGGCGCCAGCCGGGTCTTTTGTTTATGCGCTGCGGGACATTTTTTCCGTGCAGTGTGGTCGTTAACCCAGTGGTCATGACGGGCGTGTCAGGGCAGCACTGCAATTGGTTTCGCAGTAGCGACTAATCTGCTTATGACTGCCTCCCCATCGGCATAAGTCAGTTGCCGGTCTTTTGTCGCAATTAGTAACAAGTATTGCACTATTTGTACGGTTCCTGTGAAGATCAATGTTGATCTGAAGAAACAATTCGGCTTCATGCTGGTCGGTTGCATCCATAACAGTGATAATTTCGGCTGGCTGTGGACTGTTTGTTCCGAGTACATGTTCATAACTCCCGGTAAAACGATTCAATGAAACAGTCAAATCGGTGATATTCCTTTCTTTCGCCAACACTGGTTTATCCCCCATGTATTGAATGTTTGATACAGGTCATTTCGAACAGTTAGTCCATGATGAAGAATAGCGCTGTTGTCTGCGCCAGTGTTCGCCATCGGTCTGATCCTTTGCCCATGGTCTGGCCGTTTATCCGGCATTCATGATCGTTGCGCACTATGCCGGTTTTGATGCACAATCATGTAATGAATTGTTTCCGAAAAATATCTTTTGTCCTGCCGGTAATTGCCTGGTGTATTTCATCGTCAACGTACGCCGGAGAGTTGCCTGGTTGCGTGAAACAAGACACGCTTCATATACCCATCAACACCCTGTCGCAGACTCTTGGTCCAAATCTTGGCGAGGCTGATCCCGGGCGCCAGGCCTACATGGACCGGGTTTATGGCTCGGGCTCGTGGCGATTGTCTGACGGTGCAGGTTTGGCCGTAACCGGCCTGGTGTTATCGGAATCGTCAACGCAGCCGGCCGTCGTTACCATTTCAACGGATAAACCGGAAACCCGTTTTACCGAGGCACACATCATTCTTGAGACGCGAATTGATTACTCCGCTGATGGCCGGAATGTTGAGCCACGGTTCCGTTACAAGTTGCTTGGCAAGTATGAGCTCGCGCCCGACTCCATTTCAGAGATCATGATCCCGGCAGCAGTGTTCAAGAGTCAGGGTGCGCTAATGGTCGTGGTAAAGCAGGCAGATGCCGCCACCAGTCCCATGGCGATGGCCGCGTTTGACGTCAGCTACTCGCGCTGTACCAGGCAGTTATATGTGCCGGATCGGCAGACTGCCATACGTTTGAACCGCAAGCGTTAGGCTCGGCAGTAACAGGCTGACCGGGTATACTGGCGCCATGCGAATTGCAGCCATAGTCGAATATTGCGGCGCCAGCTTTTACGGCTGGCAATACCAGGAGGGCTCGCGCACCGTTCAGGGCGAGGTGGAGCGTGCCGTATCATTTGTTGCCAACGAAACTGTTCGCGTTATTACCGCCGGCCGTACTGATACTGGTGTGCATGCCAGCGCCCAGGTAATTCATTTTGATACACGGGCCGAGCGTAGCCAGTATTCGTGGTTTCGCGGCGTTAACGCGCAGTTGCCCGACGACATCAAGTTGCGCTGGATCGATGTGGTGGACGACGAGTTTCATGCCCGGTTCTCGGCAACAGGTCGCTGGTATCGTTATGTTATTCTGAATCGCCAGTCAGCACCGGCATTGTTGTATCGTCGGGTAACCCATGAATACCGCGATCTTGATGCCACGCTCATGCAGCACGGCGCCAGTTTTCTGCTTGGTCGCCATGATTTCAGTTCCTACCGAACCGTGCATTGCCAGGCCAAGAGCCCGGTGCGCGAAATACGCAAACTGGACGTTATCCGGCAGGGCGAGTTTATCCATATCATTGTCTATGCCGATGCCTTTCTGCACCACATGGTGCGCAATATTGCCGGCGTATTGATGGCTATCGGTACGGGTGAGCAGCCCCCGGAATGGGCGCGCGAGGTATTGGAGATGCGCGATCGAACCCGGGGCGGGGTCACGGCGCCTGCCGATGGCCTGTACCTGACCCGGATTGAGTACCCGGAGCACTTTAATATACCGCAACTTCCGCCCGGCACAGGGCTTTGGTAAGCTTGCGCGCTCGCCGAGAGGGCAGTGTTATGCGCACACGAGTCAAGATTTGCGGCATTACCCGTACCGAGGATGCAGAAGCTGCAGTGGATGCCGGCGCCGATGCCTTGGGGTTCGTGTTTGTGCCTGCCAGCCCGAGGGCGGTTGACGTGGCAGCCGCGGCCCGGTTGATGGCGCAGGTACCCGCATTTGTCACCAAGGTGGCCTTGTTCGTGGACGCGGACCCGGAGCTGGTGGAAACGGTTATCGAGCGCACGGCTGTGGATTTGCTCCAGTTTCATGGCGATGAACCGGCCGAGTATTGCCGTAACTTTGCCAAGCCTTATATCAAGGCGATTCGAATGAAGCCGGGCACGGACCTGGCCGTGGCTGCATCCAATTACGATGACAGTTGTGGTCTGCTGGTGGACAGTTATTCCGTGAATGCGGCGGGCGGAACCGGCGAGGTGTTTGACTGGGCGCAGGTTCCCGAGGGAATCACCAGGCCCGTCATCCTGGCGGGTGGACTGAACCCTGGCAATGTCCAGGCCGCGATCCGGCAAGTCCGGCCGTACGCGGTTGACGTGAGTTCCGGTGTCGAGCGGGAAAAAGGAATCAAGGATGCAGCGCTGATGGCTGCATTCACCAAGGCAGTAAGAGCAGCATATGACTGATTACACATTACCTGATGATCGCGGCCATTTTGGTCCCTACGGCGGCATGTTTGTTGCCGAAACCCTGATGCAGCCGCTGACGGAATTGCGTGTAGCCTACGAGCGCTATCGTGAGGATCCGGAATTCCAGGCCGAGTTCATGGACGATCTTCGGCTCTACGTGGGGCGGCCATCCCCGCTTTATCCGGCCCAACGCCTGACCGCCGCCTGGGGCGGTGCCCGCATCTATCTCAAGCGCGAAGACCTGAATCACACCGGTGCGCACAAGGTAAACAACACCATCGGCCAGGCCTTGCTGGCCAAGCGCATGGGCAAAACCCGCATTATTGCCGAGACCGGCGCCGGTCAGCACGGTGTGGCATCGGCCACCGTGGCGGCGCGACTGGGAATGGAGTGCGTGGTGTACATGGGCTCGGAGGATATTGCCCGGCAGGCTATCAATGTCTATCGCATGAAACTCCTGGGTGCGACCGTGGTGCCGGTGGAGTCCGGCTCCAGGACCCTCAAGGATGCGCTCAACGAGGCCATGCGAGACTGGGTCACCAATATCGACAATACCTTTTATATTATTGGTACGGTTGCCGGTCCGCATCCGTACCCGGCCATGGTGCGCGACTTCCAGTCTGTCATTGGCCGTGAAGTGAAATACCAGATTCGCGAATTTGAAGACCGTCAGCCCGATGCGCTGGTGGCCTGCGTCGGCGGCGGTTCCAATGCCATGGGCCTGTTTTATCCGTACATCGATGACAAGGATGTGGCTATTTATGGTGTCGAGGCCGCTGGCGATGGCCTGGATACGGGTCGACATGCGGCACCGCTGTGTGCCGGTCGCCCCGGTGTGTTGCACGGCAATCGCACTTACCTGATGGAAACCGATGATGGCCAGATTATCGAAACCCATTCCGTTTCCGCCGGGCTCGATTACCCGGGTGTTGGTCCCGAGCATGCCTGGCTGAAGGATTGCGGTCGCGCCAACTATGTCGCCATTGACGACAATGAAGCGTTGGCAGCATTTCACGAGTTGACCCGGGTCGAAGGGATATTGCCGGCGCTGGAATCGTCCCACGCTGTAGCTTATGGCAAAAAGCTGGCGAAACAGCTGGGCAAAAACAAAACCATCGTCATCAACCTTTCCGGTCGTGGCGACAAGGATGTGCACACCGTGGCGGCACGAGAGGGGATTACATTCTGATGTCTCGAATTGCCAGCCGTTTTGAATCTTTGAAATCATCCGGTCGAAAGGCCCTGGTGCCATTTATTACAGCCGGTGATCCGTCACCGGAAGCGGCCGTGCCGGTGATGCATGCCCTGGTTCGTGGCGGCGCCGATATTCTTGAAGTGGGCGTGCCATTTTCCGACCCCATGGCTGAAGGCCCGGTCATCCAGCATGCCAGTGAGCGTGCACTGACACACAATGTCAGCCTGCGTGATGTGTTGGCCATGGTTCAGCAGTTTCGCCATGAGGATCAGGAAACTCCCGTAATATTAATGGGTTACCTGAATCCCGTGGAAGTCATGGGCTACGCGAAATTTGCCCAGGCTGCAGCTGCAGCCGGTGTTGATGGTGTGTTGACGGTGGATCTGCCACCCGAGGAAGCCGAGGATTTCACCAGGGAATTGGCGCTGAAACATATCGATCCGATTTTCTTGCTGGCACCCACCAGTACGGCTGAGCGCATGCGCCGTGTTGCGGCAGCCGCGCGCGGTTTCATCTATTATGTTTCCTTGCGTGGTGTCACTGGCGCCAGCAATATGAATACTGCCGAAGTCCATGATAAACTTGAACAAATTCGACAGTTTACCAAGCTGCCACTGGGCGTCGGATTTGGTATCAAGGATCCCGAGACTGCAGCAGCGGTTGCCGGTGTTGCAGATGCTATAGTTGTTGGCAGTGCCTTGGTGGCCCGGTTGGCCCGGGTGAACGGCGGTGTCGACAAGATTGCCGAAGAAGCAGAACAATTTATGGCTGTGCTCAGAACAGCCATCGACGAAGTTGGAGTCTCAGCATGAGCTGGTTTGACAAGTTATTGCCGCCAAAGATCAAGAGTGATGGCAAGAAGTCCATCCCGGAAGGTCTGTGGAAGAAATGCCCTGCCTGTGGCGCCGTGTTGTATCGCGCCGAACTGGAAGAAAATCAAAGTGTTTGTCCCAAGTGCACGCATCACATGCGCATCGGCGCGCGTGAACGTCTCGACCTGTTTCTGGACAAGGAGCCTCGTCACGAAATTGGCGCCAACCTTTCACCTATTGATGCCTTGAATTTCAAGGACAGCAAAAAATACAAGGAACGCATAGCCATCGCCCAGAAAACCACCAGCGAAAAAGATGCGCTGATTGTCTTGCAGGGGCAGGTCAACGGCCAGCCGCTGGTAGCATGCTCATTCGAATTCCGTTTCATGGGCGGCTCCATGGGCTCGGTAGTTGGTGAGCGCTTTGTCCGCGCGGTGAATGTTTGCCTGGAACAACAGATACCGCTGGTATGTTTCTCGGCCAGTGGCGGGGCCCGCATGCAAGAGGCATTGCTGTCCTTGATGCAAATGGCCAAGACCAGTGCTGCCCTGGCGCGCATGGGCGAAAAAGGCATCCCGTTTATTTCCGTGTTGACCGATCCGACCATGGGCGGCGTTTCCGCCAGCCTGGCGATGCTGGGCGACGTGATTGTCGCTGAACCCAATGCCTTGATCGGTTTTGCCGGTCCGCGCGTGATTGAACAAACCGTGCGCGAAACCTTGCCTGAAGGTTTTCAGCGCTCCGAGTTCCTGCTGGAGCATGGCGCCGTCGATGTGATTGTCGATCGTCGCGATATGCGTGACCGTATTGGCAACATTCTTTCCATACTGTCATCGCGCATTGACCGGGTGGCTGCCGAGCCGGTCGCCCCGGCGCACGTTTCAAAGGCCTGATCCACGCACCACTCCTTGTTGCCACCCATGACGCTTGACCAGTGGCTTGGTTACATCGAACAACAGCACCCGGCCTCCATTGAGCTGGGCCTGGAGCGGGTGCGCCAGGTGTATTCACGCATGTTCGAGGGCGAATCTGCCCACCCTGGCTGCCCGGTGATTTCTGTTGCCGGGACCAATGGCAAGGGTTCCAGCGTCACCTTGCTGTCGACCATACTGGCCGCTGATGGCTATCGTGTTGGTTCCTATACCTCGCCGCACCTGGTGCATTACAACGAACGCGTCAGTATTAACGGCAAGCCCTTGGATAATGCAACGCTATGCGCCGGGTTTGACGCCGTTGAAAACGCGCGTGGCGACACCCCGCTGACCTATTTTGAGTACGGTACCTTGTGTGCCTTCTGGTGTTTTCGGCAGGCGAACCTGGATGCCTGGGTCCTGGAAGTGGGCCTGGGCGGCAGGTTGGATGCGGTCAACGTGATTGATGCCGATGTGGCGCTAATTACCCAGATCGGCCTGGATCACCAGGACTGGCTGGGCCATGACCGCGAAACCATCGGTCGCGAAAAAGCCGGCATCATGCGCCCGGGGAAGGTCGTGATTTGTAGTGATCCGGCGCCACCCGCCAGCATACGGGAATGCGCGGATACCGTGGGGGCGAGCCTGCTGCAGCTTGGCGACCTATTCAGTTTCACTTCGTCTGAATCCGGCTGGCAGTGGCGGCAAGCCGATTCGGTGCCGGTTGAACTGCCGTTGCCAGCCATGACTGGAAAAGCCCAGCTGAATAACGCGGCCGGCGTGATTGCCGCGCTTCGCCTCGGCGGGTTACCCCTGGCCGTCAGCCAGGAAGCTGTGGAAACCGGTTTGCGAGAAGCTCGAATTGCCGGCCGCTTCCAGGTCTATCCTGCCGGTACGGTTTCCGACGCCGAAATCATTGTCGATGTGGCACATAACGAGGATAGCGCCCGGGTCCTGGGCGACGTACTGCGATCCCGACCGACCGCTGGACGCAGGTTGGCAGTGTGGTCCATGTATCGTGACAAGGATCGCATTGCCGCAGCCAGGACGGTTGGCGATGTGTTTGATGCCTGGTATATCGCTGCTATGGCCGGTGCCCGAGCCGCCAGTGCCGATGAGCTGCTGGCGTCTGCCGTTGCAGCGGGAATTGACGTGACTTGTTGCCAGCAATTGGCCACTGTCGAGCTGGCGTTTGACGCGGCGCTGAGAAATGCAACGGCCGGCGATCAGGTCGTGGTGTTTGGTTCCTTCGAGCTGGCAGGTGGTATACTCGCGGCAATCGAAAACCGAGCGTGTTCACATGGCTGATAATAATTCCGTGCCTGAGCAGAATTTCAATCCGCGCCATCGCATTGTTGGCGCCATTGTCGTGGTTTCGTTGGCAGTTATCCTGGTGCCAATGGTTCTCGACAAGAATGAATGGGAGCCTCAGCAGCCGTCAGCGGGCCCGGCCGAGACCCAGGTGATTGTGACCCGGGTGGAAGACATGCGTCGTAGCCATGAGAAAGTAGCGGCTGATTCCGGGTCCTCAACGCCTGCGCCTGACCCGGTTGCTGAAGAACCAAAGAGCAGTCAATCGACGCAGACCAAGACCATTACCGTCAAGCCTGAACCGCAATCGCAACCGGAAAAGATCCAGGCAGCAGCAACCGCGTCAAAACCCGCGGTTGCACCAGCTTCACACCAGGCAGCGGTGACCAAAAAACCGGCCGGCCAGAATGCGGGCTGGGTGATCCAGCTGGGCACCTTTGCCAATCCGAAGAACGTTGAACGGATTCGCGACCAGTTGTCTGCGGGGGGCTTCAAGGTGAGCACCGAGCCGGTTCAACTGCGTAGCGGCCCGGCAGTGCGCGTACGGGTCGGGCCTTACGATCGCAAGGCCCAGGCCGACAGCATGCAACAGCGCATCCTTGATGACACCGGCATCAAGGGCGCGGTGCTGGCCGTACGCTGAATTCGATGGGCAAATTATTTGAAACCATTTTTTGGTGTTGGTCAGATTATGCCGCAATCCCTGAGTAGCCTGGACTTCCTCATTGCCGGGGTCGTATTACTGTCTATTGCCGTTGGTATATGGCGCGGATTCGTCAAGGAATTCCTGTCTTTGCTGACCTGGGTGATTTCCAGTTTCCTGGCGTGGGTGTTTGCCGAAGATGTAGCTGTAGTGTTCGACAAGGATATTGCCCAGCCGGGTATGAGGTTGGTGGTGGCATTCGTGGTAGTGTTTGTCATCGTGTTTGTACTGGGGTCGGTGGCAACACACTATTTTAACAAGCTGCTCACGCAAAAACCGTTGCTGAAATTGTCCAATTACATACTCGGTGCCGCTATTGGAGCGGCTCGTGGTGGGGTAATCGTGGTTATTGGTTTTCTCGCGGCGTCGCTGTTACCGGCAATTCCAAAAAGTGACTGGTGGAAAAAATCCGAATTTGCACCCTATTTTGAAATTGCGGCATTGTCATCGTCGCAATTTCTGCCATCTGATATTGCCCGTCATATCAGCTACGACTAGACTATTGATTTTAGAAGCAGGGGATTTTCATGTGCGGCGTCATCGGTATTCTGGGTAAGGGCCCGGTCAATCAGGCTCTTTATGAAGGCCTCACTGTTCTGCAACACCGCGGCCAGGATGCGGCCGGTATTCTTACCAGTGATGGTCGACGCGTCTACCTGCGCAAGGATAACGGCCTCGTACGCGACGTTTTCCGCACCCGCCACATGATCCAGCTTCAGGGCAATGTCGGTATCGGTCATGTTCGCTATCCTACCGCCGGTTGTGATTCACCTGCCGAGGCACAGCCTTTTTATGTGAATTCACCACATGGGCTGGCGCTCGCGCACAACGGCAACCTGACCAACTCAGACATCCTGCGCGAAGAACTGTTCCGCGAAGACCTGCGCCATATCAATACCACCTCGGACTCTGAAGTTCTGCTGAATATCCTGGCCCACGAGCTTATGGTAACCGGCGACCTGCGTCTCGATCCTGACCAGATATTCCGTGCTGTAGCCGGTGTGCATCGTCGCTGCAAGGGAGCCTATGCAGTTGTTTCCATGATAGTCGGTTTTGGCCTGCTGGCGTTTCGTGACCCGCACGGTATTCGCCCCATTGTTTATGGCAAACGGGAGACCGACAAGGGTCCGGAGTTCATGGTGGCATCCGAAAGCGTGGCGCTGGATGTGCTTGGTTTTGAAATGATTGCCGATATTGCACCAGGCGAGGCGATATTTATTGACCTCAACGGCCACGTTCATCGCCGCCAGTGTGCCGAGACCTCGCAAATTACCCCGTGCCTGTTTGAGTTTGTCTACATGGCGCGCCCGGACTCCATAATGGATGGTGTTGCGGTTCACAAGACCCGCTTGCGCATGGGTGAAAAACTGGCACACAAGATCCAGCGTGAATGGAAGGATTGCCAGGATATTGATGTTGTCATACCGATACCGGATACCAGTCGTACTGCGGCGCTGCAAATGGCATATGAACTGGACATCAAGTATCGCGAAGGTTTTATCAAGAACCGTTACATTGGCCGCACCTTTATCATGCCCGGCCAGGCGCAGCGCAAGAAATCCGTGCGCCAGAAACTCAATGTTATTGATCTCGAATTCCGTGACAAGGTGGTATTGCTGGTAGACGATTCCATAGTTCGCGGCACCACGTCCAAGCAGATTATCCAGATGGCCCGGGACGCCGGTGCACGCAAGGTGTATTTTGCCTCGGCTGCACCGCCGGTGCGCTATCCCAATGTCTACGGCATTGATATGCCCAGCGTGCACGAGTTGATCGCAAACAATCGTAGTGACGAGGAGATTGCCCGCGCCATCGGCGCCGACCGCCTGATTTACCAGGACCTGGATGATCTTGTTGAATCAGCCAAAGAGGGCAACCCGGTGATTACACGTTTTGATGCTTCCTGCTTCAATGGTGAATACGTGACCGGCGACGTTAACCAGGATTACCTGGATCGTATTGAATCCATGCGCTCTGATGGCGCCAAGTCTGAACGCAATACATCCAACGAGTTGTCGTCAACAGAGTTACATACATACTCGCACTAGCCTGCCAGATTTCCTGGCAGGTCGGGTGATTCAGCCGTTGGTGACTTGACCGAAATTGACTGTTGGTATACGGTACCTTCATCGCGCCGATTTGAGCTCAGCTTGCGGGCGCATAACAAATGCAGCTAAAGAGAGGAGAGTAATCCCGCTTTGGCTGTGCCGGCGGGTTTTTTTGTGCCCGCGAAAAATATGGCTTGCATCGAGAAGTACTGTTGGAAGGAGGCACGTATGTCAGAAAACAAGAATCCTGATTGGCGTTTTGCGACCCGGGCGGTGCGCGCTGGCCAGGAGCGTTCAGAGCAGGGCGAGCAGGGCGAGCCCATATTCACTACATCCAGCTTTGTATTTGATACGGCAGAGGCTGCTGCCGACCGTTTTGCCGGTCGCACTGAAGGCAATATCTATTCCCGCTTTACCAACCCGACCGTGCGTATGTTTGAGAAACGCATGGCCGCACTTGAAGGTGGCGAGTCCTGCGTCGCAACCGGTTCAGGCATGGTGGCGATACTGGCAACCTGCATGGCGTTATTGAAAGCCGGTGATCATATCGTTTCATCGCGCAGCATATTTGGCAGCACAACCTTGCTGTTCACCAATTACCTTGGCCGGTTTGGTATTGCCACGGATTTTGTTGATCTCAAGGATCTGTCGGCATGGGAAGCGGCGATCCAGGATAATACAAGGTTACTGTTTATTGAGACGCCATCAAACCCGTTGCTGGAACTGGTTGACATAAAGGAACTGGCACAACTCGCTCACCGGCATGGTTGCCTTCTGGTAGTCGATAATACGCTGTGTACAGCCGCGCTGCAGGTACCGTTGGCACTGGGCGCCGATGTCTCCATCGTATCAACAACGAAGTATATCGATGGCCAGGGCCGTACCGTTGGCGGCGCCGTCATTGGCAGCAAGGAACTGGTAGGTACCGATGTCTACGGTTTTCAGCGTACCTGCGGGCCGTCGATGAGTCCTTTCAATGCCTGGGTGGCATTAAAAGGGTTAGAAACTCTTGAATTGCGCATGGAGGCCCACAGCAGGCGGGCGCTGGAGCTGGCGCAATGGCTGGAAGCGCACGATCGTGTTGACCGCGTGTATTATACGGGCCTTGACTCGCATCCGCAGCATGCACTGGCACAACAGCAACAGCGGGCCGGTGGTGGTGTATTGTCATTCGAAATCAAGGGTGGTCAGCAGCAGGCCTGGCAGTTTTGTGATGCCACGCAGCTGGTATCTATTACCGCCAATCTCGGCGATACCAAGACCATCCTGACACACCCGGCAACAACAACACACGGTCGCGTCAGCCCCGAGGTGCGCGCGGCTGCCGGTATCAGTGATGGACTGCTGCGTGTCGCTGTTGGTCTTGAAGATGTTGAGGATCTCAAGCTGGATCTGCAACGTGGATTTGATGCACTCGGATAAGTCGCGCCGCGATTTACTGGCCATTTACCTGGCGGCTGTCGACGCCGTAAATGGCCGGCGTTGTGTGTCGCAGCATCTTCGCTCCCGGGATCATTTTGCAGGCGACCCTGTGTATGTTATTGCTTTGGGCAAAGCCGCAACAACCATGGTGTCGGGCGCGGCGGATGAGCTTGGCGAGAGAATTGTTGACGCCTTTATTGTCACCAAGACCGGTTACGCTGAACCGTTGCCATGGCCGGTGCATGAGGGTGGTCATCCGGTTCCTGATCAGTCCAGCCTCGAATCCGGCAAGGCGCTGGAATCGTTTGTCCGAAAAATACCAGTGGCTGCCGCGGTCCTGGTATTGTTGTCCGGCGGTGCGTCCGCGGTTGTTGAAAGCCTGGCGGATGATGTCGGGCCCGGCCAACTCGTACGATTGAATCAGTGGCTGCTTGCTTCTGGTCTCACTATTTCACAGTGCAATTCCTTGCGAAAGCGGTTGTCCCGCATCAAGGCAGGTGGGCTGGCGCAGTGGCTGCAGCCGCGCCGGGTAGTGACATTGGTCATATCGGATGTGGCCGGAGATGATCCGGCGGTAATTGGTTCCGGGCCAATGACAGGGTCGGCTGTCGACAGTTTTAATGTGGATCTTGCTGACAAATTGCCCGAAGACATTAGGCGGCTGCTGACTCGCTCAATCCCCGTTAATGCTGAGCCGCCATCGAGCCCGTATTACGTTGTTGCCAATCTCGAACAGGCATGCCAGGCGGCAGTGGCCAAGGCGGAACAGCTGGGTTATCGGGCTGTGTACCACGAAAAAGAGTTACTGGATGACGTTGATATAGTTGCCCGTGATATCGTCGGCGGGCTGGAAAGCTTGTTGCCGAACTCGGTTTTCGTGTCTGGTGGCGAGCCAACCGTTGAGCTGCCCGCCAATCCCGGTCGCGGCGGACGCTGCCAGCACGTGGCGTTGTCCGTGGCGCACCACATCAAACCGGGTTCTGGTATCATGTTTCTCGCCGGCGCTACCGATGGCAGTGATGGCCCGGGTACGGATGCCGGTGCGCTGGTTGATGAAAACACAATCAGAAAGATGGAACAGGAAGGCGTGAATGCTGATCGCGTATTGTTGATGGCAGACAGCGGTTCAGCCCTTGGCAAGGCGGGTGACCTGATCAGCACCGGGCCAACCGGAACCAACGTACGTGATTTGTTTATCGGGATAAGACGGTAACAGTGGGGATCGCAATGGATAACAGGCGCATGAAAACATTGATATTGCTGGCAGTGGTGCTGGTACTTGGTTCGTGTACGCGTTCACCGCGAGCAGACATCGCTTTTGTCGAGGAAACCGAAACCGGGCAACCGGCCTACCCGTTGCGCATGATGGCAACGCCAACACATTTGAGAATCGATGACGGCAAGGATCAGGCTAACTTCCTTGTATACGACCGTGTAAATCGGGTTATTCAGAATGTCAATCACCAGGAAAAACTGGTGCTGGTGATCAATCACTTGCCGGTGGTGGTGGAGTCACCGATCGCTCTGGCGCACAAGACAGTAGATAGCCCGACAGACGCGCCGGACTTTGCCGGCGGCAAGGTGAGGAACTTTCAGCTGATTACCAACGACCAGGTATGTTTTGATGTGTATGTGAGCGACGTTATTCTGGGTGAATTAGGCCGGGCGCTGATGGAATATCGACAGACCCTGGCCGGCGAGCAGGCGGTAATGCTTGTGTCGATGCCGAAGGACATGCTGAACAGCTGTGATCTCGCCAACAACGTCTACGAGGTGGATCGTCACTTGGCCAAGGGGTTTCCGATACGTCAGCAGGAATTCAATGGCCGCGTTCGCATGCTCGTGGATTACAAGCAGGATGAACCGGTTGATGCCAGCCTGTTTGATGTTCCGAAAGACTACAAACGATTCAGTCCCCAGGAAATGAGAGCGGGCACCGGTATTAACTAGGATGACCGGTGTCGATTATTGTCTTTGACCAGGAATGCCGGCCAGGGAAACAGGCAAGCAAGGCGACTACACGGCATTGCGGGATTCGCGTAAGATAGACACAAATCGCAGAAGTGCTTATGAATCAGCCATTTTCATCAAAACAGCTGGCCGTACTGGACGCAATGGGAATCCCCGTGTGGCAACGTCGGACTGTAGTTATTGAACAGGACTCGGCGCAACCGGATTCGGCCGGGGCGCAGGAGATTATTCAGTCCGCCTTCGAAGCGCCCGGTGTCCCGGGTCTCGCGGCCGACGCCGACTGGAGCCAGTTGCGCCAGATGGTGTCCGGTTGCCGGGCTTGCCCGCTTCACGCCGGGCGCACCAATACCGTATTTGGAACGGGCAACCCGCAGGCTGACTGGTTATTTGTTGGCGAAGCGCCTGGCGGCGAAGAAGACAAGCAGGGTGAGCCATTTGTTGGTCGCGCCGGGCAGTTGCTCAGTGCCATGCTGGCCGCGCTTGGTCTCGATCGCGAGAAAATTTATATTGCCAACGTACTTAAGTGCCGACCGCCGCTGAATCGTGACCCCCAGCTGACAGAAGTGGAACAATGCGAGCCGTTCCTGTTGCGCCAGGTTGAACTGATCCAGCCCAAAATTATTGTTGCATTGGGCCGGTTCGCGGCTCATAGTTTGTTGAGAACTGATCTGGCCGTTGGCAAGTTGCGCAATCAACAGCATGACTACCACAATACACCGCTGGTAGTGACCTATCATCCGGCGTTTTTATTGCGCAACCCGGCGGACAAAAAAAAGGCCTGGCACGACCTGTGTCTCGCACGATCTGTCGTCAAGTCCGGGGTGATGTCATGAGTGCAGTGGTATCACAGGATATTCCCATACTTCGCCCGCTCAGGAGCGAAGATCTCCGGCGTGTCATAGAAGTGGAAAACGCTGCCTATGAATACCCGTGGACGCCGGGTATTTTTCGCGATTGCTTGCGGGTGGGCTACTACTGTGTGGTAGTTGAATTGAATGGACAGGTTATTGGGCATGGCATCATGTCAGTAGGTGTGGGTGAATGCCATTTGCTCAATTTATGCGTGCATCCTGATCACCAGGGGTGTGGACTTGGTACTACGCTGATTAACTACTTGCTGGATGTGGCGCGGTGGAAGAGTGCGCGAATTGCATTTCTCGAAGTCAGGGTATCCAATGAAAAAGCATACCGCCTCTACCGAAACATCGGATTCGAGGAAATCGGTATCAGGAAAAACTACTATCCTGCAGTCAACGGCAAGCGTGAAGACGCCCGTATATTGACCCTGGAATTGACCTGTTGAGCAGCATGGCTTGTTGCGGGCAAGCTGTTGCTGCGCGTTAGCGCCCGATTTCCCGGGCGTATTGCGCCATTCGGCTATTCCTGGTCAATGTCATCGCTGTCGCATACCCGGTTTCTGCCAAGCTCCTTGGCTTTGTACAGGGCCGCATCGCATTGACGTAACAAGTCTATGACATCCTGGCCGGGCTGCAGCGTGGCAATACCCAGGGATGCCGTTACCCCGGGCAGCGGGCTAGCGCCATCGTGATCAAAGATATTGTTGTCGGCGATAGAGGCCAGCAACCTGGTTGCCACGAGTCGCGCATTTTTCAGCGTAGCGTCGGGCAGGATTACAACAAACTCCTCGCCGCCGTAACGCGCAGCCTCATCACTTGGTCTTATGCTGTTCTGGATGCAATTGGCAGACGATTTCAGTGCCATGTCACCGGCATGGTGGCCGTAATTATCGTTGTATTTCTTGAAATGATCGATATCTATCATGATGACGGACAGCGGTTGTCCGCTGAACCGGTGTCGCCGAATATAGCGAGGCAAGGATTCTTCCAGCCAGCGGCGATTTTTCAGGTTGGTCAGCACGTCGACACGTGACTCTTCTTCAATCTGACGCTGTTTTAGCATGGTCTTGAGAATGATGTCATTGCTGTGCTTGATTCGCGCACACATGCTGTATAAAAGGTTTCGCGGAACGTTGGCTGACCGATTAATCAGGGCCCATACCTTGATTGCGGGTATCCTGATCAGCCTGCATTCGGTAACCGCGATTACCCAGGTTGACGAGGTGCAGCTGCCGATAATGGACATTTCTCCAAGGCAATCTCCGCGCTCGAGCATGGCGATGGGCACTTCGTCATCGCGACCGATTTTTACAACAACACAGCCACTGGAAAGAATATACAGATCATTGTTGATCTGGTCCGGCTCGATCAGTACGTCACCAGCGTTTGCCATGAATACCGAGCAGACTTCCGGAACACCATCGAGCATATCCGGGCTTTCGCCCTGGAACAGGCGATATTGCCTCAACTCTTCCGGGGTGACGCGTTCTGCCGAGAACCCGGATACCAGGTTCTTTGTCGTGATATGTTCTGGTATTGCCATTGCTCAAGGAATTTGAATTGAATGCCCGTGCAGGGTTATCGGAGATTGAGCGATGATCCTTTAGCTTTTGCCAGAATGCGCCACGGCTGACCCGGTGTAACGGTGGATTAATTCAGGAAAATGACCTTCTGCCACCTATTGCAGTCGACCAAATACTTTCCTGAGCAACTCCGTGGTATGCCGGCGAGGTTGCTGGCGAATAGCGGCTTCTTCTTTTGCAAGGTAATGAAAGATTCCGGACATGCCCCGACTGACAACGTGGCCGCCAAGATCTGCTTCGAGTTTTCGTGTGAACGGAAGCTTGTTGTAGCGCTTGGCCAGTTTTTCGTAGGATTCGACGGCTTTAACCTGGGCCAGGCTGTCGTCAACAATGGGACGCATGGCGGCCGCCAGCTGGGCTGACATGGCTTGTTCGAAATAGCGCGTGGCAGAATCGTCCGGACCATTATAAATGGTCATGATGTCACTGAAAGTCATGGACTGGATTGCCTGGACAAACAGCTCCCTGGCTTTCGGGGTTGCCAGTTCGGCGGCGCGATTCAGGCGCAGTTCCAGTTCATCTGCGTATTGTTGCTGGCCGACTTTCTTCAGCAGCTTGCGCGCTTTTTGCAGATCATCGGGCAGCAGGATGCGGATTACGGAATCGGTATTAAAGCCATCCGTCTTGCCCAGCCTGGCCACCACCTGATCGGCACCGAGATTGAGCGCCTGTTTGAATGCGCGACCAATCTCATCGCTGGTCAGTTTGCCCGGCTTGTGCTGCCGGGTGTCAAGCAGCTTGTTCGCCTGTTTTTGCCAGTAGCTTTCCGCGTGGACAGAAGGAGTGCTGCTGGCAGCAAGCAGCAGCGGTATCAATAACAGTCCTGGACGAATCACATGGTCACCCGGTGAGTAAATGGCTGGTAAGACAAGCGTAGCCCGGATTATCAATCCGGCAAGGCTTCGATCTTGTCGTACTGTTCCTTGAGGTTGGCGAGCGCGGTTTGTGAGTCAGCCAGTTGCTGCCGCACCTGGTCAACAACCTGTGCAGGTGCCTTGTCGACAAAGTTGCTGTTCTGCAGCCTGGCCTGGGCGCCGGCAATGTCTTTTTCCAGTCGCTCGATTTCCTTGGCCAGGCGCTTGAGTTCTGCGCCCTTGTCGATAAGCCCGGCCAGCGGCACCAGTATTTTCATTTCAGCCACCAGTGCCATGGCAGACTCCGGTGCCACATCGCCCTGGCCAAGTACGTCGATAGTTTCGGTCTTGGCGAGGAAGTCAAAATAACCGCGCGACTGGTCAAGGAAGGCGCGATCCTGCGCGCCGGCGTTTTCAAACAATACCGGGATTCTCTGGCTCGGCTTGATGTTCATTTCACCGCGGATGTTGCGTATGCCGGTGATCGCCTGCATCAGCCAGTGCATTTGCGCCATAGCCTGTTCATTGATCTTGCCGGGCTCGGCCACCGGGTACGGTTGCAGCATGATGGTGTCACCGGTCTTGTTGGCCAGTGGCGCGACTTTTTGCCAGATCTCTTCGGTGATATACGGCATGATCGGGTGCAGCAGGCGCAACAAGGCTTCCAGAACACGAACCAGCGTGCGACGGGTGCCGCGCAACTGTGCCTCGCTGCTGTTGTTATTGTTCAATACCACCTTGGACAGCTCAAGATACCAGGAGCAGTATTCATCCCAGACAAAGGCATAAACATCCTGGGCCATGTGATCAAAGCGGTAACCGGCCATTTGCTGCCCCACTTTCTGTTCCACTTGTTGCAGGCGCGAAATAATCCAGTGGTCAGCGGCGTTGAGTTCGACATCATCATTGGCCTGGCCGCAGTCATGACCTTCCGTATTCATCAACACGTAACGCGCCGCGTTCCACAGCTTGTTGCAGAAGTTGCGGTAGCCTTCAATGCGACCAAGATCAAAGTTGATATCACGGCCGGTGGTAGCCAGCGCTGCCAGGGTAAAGCGCAGGGCGTCGGTACCAAACGGCGGAATGCCGTCCGGGAACTCCTTGACCGTGGCTTTCTCAATCTTCTTCTTCATCTGCGGCTGCATCAGGCCGGTGGTGCGCTTGGCCAGCAGGTCGTCAAGACTGATGCCGTCAATAAGATCAATAGGGTCGAGCACGTTACCCTTGGACTTGGACATCTTCTGGCCGTGGGCATCACGAATCAGGCCGGTGACATAGACTTCCCTGAACGGTACGTCGCCCATGAACTTGATACCCATCATGATCATGCGCGCGACCCAGAAAAAAATAATATCGAAGCCGGTTACCAGTACGCTGGTAGGGTAGAATGTTTTCAGTTCATCGGTTTGTTGCGGCCAGCCCAGGGTTGAAAACGGCCACAGCGCCGATGAGAACCAGGTATCCAGTACGTCTTCGTCCTGGCGCAGCGGTGTCTCACCAAGACCGTGCTTGTTACGCACTTCCGCTTCGTCGCGACCGACATAAACATTGCCATTATCGTCATACCATGCCGGAATACGGTGACCCCACCAGATCTGGCGGCTGATGCACCAGTCATCGATGTTACGCATCCATTCAAAATAGGTCTTGGACCAGTTTTCCGGCACAAACCTGATGTCACCGTTTTCCACGGCCTTGATCGCCGGGTCTGCCAATGGCTGGATGCGCACGTACCATTGGTCTGTCAGGAATGGCTCAATGACCGCGCCACTGCGATCACCGCGCGGCACCATGAGCTTGTGATCATCAATCTTTTCCAGCAGGTCCAGTTCTTTCAGGTCGTGTACGATCATGTCACGCGCTTCGTAGCGATCAATGCCGTGATATTTTGAGCCTTCAAGGTCAATGCGGGCGTCAATGGCCAGAATGTTAATCAACGGCAGGTCATGACGTTGACCGACTTCATAGTCATTAAAGTCATGAGCCGGCGTGATCTTGACGCAACCGGAACCGAATTCCGGGTCAACGTAGTCATCGGCAATCACCGGGATTTCGCGGCCGGTGAGTGGCAGCTTCAGTGTTTTGCCAACAAGATGTTTGTAGCGCTCATCATCCGGGTGCACGGCCACGGCCGAGTCGCCCAGCATGGTTTCCGGTCGCGTGGTGGCAACGACAACATGACCGCTGCCATCGGCAATGGGATAGCGCATGTGCCACATGTGGCCGGATTCTTCTTCGTTAAGTACTTCGAGATCCGAGACCGCCGTGTGCAGTACCGGGTCCCAGTTCACCAGGCGCTTGCCACGATAAATCAGGTCTTCTTCGTAGAGCCGGACAAATACTTCCTTGACCGCATCGGACAAGCCATCATCCATGGTGAAGCGCTCGCGGCTCCAGTCAACGGAGGCGCCCATGCGCCGCAGTTGGCGGGTAATGTTGTTGCCGGAATGTTCTTTCCATTGCCAGACACGCCTGGTGAATTCATCGCGACCCAGGTCATGGCGTGTCTTGCCTTCGGCTTCCAGCAATCGTTCGACCACCATTTGCGTGGCGATGCCGGCATGGTCGGTGCCCACTTGCCACAAGGCGTGGTTGCCCTTCATGCGATGGTAGCGGGTAAGTGCATCCATGAGCGTATCCTGAAAGGCGTGACCCATGTGCAGGCTGCCGGTGACGTTGGGCGGCGGAATCATGATGCAGTAGGGCTTGTCCACATCGCCGTTGGCGGCAAAGTGGCCGGCCTGTTCCCAGCGTTGATAGATGGTGCCTTCGATGGCGCGGGGGTCGTAGACGGTCGCCAGTGTGGCGTCGTTGGTATCGGTGGTGTTACTCATGACTCCAGTCAAATCCTGTAGGGCAAATAATACAACGGGAAAGGCCCGGCTTTCCCGCGAATTCAAATCAGTGAGATTGGCTTATTCGGTGCGGCTATTGTCCATGTTTGCGGCCTGTTGCGCCAGCTCCTGTTCCAGTATCCGCTGCAGCCGATTGATAATCAGTGGCGGTAATTCCGGTTTGCCTTTTTCCCGCAACTCGATATTCAGCTTGGCGATGACCCGGATTGCCAGCTTGCGTCCCCGTTCCTTTGGCGACAGCGTGTGCTCGTCGGCTGTGGCCGGTTCCGGTTCGCCCATGGGCGGTGGCGCTGCGACGTCGCGCAATACCGGGATGTCATCGTCCCACATGTCCATCTGGTCACCGGCCCGGTAATCGCTATCAGTCTCAGCCGGAAGCATTGATTGGCCTGTCGCCGTCAAGGGTGCGGTGTCAGCCGCCGGGACCGGGGTCTGGCGGGTGTTGCCTGTTGCCGGTCCGCCCAGTGTTTCATCGGCCACGGCGTTACCCAGTATGCGAATCCATTCTTCCGGGTCCATGCCCTCGACCTCAACCGGGCCGGGATTCGGGTTATCCTTGGATGCGTTAGCCGCAGGCTTTTTGCCCGGGGCCGGAGAAAGTCGGGCCGGGGATTGCGCGGCGGATGATGCCGGGGTTTCGACCGCCGCATCTGGATCTGAACGGGCTTTCTTTACCCGCTCTTGCAAGCTGCGCATGCGCAGTGATGCATCGGACAATTCGTTATTGACCAGATCTTGCAGAGTCCTGGTGACATCTTCCAGCGTGCGTTTGCGCGAGGGTTTGTGTGTGCCCGGTGGTTTTGCCATGGCCATGGTGGCGATCAGATCTTGTGGGTTTCCAAAGCATAGCCGCGATCCCGGTAAAAACGAAACCGGTCGCGAGCCATGATTTTGGCATCTTCGGTGGGCGGCACGATTTCCACCACCCGCTCAAAGCGGCTAAAAAACGGTGGGCTCGTATCAGCCAGGGAAACCAGGACGTCGTGGTGGTGCTCCGGCGGTTCGCCGTGGCCGATAATGACCGGCAATTCGTCTGCCTGCTTGTCGTCTGGCAAGCCATGGGGGATAAAAGCCAGGTCAGACCATGTCCAGAGCAATTGGTCGAGCGCATGGGCCTGGGCCGTGTCGGCGGTATGCACATAGATCATGTGCTTCTTCTGGAAGATCTTGTTGATTAGCCGGCAGGCAAATTGCTCCTTGTCGCCGGATTCCATCAAATAAAAGTCAACGCGGGTCATGGGAACGTTCCGACATTTCTTTCAAATATATCAATTAAATAGACCAACTTACATGGCTGGCAAAAAAGCAGGGTTTCCGGTAAAGCCAAAATACGGGGCCACGGAACCCGATAAAACCCGGATAAAGAAATGGCCGGATCGCACGATACTATAACCATAAACAGGGTTTGCCCACTCAAATATTATTGATTGATGGCGCAAGGTTTGAACATGTCGGGGTGCGCCGAATACGCACCGGCAGTACTGCATAAAAAGGATTGTTATGTCACCGAGCAAGTTAGCCCAGCGCATGATGGCTGCATCATTCATGATCGTGCTGGCTGGTTGTGCCGGCTCGCTCATGAAGCCGGTAACACCGGAATACAGGCCTGTTATCGAAGTCACCCGGGCACCCGGGCAGGATTTGTCCTCCTATCGCACCTTTTCCATGATTCCGCCATCCATGCTGGTTAATGACATGCCACAAAATGATATGGATGCCATTGATTATCACCTGGCATTCCAGGCGCGCAACCAGCTCGAAGGTCGGGGCTATCGCTGGGTGCGCGCCAATGAGAAGCCGGATTTCCTGGTGACGATACTGGCAAGACCGGGATCAAAAAAAGGTTTGTTCGGGGCCGGTGTTGAATCCGGCCCCAGGTGGGCGCCAGGCACAGACATTTTTCAATACAGGAACAGCGCTCGTTCATCTGACCTGGCGCAACTCCCCGAGACATTGCCGTCGTGGGGAAAAATGGACCGGTCGGACTATGTCGGCGCGGCTCACGATCCGGTTGCAGGAGATTCCGTGAGTGGCCCGGGCGCCCAACTGGAAGTCGAACTGGCAATATTTGATCGCATGCGGCTGCAATCGGTATGGAACAGTGTGGGTACCGGTATGTCGTCTGTCAGTGATCCGAGGATAGCCGGCCAGTTGATCGTGAGACTGATTACGAAGAACCTGCCTGTGTCCTCGTTCCGCGCTGATAATGTGCCTGCGGGCACGTTCAAAACCGGGCTCGGTTTCGTGATTACGACACTGAACGGAAATGAATATTTCCCGATGATAACCGGCTTGACCAGGAATGGTCCGGCCCACAAGTACGGTGTTCAACAGATGGATATGATCCTGTCCATAAATCACGCGGACACGGCCAATAAAAGTATGTATGAAATCGGGGAAATGCTGACAGCGGGAGAGCAATCGGCCCTGGTTCTGAAGTTATGGCGCGACGGAATGTTGCGGGAGTTAACAATCGATCGTCAACGGGGCACTTAATAATCGTATATCTACAATGTTTTACGACATAAGGCTTGAATCGTTACCGCTGTTTAATCTAGTTTTTATACCTGAGAAATCGATAGAACTCATCAGAGCTTATCACCGTGCATGCGGCACGTTTTTTAAAGGCCCATATTATGCTGCCGATACTTGAAGCGGTTGATAATACAGGCAGACAGGTGGATACCGAATTGATTACTCGGCGTGGTATAGCCAATCTTGAAAACGAGCGTCTCGGCCTGATCATGATCGGTATGACGTTATTGGTGATCATTTTTATCACCCTGATGATGTTTGATAACCGGCGTGATTCCAGGATGGAGTTTATCCAGGCGCAAGGTGTAAGCCTGGCGCGCATCCTTTCCGATTTGCCACTGTCGGATCTGGTAACTGAATCCGGGACTGGTGGTGTTCTGAGAGTGTTGAAGGAAATCCTGACCACGCCTGAATTCGCCTATGTTGCTGTTGTAGATCGCTCCGGCGCGAAGCTCCGCGAGGTAGCCAAGTCAGGTGTAATTGTGCCTGAGCTCAGGATAAAGGAAGAGCCGTCTTCATGGATCGGGCGTCGTACCATACCGGGAGAAAGTCGTAACAAGAACTTCATCGAATTTCACGCACCGGTCATATTATCGGGCGAGCTTTACGGTCATGTCAGGATTGCCTATTTTGAGCCAGGATATGGAATAGACAGCACGTACCTGCCATTTGTTTCTACGATGGCGCTGATGGTGTTTCTGCTGACTACGCTGTCCTACTACCTGGTGAAAAAGGAAATCAGGCCGATAAGAACGGCTTGTACTGCCATCCACGACATGGCAAACAGGAATGACTATCAGCCCATAGACGTGACAGCCAGCGGCGAGATCGGTGAACTGATCGGTTGCATCAATCACTATATCGAATATACCGGCAACCGGGTCAGCAGTCTCGAAAAGAGTCACTTCGATCTGGATGCCTCGGCCAAGTTCCTGAACTACAAGCGCGAACGCATTGAAATGGTCTTGCAGTCGTTGCCGGACCCGGTGGTTGTCCTGGATGAAACCGGCATTGTAAATATGGCCAATTCGAGGATATCCAATATCCTGAATATTCAGTCAGACGACCTGCGGGGCAAGCGGTTGATTGAGTATGTCAATCACCCGGCAATGCAGGGTTATCAACCAAGGGGAAAAACCCTGTCCCCGGCCAACAAGCGTGGCAATAACTGGTCATTTGTTCCGGAGAATGAAAAAAACAAGACCTATTCCGTAGAAGCATTCCCGCTGTTTTCGGTGAAGGACCGGAAAAAAACCTACGGTTCACTGGTTGTGTTCCATGACATTTCGGAAGAAGTGCTGGCCAAGCAGAGCCGGGCCGAATTTGTTGCCCATGTTGCCCATGAGCTGAAATCTCCGCTTAATGTGCTGACGATGTACAGCGAGGCACTGATCGGAGAGGAAGGGAAATCCAGGGAGTTCCAGATTGATGCGTCAAACGTCATACGTGACGAAGTCGAGCGCCTTGCATCATTGATTAACAACCTGCTGAGCCTGACACGGTTTGAAGTCGGCGGAATGCAGATCAGCCGGCAGCGCGTAAAGCTGAAGGAGATGGTCGAGGATGCCTTCGAGAATATATCGAGAAACGGTTACAACAAGAATTGCGAATTCAGCATTGATTTGCCGAACCAGGTCAGCGCCATTTCGGCGGACAAGGACCTGATGCGTATTGCAATCAACAATATCCTTACCAATGCCATAAAGTATAACAAGCCGGGCGGCAAGGTATCCATGACGGTAACCGAGGATGCGCAGTCGATAACAATATCAATACGGGATACAGGAATAGGCATCTCTGAAGATGATATCAGCCATATTTATGACAAGTTCTTCAGGTCCGAAAGCGAAGAAGTGAGAGACCGTCCCGGACACGGACTCGGGCTCCCGCTGGCGAAGGAAATTATCGAGCTTCATAACGGTGAGTTGCTGGTTGAGAGCGTGCTCGGAGAAGGTACCGAGTTCATCATTGTCTTCCGGAAAGACAGCGGCATCATCATGGAGGCAGTGTAATGGGTGGCTACATACTGATTGCTGATGACGAGCCACATGTAATAAGGGTGCTGAGGCTGGCGCTGGAGCGTGATGGCTACCAGGTCGAGTCAGCGCCAAACGGGCAGCTGGCATTTGAAAAAATCATGGAAAGACGGCCTGATGTCCTGATAACGGATATTGCAATGCCGAGAATGACCGGCCGGGAATTGTGCGAAAAAATAGAAGCCGAAATGCCTGATCGGGAATTCCTTATTTTTGTCTCGACTTCGCGGACCGAGCTGGAACACCGCGAGTGGTCCCGCAAGATCAGGAACCTGATGTTTATCGAAAAACCTGCAAGCACCAGGAGAATCCTGGATATGCTTAATGATTACAATGAAACCAGGATTGCCGCAGACGAGGTTCCCGGTGGATAGAAGATCTCTTGCGGCTATCGATTACTCCAAGTACATGCGACTGCTTGAATCCGGCGTCGCTGAAGTGGAAAGTTTTCTCGTGTATACATCGGACGGCTTCACCGTCTGGTCCAGCAATAATTCAGACACCAGTATCCACCTGTTCCCCGGCGGGAAATTCAGCAGCGTTCATGACAGAAAAATTACGTTTCACAAGCTGAGCGAAACAGAAATACTCTACCAGGCCGGAATAGTTACTGAAAATGACTGTCACATAGCCAACGTATCTGCGTTGCTTTCTTACCGAAACCAGGATGGTGTTACCGGTTACATACCCGGAACCGTAAAGCTGATGGATGATGTTGCCCTGTGCATCAAGACCGAGTTGATGCTCAACAAGGAACTCGACGAGATGGCCGAGGAGCTTGGAGAGCGCTACGAGGAGTTGAACCTTGTCTATCATGTCAAGGAAGAGACTGCCGGATTCGAGGATATCAACAAGACGCTATCGAGCCTGGTAAAACAGTGCCTTTCCTATCTTGATGTTGAAATCGTTGTTCTTTTTCTGCCTGAGCGAAATGTTGTCATAACACTTGGAAACAAGGACAGTGCCATGTGCAGTGGCACAATACTGTTGCCGGAGCTGAGGAACAGGGTGCTCAGGCACGTCAAGGAGACCGGAAAGAGTATCGTGGTCAATCACCAGTCTGAAGCAGAAGGGCTGATTGCGGGCATGAGGGACAAATTATTGTGCAGCCCGGTGTTTACCGGCTATGGCGCCGTGACAGGAGTATTGCTGACAATCAGCATGTGCGGCAAAAGGGAATTTACCAACAGTGATCGCAGCCTCCTGGAAGTAATGGCAAGCAAGGTCACCAAGCTTCTGAACAGGACCTACGACTCCCTGACCGGACTGCATACAAGAAAGAGTTACGAATATTATGTAGGCAAGAGTATCGAGTCGGCCCAGATGTCCGGCATGGAGCACTGTGTCCTTCATTTGAACCTGGACCAGCTGAAAATCGTGAATGAGAATGCCGGTCATGAAGCCGGCGATGCGCTGATCAGGATGGCGGGTGATACCATTCACAAGTATGTACGGGGCCTGGATATTGTCGCCAGGATAGGCGGTGATGAATTCGGCGTGCTGCTGGAAAGTTGCCCTATTGAGCGCGCCGAAAGACTGGCGGAGGACATCAGGCAGGCAATCGGAAAGAGCCCGTTCGAATGGGAATCCTCGGTCTTTGATATCAGCGTCAGTATCGGTGTAGCCTGCATAGACGCGGGTACAAGGCTTGTATCCGAGGCATTGAATGCTGCCGAGGTAGCCTGCATGGCGGCTAAGGATATTGGCAAGAACCAGGTAAAGGCATTCAGTTCCACCAATACGGATATGCTCGCCCGCAAGGATGAAATGCACTGGGTAGGCCGGATAAGGGAAGCATTGATTGATGACCGTTTCGAATTGTTCGGACAGGCAATCAAGGATCTTCAGCAGCACAGTGACGCTGTTCATGTGGAAATCCTGGTAAGAATGCGTCTCGAAGACGGCGAGGTCGTGGCGCCCGGGAACTTCATCCCGGCCGCCGAACGTTACAACCTGATGCCAAAGATAGATCGATGGGTTGTAACCAACCTGTTCAGGATTCTCGCCGAAAACGGCAACAGGATTCCGCACGGTTCCGTATTTGCCGTTAATCTTTCCGGCCAGTCCATCAGCAGCAAGTCGTTCCTGGAATTTCTGGTCAATATCATAGACAGGTCGGAAATGGATGCGAGCCAGATATGTTTTGAAGTAACTGAAACCGCGGCTGTTTCACATATAGACGACGCGAAGGAATTTATATCAACTATACGGGAAAGGGGATGCAGCTTCGCGCTGGATGATTTTGGCTCCGGCCTGAGTTCGTTTGTCTATCTCAAGAATCTCGATGTTGATTACCTGAAAATTGACGGAATGCTGGTCAAGGGTATTGTTACAGATCCGATTTCAGAGGCGATGGTCTCATCGATCAATCATGTCGGAACCGTAATGGGTATAAAGACCGTAGCGGAATACGTCGAGAATGCCGAAATCGAGGCCCGCCTCGTAGCGCTGGGAATATCCTATGGGCAGGGATACGCCTACGGTTTCCCGGTACCACTGATCCAGCACTTTGAGTGTGAACCGGATACTTCAAGCATTCATAGCGTGCACAATGGTCAGCGTCAACAATGATTTCGCCAGCGGAACAAAAATCCGAAAATGTGGTTCGTACGCGCATAGGCGTCATGACATGCCTGGCGCCCAGGAAGCGCCTGGACAGCGAAGGCATGATGGAACATTTGTCCGAATGCGTGGATGAATGTACGGAGGTCGGAGAAGACAGGATTGTTCTTGATCTCGCATCCGTACAGGCTATCGACAGCACATCTATCGAGCAGCTTCTTGATATAAATGACAAACTGATTCACCGGGGCGGTTGGCTCAAGCTGACCCGGATTAACTCGTTGTTAAAGGAAATATTCTCCATTACCGGCGTAAGTCACTACATACCCTGTATAGATGACAATGATGAAACCATTTCGACTCATGAACATTTGGAGCCCAAAAAGGCAAGGCTGGGAGACATACTGGTCAACAAGGGGGTCGTGAGTGAAGCGCGCATAGAAGAAGCAATCCAGTTGCAGAGAAAACTGGGAAGGCGCATGGGGCAGATTATTGTCGACAAGGGATGGGCGCCGGAACGTGTAGTCCTGGAGGCTGTCAGTGAGCAACTGGGCCTGGCATTTGTCAACCTGCGGACCGGTTTGTGTGATGTGGCCGTTGCCAGGGAACTGGGCAAGGATATCTGTACCCGGCTGAAACTGCTGCCACTGTTCAAGATCCGGAACCATGTCACGGTTGCGACCACCGACCCGCAGGCCATTCCCGCGCTTGAGGAGGTCGAGGAGCATCTGCAGTGCCAGGTTAACCCGGTAATTGCAGAAAAGGACGGGATCTTTCAGCTGCTCAACGAAATATTTTCGGAGCGAGATCTCACCGCGGACCTGATTGCCGAGGTCGATGATGACTTTGAGGTTATCAGCAGTGAGCGTCAGGACGACCCGGACACGATTGATGAACTGGCGGCCGGCAGCCCGGTAATCAACCTGGTAAATTCAATCATTCAGCGTGCTGTGCAGGATGGTGCCAGTGATATCCATATTGAGCCTTCACGTGACAAGACCCGCATTCGATTGCGAATGGATGGCGTCCTGTACGAGATCATGGCATTAAGAAGCGAGCTGCATTCGGCCGTGGTATCGCGTCTCAAGGTTATGTCCAACCTGGACATATCGGAACGGCGCCTGCCACAGGACGGTCGAATCCAGGTGCATACACGAGGTCGTCCGGTTGATCTTCGGTTCAGTTCATTGCCGGGCCTGTATGGTGAAAAGGTGGTATTGCGCGTACTTGACAAGAACAGGGCAATTCTCGATATCAACAAACTGGGCATGACCAGGAGAAATGTTGATTCCTTTGGCGGCCTGCTGGGTCATAGTTACGGACTGATCCTGGTAACCGGCCCGACAGGTAGCGGTAAAACCACAACACTCTACGCGGCGCTGAACTATCTCAACAGCATCGAGAAGAATATTGTCACCATTGAAGACCCGGTGGAATACCAGGTCGACATCATCAATCAGAATGAAGTGCGGGCGAATATCGGCCTGACATTCGCAAAGGTTCTGAAGCATGTTCTTCGGCAGGACCCGGATATTGTCATGGTTGGCGAAATACGCGAACGGGAAACGGCCGAAATCGCGGTGCAGGCGGCGCTAACGGGTCATCTGGTGTTGTCGACACTGCACACCAACGACAGTATTGGCGCCGTCACCCGTATGATCGACATGGGTGTCGAGCCATACCTGTTGTCATCGGCGCTGATAGGCGTTGTAGCCCAGCGCCTGGTGCGAACAGTGTGCCCGTCCTGCAAGACCACCTACCTGGCAGAGATGGAACTGGTCGAGCGGTTCGGATGGAATGCGGATGCCGGCATCAAGCTTGCCCGTGGCCGCGGGTGCAACGACTGTTACGATTCCGGTTACAAAGGCAGGCAGGGCGTGCATGAAGTACTGGTTGCAACCGAATCCCTTCAGAAGCTGATTATTTCGAATCCGAGTCGCGATCAGCTCGACACCTATCTCCGTGAAATGAATGTCGCCACGTTGTTTGATGACGGCCTGGAGAGGGTGAAGCGTGGTGAAACCACGCTGGAAGAAATATCGAGATCGATTAACATCTAGGAGTCCCGCCGTGCCAATCGACAGCAAAAACACGGGCAGCCAGCGCGCGGACTTGAATGTAAGCGGGTTGCTTGCATCCCTGGAGGCTTCGTTTCGCCGGCCCAGGAGCCTGCAAGTTACAGACAGGATGTTTTTCACCGAACAGTTATCCCTGCTGCTCAGTACCGGCGTAAGCCTGGTACCGGCACTGGAAGCGATGAAGAGTCAATCCGAGGATCAGTCATATGTCGCCATGCTCGAGTCGATGTGTGCCGCAATTTCCGAAGGAAAATCATTCTCGTTTGCGTTGTCAAATCATCCCGAACTGTTTCCCCCGTCTTATGTAAACCTGGTTGCCGCCAGTGAGAACGGCGGATTTATGGACAAGGTTCTGGTCCAGCTCTACGACATTGATGAAAAGCAGCAGCAGATGCGAAGCACGGTAATGTCAGCCATGTCATACCCGATTTTTCTTGTGTTGTTTTCCCTGGCGGTGGTGGCGTTTGTCCTGGTCGTCGTGTTTCCCAAGTTCGAGGACATGTTCAAGGCAATCGCCGATCAGTTACCGCTATCAACCATAGTGCTTATGCGAGCCAGCGACATCTTGCGGCATTACTGGGTGTTTGTGATCGCGGCAATATTCGGAATCCTTGCGTTAATACGCTACTGGATGCAAACAGAATCAGGACGCTTGCAACTTGACAGGGCAAAACTCAGCATACCTGTGTTAAAGGACGTATTTGTAAAAATATACCTGAGCCAGTTCCTGCGAGTTATGGGAACATCGCTGGCAAATGGAGTCGGTATTGTGGACACCCTGAACTCCTGCAGGGGCGTGGTTCAAAACAGCGTTTTCCAGCAGTTTATAACGAGAATGCAAAACGGCGTCCAGGATGGCAAGGGAATCGGCCCGGAGTTCAGCAACAGCAAGTTCATTCCTCCCGTTGTCAGGCAAATGGTAAAAACCGGCGAAGAAACCGGCAGCCTGCCCCTGGTTATGGCCAGGATTTCTGACTATTATGACCGCGAGTTGTCCAAGCAGTTAAAGACACTGGCAAGACTGGCAGAACCGCTGATGTTGATCGTCATGGGACTGGTTGTCGGGTTGCTCGTAAGTTCACTAATCCTTCCTATTTTCAAGCTTTCTCGCGCGGTGCATTGATTGTGAAAAATTATTGCCTCGGGATTGCATTGTTCATGTTCTGAACACGGCAAAGGGTATTGCCGGAAAATATTTTCACAAAAAAATACATTTACCGTGAAATTGATAAAGCGAAATATTCAGATTGTTATTTAATGTTATACGCCTTGTTTTCTCCCCGTTTGAACATAAAGTAGCAATAGGAGTTACCGATATTCGTTGGGAACAGAACTTGGGACAATGCCCTGTCTGTTTCGTGGATGCTAATTAACAGGGGTTTTGACATGAAAAAGTTGATGTTTAGGATGGAACAGGGCTTTACGCTGGTAGAGCTGCTGATTGTGGTAATCATTTTGGCGATTCTGGCTGCTATTGTCGTACCGCAGTTCGCATCTTCTACCGACGATGCAAAACTGTCGGCCCTGGATTCGACGCTCGCCAACATGCGCGGCGCAATTGATTTGTATTACCAGCAGCATGGCAAGTACCCGAGTGCCGCCGCAGCAACCGGCGCTACCTGCCCGGGTGGCGGTGCAGCAGGAACAGGTGCAATCAATACGGTGCAGTCGTTTGTCGACCAGATGACACGTTATACGAATTCCGCAGGACAGTCTTGCACCACCCGTGATGCGATCTTCAAGTATGGTCCTTATCTCAAGAAAGACTTGCTGCCGAACAATCCTCTTACCGACGTCAATACGCTGGTTGTATCTACTGCCGGTGCACTCGGAATGACCGGTGCTGCAGTCGGGGCAGGCTGGAAATTTGATAATGTCACCGGCCAGTTCATTGCCGATGACGCGGCTTATGATGATCATTAAACGGCAAATGTTGCTGACTGCCGACAGGATTTGTTTATGTTATTGAAAAAACAGGCCGGGATTTCGCTGATCGAGATGCTTGCAGTTGTGATCGTCCTGGGTCTTGCAGCGTCAGTTGTCACCCCGAATTTCGCAGCTACCAATCCGGCAAGGCTGGAAGTGGCTGCGGAAGAGGTGGCCCAGGCATTGCGGTATGCACGGAATCGCGCTATCAGCATGGGCAGCCCGGTGGGTTACGTCTACGAGAGTTCCAGCTACAGGATGCGCGTATTCAACATCAATACTGCGATGTCTCCCTGGGCGCCGGTCTATGACATTTACCATCCTGTCAGCAAAAAGCTTTATGACATTGATGTATCCGCCATTCCATCGGCTGCAGTAAGTAATAATTCCCAGTCTGTTGTCCATATAGGTTCGTGCAACGCCATGGATCAACTGTATTTCGACAGCCAGGGCATGGCCTGGTGCACCAACCCGGACACCACGGCAGTCAGGGAGTTCAAGGTTGTGTTGTCGCTCGACGGGTTCAGTCGCACCGTCACGCTTAATGGCAGAAGTGGCAGGGTAACCATTAGCTAGAGACGGGGGCTCGCATGCGCATCAATGCCAGGCGGCAGGCCGGTCTCAGCATCATCGAGGTTCTTGTTGCTACCGTGCTATTGAGCATTGCGCTCGTTCCCATGCTGGATGCCATTCAAACAGGCGTGACGGGGTCCGGGATGCACCAGTCTGCCGTGACCGACCAGTATCACCTGTTGCAGCGTGCTGAGGAAATATTGGCACAACCTTTCGCTGTTCTGAAAGCGGAAGCGGCAAGTCTCAACAACAAGAATACGCCCACCAGTTATTCCGACAGCGCCGGCAGTGAGCGACGCCGGCTGGTGTACCTGTCATTTTATGATTTTGGCAATACGGACGGCGACAGCAATCCCTTCACCATCATGGACCCGGACATTGACGGTGACGGCAATCCCTATACCGGTCACGAGGTGAAGATTCATTCCTTGTGGCTGCGCGTGGAGATTGAAGGCACCAGCATGGCCATGGAAACCATGACCGGTATGCGGCACTGATGATTGCGGCCCGTCGACAAGGCGGCATGACCATGCCGGAGTTGCTCATTACGCTGGTAATGGCCGGATTGTTAATGAGTGGCCTGGCGGGCGTGGTCAGCCAGGGCCTGCAGGCACAACAACAGGCAAGTGATGCCAATACGCTGGCACAGCAGGCAGCCTTTGCCATGCAGCGCATGACTGATTCGGTACTGGGTTCGCGCCGACTGTTGTTGCCACTGGCGGATAACCCGGCCACCAACTGGCGCGAACATGTGCGCGAACAAACCCTTCCGGCGTCAGTGCCGGAAGGCAGCAGCACCTTTGCCAGCGCGGTACTGGCCGTGACGTTGCCGCCATCCATCGACCGCGACCGCGACGGCTGGGCCGATGCCAATAATGACAGGGATTTCCTGGATCGGAATAACAATGGCATCCGTGATCCCGGTGAACCGGAACGCATTGATGAAGACCCCGGTGCCGATGCCAGCAACGACGGCAAGAACGGCATTATCGGCATTGATGATAACGGTAATGGCACGATTGATGATGGCGCCGCGCCCAACGCCGGTGTCTGGGTGGATGATGACGAAGATGGTCAGCAAACAGAAGATGTCAACAACGGCGAGGATGATGACGGTGACGGTTCCGTCGACGAAGACAGCAAGGGCGATATCAGCCACGACGGTTCGCCCGGCGTGGCAGGGGTGGATGATGACCTGGACGGCACCGTCGATGAAGGCAATCTGAACGATGATGATGAAGACGGCAGCCATAACGAGGACTGGCCCGACCCGGTGGTGTATTACCTCAGTGGCAGCAAGTTGATTGAGCGCCTGCCGTCACTGGCGGATCAAGATGGTGACGGCGTCTTGACCGGAAAGGATTTCACCGAGCACGTCATTGCTGAACATGTCAGCCGCTTTCGGGTGGAACGCGTCCCGGTAGCCGCCGGGCAAACCGTGCTGGTGGACCTGCTGCTGGAATTGACCAGCCCGGTGAACGGTGAAGTGGTGAGTGTACAGACAAGGGTGCGTGTTGCCGGTCATTGACGGATGAATTCAGCCATATACGCAAGCCAGACTTCCTGAAAGGAGTAACTCATGAACCTTAACGAAACCATATTGTTCCTCGTTGCATTGCCGGTAACTGTTGTTGCATGCCTGTACCTGTTTTTGCCGCAGTGGTCGTTGCGGCTACAGCGCACACTCAATCAACCCTGGGGCGAGCGCATGATCGCGGCCTTGCGCCTGGGTGTGCCGGGTGAGCAGCAACTGGAAAACCGCATGAACCGCACTGTTGCCGGCAGGGCCATTGTCTGGGATGCCTGGACAGAGCGTAACCCGCGTGCCACCGGATTCATTTTGCTGGTGATTGCTTCGGCTTTCTGGGCGGCATTGATTCTTTAACCAGTTAACCATAACCGTCTTTCTGCATGAACACCGCGATCAATAAACAGCAAGGTTATGTGCTCATCACCGTAGTGGTCACGTTGTTTTTGCTGGCCTCTATCGGCATGTTGTTGGGCCAGCAGTCGGCCATGGGTCTGAATAACGTATCCCTGCAGGGGCAGAAATTGCAAGCGCGGTATATTGCCGAGGCCGGTATGCAACATGCGCACTGGCAAAGCAATAGTGCCGGTTGCACAGCCTACGCGTTGCCGCAAACCAGCTTTGCCGGCGGCAGTTACTCGGCCGTCTTTACGCCGGATAACGGCTCGCCGGTGAACATGCTGGTGAAGGCGCAAACCGCCAGCGGTGCAATACACACCATTCGCCATGATCAGTTCAGGGTGCTTGAATCCATGAACACGCTGGTGTTGCAGCCCGGTGCCGCCGAGGCCAAAGACACGTATATCCGTCAGTGGTTTGCTGGCAGAAATTACGGTATCGACGATGAGATTCATGTTAACGGCTGGTGGGGGGATTATCACCGCGGCCTGATGAAATTTGATCTGGGCGCCGTTGCCGCCGGCAGCCAGGTGCTGTCGGCGACGCTGGAACTGTATTCGAATACGACTAGCTGGTCACCCGCCACGCTGAATATTCACCGCATGACCCGTAACTGGGATGAGGGTGGTCAGAATAATTCCACCGGTGAGGCCAGCTGGAACAGCGCCCAGTCCGGCCAGGCCTGGTCCGCGGCCGGGGGGGACTTTGACAATAAAGTCTATGGCACGGCAGTCACCCCGGGTGCGGTGGGCTGGGTCAGCTGGGATGTGACCAAGCTGGTGCAGGAATGGGTCGATGGCAAATACGATAATCATGGCCTGATGCTGCGGGCCACGGCCCTGAATGAGGGCGCCGAGTTCGACAGCAGTGATGCCGCCGATGCCAGCAAACACCCCAGGCTGACCATTCATTATGCCTGCGAGTGCGGCAAGGTATGTGCGACGCCCGCTCCTGTAGCCTGTGATGCCGATTACACCCCCAGTTTTGAATTCAAGAACTACAGTGTGTCGTTCAGCGGTTCCAACAACCCGCGCAGTATCGTGTTTTTACCTGAAGGCACGGTGTTTAACGGCGTCACCGTGCCGGCCGAGGGTGCCTGGACCACCATTGACACCACCACCGCGCGTATTTACCTGTTTGATATGGCCGGTACCCTGCTCAGTGAGCTACCCACCGGTGGTAACTTTAACGGTCATGGTTACGTGGCCGGTGGCTTGTTTGCCAATCACCTGGTCATGAACGGTGCCGGCAGTACGCTGGTGTTTATGAGTTTGGATGGTGCCAGCCAGTTTGCCGTTAACATCAGCTTTGTCAGCCAGGTGAAGGCCATTGCCTATATCGGCAAAACCGCATCGGGCAGCTACGATGAGCAGCTCATGTTCCTCGAACCTTCGCAGGAAATTTTGCACATCATGAGCCAGACCGGCACAACCATTACCAGTTTTTCGGTGAATGATGCAACTCCCCAGGGCGTGGTGGACCTGGTGCACATGCCCGGTACCGACAAGATTATGGTTAGTTATACCGACCACGTCTCGATTTATGATTTTAGTGGCAACCTGTTGCGTGATTATGACCTGACCTCATTCGGGGTGAGCTTTGCCGAGGGTGTCAGTATCAATCCCTTGACCTGCGACCACGTGGTGCTGGATGACCAGGCCAACCTGGTGCGTTACCTGGAGCAGGGTACCGGTGTACTGGAACACTACCTGGATGAATTTTCTGACTTCACCTGTGGTTCAGCCCAGGAGTACCACGGCAGTAATGGCTCACTGGACTGGACTGCCTACGGCTGGATTGAAAACAGTGACGATGGCAGCGCCTGCAGTGGCGATATCCAGGCCATGGATGACCCGCTATATGCCGACCCAGGCGGCAATCGCCTGAGGTTGACCGGTATGTCTCGCTCGGTTGAGCGCCAGATTGACCTGGGCAAATATGCCACGGCCAAGCTCCGCTTCGATTACCGGCGCGCCAATACCGGCGCCGAAGTGAGGCTGCAAATCTATGATGCCGTCCAGGGGATCTGGAAGAACGCGAGTCCAAATATTACGACAGGAAATGATGCGGACTATGTAGCCTCGCAGACGTATGACCTGGGTGCTTATCTTGTCGACGGCACTCGCATTCGGTTTGTCACCGGCGGCACCTTCACCGGCGAATTTTACATGGATAGCGTGCGCATTGAGGTGTTCGAGGGCAGCGGGTCAGGCGGTGGTGGCGGTGGTGAGTCGTTCATCTGTAACGGCACCTACGCGGATGCTTTTGACAGGCAGGATTTTGCCAACAGCACCGGCACCATAGACTGGTCGACCAGTCCGTGGATTGAAGTAGGGGAGGCGGATGGAGTGAAATCCGGCGATATCGGTTTCTTTAAGGACATCAGTAACTACCAGTTACGCATCCAAAGCGGCGGGAAAGGGGTGATGCGTGCCCTGGACCTTGGTGGTGCCGCGACTGCGACGTTGCGTTATGACGTCCGTCGCGAGTTGCTGGACAATGCCAATGACTATGCAATCGTGGAAATTTCCGCAGACGGGGCAAGCGGACCGTGGACCGAGTTGGCACGACATCAGGGTCTGGCCAATGACCCCGGCTATTCGTCGGTCGCGATTGATATCAGCAGTTTTATCGGCAACACCGCTCACTTGCGCATCATGAGTTCCGGTGCATTGGGAAACAGGGATATCGTATGGTTCGAGAACCTCGAAGTTCAGTGTATACCGTAGTTTTTTTATCGCTATGGGCGATACAGGTGAATTTTAGTGTAATCATAATTGATCGACTGATGTCATCGTCATCGTGGAGATCGCTCACGTATCAGGATTAATTCCCCGAAAATCACCGCTTTGCGTACATCAGTGAGGCCATGAGCACATGCCGAATGCTGTCGCGGGATACCTCAAGAATCATGTATTTCAGCCGACATAGAAACAGGCAATACAGCACCGGTTATTCCATCAAATATAAAGCAGGAAATAAGGCGTTACGCAGTGGATGCATTCAGGCTACTAACCAAGCTTTGGTCGGTTACTCAATTCCGAAAAGGTGAGCTGACTGACTACGCGGAATCGTTTATTCGCGAGGAAGTTCGCAAGGGGATCATGGTTCTCGGGGTGGTGTCTGTGCTGTTACTCGGGGCTGCCACCACGCTGTATGCCATGCTCGGCTTTGGTACCGCCTACGTCTATACGTTTTCCATGCTGACACTTCTGTCCCTGCATGTTGCCGTTTCTTCCCGGGTTATCAAGGATACACAAATACTGTACCTGCTTGGCATGGCGCTGCTGATTATCGCCGGAACCGCGTTTGTCTTGCTTGCACACAAGACCGGTGTGTTCAGTGCCGCGTTGTTGTCGAGCGCAGTGTTGCTGTTCATGGTTGTGCCGCTCGTGCCCTGGGGTCTTCGCGAGGCGTCAATCGTAGTGACGCTGGTATACGTTGTATTCACGATTTCCACGTTGAGTGTAAAGGGCCGGTTTGACATTCAGACCGTGTGGATCCTCCAGTTTTTGATGCTAGGTTCGGGGCTGACGACGTTGACCGTTGTTGCCCGGAATGTCGGTATCAGAAAGGATGACATTATTACCCGTTACAACCTGGAAAACGCGCACCGTGAGCTTGAACTGCTTTCCTATACAGATCCGCTGACGGGGACATGGAATCGCCGGTTCCTGGAAACCAATTATGAAATGATAGTGGAAGACTATATACGCAGGTCGATGCATTACCATTTTGCCATTATCGATGTAAATAATTTCAAGGAAATCAATGATACCTACGGGCACGATTACGGTGACCTGGCGCTGAGAAAGGTGGTCGGCGCGGTAAAACAGGGCATAAGAGACAGCACTCACATGATCAGGCTGGGCGGAGACGAATTCGCATTATTGTTCCCAGGACTGGAGCCAAAGCAGATGCTGGAGAATGCAGTCGAAGTTCTGGCCGGCACAAAGTCGAATCATCTCGGTAATGTTGTAGACATCAATATAAGTATTGGCATGGCCAGCGTTGTCGACGGGCGCATGATTGCCTTGACTCACCTGTTCAAGAAGGCTGATGAAGTTCTGTACAGGGCCAAAAGACAAAGCAAGGCCGAAACCGAATCGAACAGCGTCATTGTGCACGAGATATACAACGACGCAGAGCGGCATTACGTATGATGTCCCAATTGCTGCAAAAAATTGCCAGGTACGATCGTTTTGTTTCCCGTCGTTCAGTGCTCGGACCCATAGGCATCGAGTTCTCGATGGAAAAAATACATATGGTGCAAATCGGAATGCGTGCCAATGGTGAAAAATACCTGGTCGGTTGCGCGTCCGCCGACTATCCGACGAAGCGGGATGCATTCCTGTCTGAGCCGGGAGAAATGAAAGCTACCTTGCGCCGGTTGATGAAGCAAAACGGATTTTCCGGCTCCAGTGCCGTTGTTGCAGCACTTCCGGGAATGGCCAGAATTGTTCCGGTAACGTACCAGCTGGGCAAGGACCAGGCGGACGAAGACGCGATCATCAAGATAATGCGAAACCGGATAGATGGAAGCCTGGACGAGTACGTTATTGATTACCTGCCAATCAGGTCAGGCGGTGCGGATGATGACAGGCTGGCGATGGTTGCCTTCGCCAGGAAATCCGATGTCATAGCGTTTCTTGAGCGTCTGCGTCACTCCGGGTTGAGTATTACCGCTATGGAAGTGGCGCCATCAGCTATAAATCGCCTGATAACCATTATTTCCGGCGAAGACCCCGGGAGCAATATCCTGGTTGTGAGCACGGGTTACCAGATCAGCTTCATGACCATGATTTCCGGCGATCGGGTTCTGTTTGATCACAAGGTCAACTTTGGCGAGGCAGACCTGCTTTTCGAATTGAGCGAGATGCTGGATATGGGCCAGGAAGAGGCGCGTGACCTGATAATCAAGAATGGCCTGTTCGCGGACGAAGACCCGGAAAAAGACGGTCTGGTCAGCCGCCCTGATATTGCCGAGGGTATTCGCGAAATCGTCAAGCCGGGGTTCATGAAACTGGTTGACGAAGTTAACCGGTCGCTGATTTATGCCGCCGCCCAGACGCACGGAAAGTCAGCTAACCGGATATACCTGCTTGGGGTAATTTCCAGGTGGCCCGGTGTAGACAGGCTGCTTGGAAGAATGGCCAACATCGCCATCACAATACCCGACCCGCTGCGGACACTGACAAACGAGAATGGCCCCTGTTCAGGCGGCAGCGTCGGTTCGAATACCGATATGGCTATTGCTACCGGCCTTGCCCTGAGAGGGCTGGATCAACATGGCTAGTATTGACCTGATCCCGGTCGAGTACCGGCAGCGACTTGATCGAATCAAATGGCTGCGCCTGCTTGGCATGTCTGTCTCGATACTGGCGCTGGTCGAGTTCGCAGCGCATGCGGGAATCAGCTACCAGATTTCCGGTTTGAAGCGCGACATCAAGGATCTGCAAAGAAAGCAGGCGATCACTGCGCAACAAAGAACAGAATTGAATGATCTGCAGCAAAAACGGGATGACTATCAGCAGCAGCTGGATTTGCTGAAGGGGTTGCGTGGCGGAACCGAAGCCGCGCACATGCTCGTATCCGTTGACAAGGCGTTGCAGGGTAACGATGTCTGGTTTGATCAATGGGAATTCCAGCGATCCGGGGAAGCTGTAAAGGAAAATGAAAAAGCGGTGAATACCGGCTATTTCGTTGTCATTCCGAAGCAGGGCAACCAGGCAAGCCAGGAAGGCTGGCTGATTAACAGTCATATGACCATAAGAGGCCAGGCGCGTGATCATGCCGCGCTATCGGAGTTTGTCCGGCGCCTGATTGACCAGCAGGCGATCAGTGAAGTGCGCATAGTCCGAACCGAGCAAAGGAAGTTCAGGAGCATGGCGGTTGTGGATTTCGATCTCGCAGTCGTTGTCGGGCAGGACAAGTCATGAACATGATTGACTCCGCAATTTCTGACCCGAGACAGGCCAGGCTGGCATTTGGCCTGTTACTGTTGCTTATTGTGACATTGTCATTTGTCTATATTGTCTATCCGCGTATCAAGGAGTACCAGGGGACAAAGAAAGTACGAAGCAATCTTGTGCTTGTTGTTGAAGATGGCAGGGAACTGCCAGGCCAGCTGGCAGAGATGACCGCCGAAGTTAACAGCCTGGGCAAGACGCTGCATGGCGACATGGCACACCTGTCCATGGAGAAAATGGAAGCGTACATCATAGAGCGGCTCCAGAAGATTTCGTGGCGTAATGAAGTCGAACTGGCCGGTATCAAACCGAAGGCCGGCAACACCGTCCATGTTTTCCGGGAGATCCTGTTTGATATAGAAATTCGCGGCGACTACATGAACCTGGTTCGATGGCTGCAGGAACTGAACAGCGAAATCGGGTTTATCGTAATCAACCGGTTCCAGTTTCTTCCGGTTCGCTATGTTGACCAGGTTCCCATACTTTCACTGAAGTTGACCATAGTTTCATACAAGGCCATATGATGACAATCCACAAGTCCATTATTGTGTTTTGCATCCTGCTGCCTACGGCAGCAGCAGATGATATTGGGCGGGAACCCTTGAAGAACAACCCGTTTATACGACCAAGCGGCGTTGACGTGGCTGCTGGCCAGGGGAGCGGCTCCGGTACGCATGGCATTGATCTCCGGGCAACACTGGCATCAATGCAGAACGGGCTGGCAAATGTTGGTGGCACCATTGTCACTGTTGGTGAGGAGATCGGCGGGTACAGGCTGGATTGGGTTGGAGAAGGCGAAGCAATTTTTTCAAAGAATGATGTGCGAGTCAGGGTGAAAGTAAATGGTGAACGCTAGGGAAAGTGTATTGGTGTTTGTTGCGATACTGCTGTTGCAGGCAGTTTCTGGCATTGCGCTGGCAGAACAGCCCGTAAAACCTGACGGCGCGAGCAATCAGCCGGAAGGCGGAATTCGTTCGGAGATCATCGTATTTTCACCCGGGTTCTCGCGCGGGTTAAACGTATTGTCTGATACTGATTATGTTGATCTTGACCGGCTGCTGACGCTTCGCAGAAGTCGACCGGTTGGTCGCGTATATGTTTTTTCCCATACCGATAACAGCCCGCTTTCGCAGGCAGCCCGAAGCGAGTTTACCGACAACTACGTGTTGTCCCAGGCAAGGGCGCGCAAGGTGGCGGATTATATCAGGCGGGTACTGTCGCTGTCCGCGGACCAGGTTGTCGCAACCGGTCTTGGTCCTGATTACCCGGTGGCTGACAACCGGATGGAATCCGGTCGCAGAAAGAACAGGCGATTTGATATTTTTGTGTTGACGCCGGATCAGCATGACAGCGGCATTACGCTGCCTGACCTGGTTGACATGCTGCGCGAGGATTCACGGAAAAAGGTGGCCGCGGGAAACAGTATTCCGGCAAGGCGTGTGAATTCGATAGCGTCTGACCGGGTCACGCTGAACCTGAACGACGTAGAGTTGTCTGAAGTCATGGCAATGTTGTCCAGAAAGCACCGGGTAAATATCCTGCTGTCCAAGGACGTTAGCGGAAAGGTTTCGCTTAACCTTTATGACGTGGGCATCAAGCAGGCCATTCACTCCATTGCCAGGGTCGGTGGCTATGCAGTTGAAAGCAAGGGCGGCAGCTATTTTATAGTCAATCCTTCAGATGCCGGGAAGAATGGCCATGGCGGTGTTACGAAGCTGCAGTCATTCAAGGTGCAGTATTCAAAGCCCAAATCCATTGAATCAATTCTGAAAAACCACCTGTCGCGATACGGAAAGATCACCACGCTTGAGGATCGTAATCTTCTTGTTATTGAAGAGCTTCCCGAATACCTCGCGAGTATCGGCAAACTCATAAGGGAACTCGACAGGCAACCCAAACAGATTCTGATCGAGGCCAAGATACTTGAAGTGATCCTGGATGACTCCGAGACTTTTGGCGTCGACTGGACGCGGCTGTTTGATTCCGGGGATCGCGTCCGGACTTACGGGGCCCAGGGGTTGTCGTTGCCGGGATCGCCGGGATTTTTCCTTGATCTTGTTACGCCGAAGATGGACCTGGCATTGAGTGCACTGAGTTCGGATGGCCGCGTGAGAACATTGTCGACACCCAAGTTGCTGGCGCTTGAAAACCAGGAGGCGTCCGTAATTATAGGTGACAGGATCGGTTACAAGGTGACGACCACGGTAAACCAGGTTACAACCGAAAATGTCCAGTTTCTTGAATCGGGTGTCATACTGAAGGTCAAGCCTTCTGTCGATGAAGACGGGCGCGTAATGCTGGATATCCATCCCGAAGTCAGTACCGGCAGTGTATCCGAGGGCATTCCTTCGCAGTCGACCACGGAAGTTACCACGCAGCTGCTGGTGCCTGATGGCAAGACAGTATTTATTGGCGGCCTGATGAAGATGCGGCTGTCGGAAAGTCGCAGTGGTGTGCCGATTCTTGGCCGGATTCCGTTGCTGGGAAGACTGTTCTCGGCACACGAAAAAACCAGCATTAACACGGAAACCGTTGTCATGATTACGCCGCATGTAATCGAAACAGACAGGACCGGCTGGGCGGTCGGGCATCTTCAAAAGGTGAATGAAACAGATGCTGTGCTGCAGGATACGGCGACCCGCATCGGCCGGGGAATCAGCAGCCGCAGTCTTGAGCGACTGGACAAGACTGCCGCCCGAAAATCGATATTCAAGGAATGGAGCACCGATGGAATCACGGAAGCCTGGAACGCCAGCGATGAGAATATCTGGTAGCCCTGCCGGTGAACCGGTCGCCAGCCTGGCCGGCAGTCGCTGACCAGGCAGCCGTATATTCACCGGATTTTGTCCCCGGGGCTTGCCCGCTACAGACATGCCGCATAAAAGTAGTATACTATATACATCTATTGTGAATTTTGCGGAAATCGTCAACGGGGCTTGGAAAGAGGGCCGGGTTTATGGATACAAGTGACATGATGACGGCGAATCACAAGGAATGTGATGAGGTGTTTGCGGCAGTGGAGGCTGCTGCCGAAAAGCAGGATTGGCCAGGACTGGAATACACGCTGGACAGGTTTGTCCGCCTGATGCAAAAACACCTGGCAATGGAAGAAGAGGTGTTGTTTCCGGCACTGGAAAAGGCCATGAGCATGGCGGCGGGTCCGATTTCGGTAATGCGGAGCGAGCATGAGCAGATGCGGGAGTTGTTCGCACAGCTTGAGCAACTGCTGGAAGCGCGGGACCGTGACGGTCTGCTCGGTACATCCGAGACCTTGCTGATCCTGATGCAGCAGCACAACGCCAAGGAAGAGCAGGTGCTGTACCCGATGATTGACCGGGTGCTGGCAAGCTCTGCCGAAGACTTTCATGCCCGCTTCAGTGGCTGGCACGAGTAATGGCCAGGCAAGTACTCCTGGATGTCAGTGACATGGAGCCGCCCGACCCGCTGGTGATGGCAACCGAGGCGGTGAGTCAGTTACAGCCCGGTGAATACCTGTGCCTGCGTCATCGGCGTGACCCGTGCCTGTTGTACGAGCAATTGCAGCAATCGGGGTTTGGGTTCAGGCAGCGGCAGGGCAGCGTGACCGCGGTTGAGTTGCTTGTCTGGCGCGTCGGTGATACCGAGGCCGAGGCGGCGGTGGTGGCCGAGTTCGACGAGTAAGTTAATGCCTGCCAGCCTGTCATTACAGCAGACCCCGGCATTTTCTGTTCCGATCCCGTTTATTCTTTCGGCACCGGCATTTGGAATGCTGGCTGCGCTTGTATTGTTGTGGTTCGGACCCGAGCCCTTTTTCAATCGCTGGTCAGCAGAAAGCCTGGCCGTCACCCATATGCTGACGCTGGGTTTTTTGCTCATGACCATGGTTGGCGCCATGCAGCAATTGTTGCCGGTACTGCTGGGCACGCCGGTTCCGGCAGCGCGGTTATTCAGTGTATCGGTATATTTCGGGTTATTGACCGGCATTGCCAGCCTGGTATCGGCCTGGCTGACCGGTTTTTCGTTGCTGTTTGTGTCGGCATCTGTACTGCTCGGGCTGTCAATTTTCCTCTTTATAGTGATGTCGGGGCACTGCCTGGCGGTATCCGTGAGCGCGCATGCTACACGCACGACAATGCTGCTGGCGCTGGGCGCCTTGCTTGTAACGGTTGTGCTGGGTACGGGCCTGTCAATCACATCTGCAGGAGCCGGCTCCATATTCACTCGTGAGTTGACGTCACTTCATATGAACTGGGGTTTGACCGGCTGGGTGATACTGCTGCTGATGGCGGTTGCCTACCAGGTCATACCCATGTTCCAGATCACGCGCGAGTACCCGCTTTGGCATCGAAAGGCGCTGGCCTGGACAGCAGTGACGGGCCTGGTGTTGATGACTATCGGGCAATCGTTTTTTGAGCCCTGGCTCGCCTTGTCCGGAAACATCGTTGTTGCCCTGGTGATAATGATGTTCTCCGCCACCAGCCTGGTGTTGTTGTGGAGCCGCAAGCGCAAGCTGAAGGACGTTGGCGTGCTGTTCTGGTACCTGGCCTTTACCAGCATGATGCTTGCCTGTGTATTGTGGCTGGCGAGAGACAGGCTTGGCCTGGAAGCAAATGACATGCTGCTGGGTGTCGTGCTGGTGGTGGGATCATTCTGTTCCGCGGCCAACGGCATGATGTACAGGATTGTCCCGTTTATTGCCTGGTTGCATCTCAACCTGATCCGGCAACAACAAGGCTTGCCACAAAGCACCGTGCCCAATATGAAACAACTGGCGTCCGATCAACTGAGCCGCGTGCAATTCTATCTGCACTTGTCATCGCTAATACTCCTGGCGCTGCATTACCTGGTGTCATCAATCGCGTTTTATCCCGCGGCGCTGGTGTTTTTCCTGTCACAGGGCCTGCTATTGGCCAACCTGGTGAGCGCCGTCGAGCATTACCACGTTGCCCGAAGAACACTCCTGAAGCCAATGTCTTGCTAAAAACAGCCCGGCGGTCTTGATGCCCTGCCTGTCATACGGGCTCACCCAGTGAGCCAGCGTCCGGGTTAGGCTGTGCCCGATTATGGCAATTATTGCGTGAGGGTGATGTCATGAAACGACGCGGATTTCTGGGACGGTTGGCAGGCTTGGCTGGTCTGGGCTTTGTGGCACCGCAACTACCGGCAGCGGCGAATCCCGCGGTCCCTGCTGCGTCGCCGAAGCGACGGCTAATCCTGCAGCACTCGCCGGTGGCAGGTTTCCGGTACTACAACGGCCCGTTCCTGCAAGCTGATCTCAGAATCGGGGACGAACTCAGCTTGTGTCGTGAACCTGGTAACCCGCACGACCGCCGCGCGGTGAGCGTCTTTCTGGACAACTGGAAACTCGGTTACGTGCCGCGCCGGCACAATGTTGCTGTCAGCCAGATGCTGGACCGTGGCGAGACCCTGCGCGCGCACATCTGCGGGCTGCAGCAGTCCGACAACCCCTGGAAGTGCCTTTTTATCGAGTTATGGCTGGAGGTGTAGCGATGGAATTTCTTGCCTCGATCTTCTGGTTTGTGGTGGCCTGCATTATCGGTGACTGGTTTGACAGTTTTTTGGTTGGTTTTTGTGCATATTTATTGTTACCTTTTATCGTCCATTTGACAGGCTTTGTGATAGCGGAATGGATGGACCCGCCCATGTACGGGCCTGATAATGATTACAACTTATACCAGCCCCGACCCGGGACCGACCTCATCAGGCTGGAGGATGCCGAAGATGCGCAGTTCGATGATGAACCACGGTATTTCGATCGCGAGCGCCTGTACGACGAGTATGACTTTTACAAAGACTCCCGGGAAACCCGCGCCCCGAAAGAATCGTGTCCAGGCCTGCTCGAGATTGGTCTCATGGTGCTGGGCATTGGCTGGTTGATGGGCGGGGATGATGACTAACAATTATTGTGCAGATCCTGGAAATTGATCGGGTTCATCTGGGCGGCGAACTTCAATCGTGTCCATTACGGCTGCGTGGATTTGTGATTCACATGTCATTGGAAAACAAAAACGGGGCGCTTTCGCGCCCCATCGTTGGTTTATTTTCCTGAATGGTTGGTGGCGAGATACTTGCCGCCAAGGGTGAAGAAAACGTACAGGTTCTGTTTCGCCGGGTCGGTTGCCTTGCTGTTTTTGTAAGTCACAACCCATTCCGTCTTTCCGTTATATTGTTTTTTTTCCGCGCTTACCGGGTCAAGCTTCGCCCAACTCGTATCCAGTTTTCCTTTTTCGACAAGCTGCGCAATCCTGGCCGCGGCTTTTTGTTTTGCCTGGTCGGCGGAAACGGGCTTGTGTGAATGACTGTGACCGTGTTCGTGTTCATGGCCGGGGCCGGCGAAAGCGGGAGCAAGCACGGCAAGTGATGCCAGGAGTAATGCTGTAACCAGTGATTTCAATGTCTTTCTCCTCAAACTGTAGATGAGTAACTTTTGCGTACGTTAGTCGATGGATTCGTGCCTGTTGTTGCGTCCCGCCTGGTCAGCGGATTGATTGTCCATCTTCATGTGCTCGTGGTAATGGTTATCGCTGCTGAAGCCAAATTCGTCCGGCGCAGAGATATGGGAATAGCCGTGCATCTGGACCAGGAACAGGTACAAGCCGGCAAAGATCAGGCCGAAATTGGATACCTTGCTGAAGGACGTAAAGGACTTCATGTTGCGCCAGCCGGCCAGCAACAGCAGCATAACAGTCAGCGCCAGGATCTGGCCAAGCTCAATGCCAATGTTGAATGAAATGATATTCATCAATAAATGGTTTTCGGATAACGGAAGTTGTTGCAGGCGCGTGGAAAGGCCAAGTCCGTGGATCAGCCCGAGGCCGGTAATCATGGCCAGCAGGTTGGGTGGCCTGATACCGAGATGCCGGTTAAAGCCATCGAGATTGGCAAAGGCGATATAACACACGCTCAGCGCGATCAGCGCATCGATCAGGAAGTAATTGATCTGGATGCCGTTGAAGGTTGCGTAGATAAGCGTGACGCTGTGTCCCAGGGTAAATGCCGTAATGTATTTGACAATATCCCTGAAGCTGGTCAAAAAGAAAATAATGCCAAAGACAAATAACAGGTGATCATAACCTGACAACATGTGGGTGGCGCCGATGATCATATAGCGCAGGTTGCCACCCTCGATGATGGATTGGTTTTCGGCGGCGGACATGCCGTGTGCCATTGCCTGGCCGGCGGCAACCGCCGCCAACGTAGCCGCCAACGTAGCCGCCAGCCAGCGCCAGGATCGGGATTCAAATACCATAACTACCTCTCTGAAAATATGCAGCAAACAAGCAGGCCGGGCCATGCTGCCATGGCGCCGGTAGCGACAAAGATCTAGACCAGGGAAATTTCAGGAGGAGCGCGGGAGCGAACCAGGGAATGGGCCGGGTTATCGATGACCGGGTCATGATGCGGAACCTTGTCCCGGGCCATGGTGGCCGAAGCGATGTTTAACGCGGGCGCGGACGACGGCAGGGCATACTGTGTGGCCTTGCCGGTATGCTGCATACGGTTGCCGCATTCCTGGTCAAGCTCAACGATATTCTGATGTGTATCATTTTGATGTGTATCGCCGGTATTGCTGTCGGTGGCGATATCGATTGCATCGGCATGATGTGTTGCGGCACTGAAGTTATGCGCTGCATGAATCCGGGCCCCGTGTTCATGCGGCATGCCGTCATGATCGTGCTGAGCCACCAGGTGCATATGTGGCGTGAACCACTGTAGTGAAACCAGTGCACTGACAAGCAGCGGTACCAGGAAACCGGTGTGGCGTGGGCGATTCATGGTGTAAATGATAGCAGTCGCCGGGCGACCGGCAAACACTCGCAACAAACCTTGTGACAAGTGCCGGGCATGGCTGGTTTGATTATCAAGGGCAGATTCATTTGACAGGCAATAAATGCTGCTTGCCTTATGCCAGGTATAACGCCACCGTCATGTAATGACTGATGCTGCCGCCAAGCACGAACAGGTGCCAGATGCCGTGACCATGTTTGAGTTTTTTGTCGAAGACGTAAAAACCGACACCGCCGGTGTAGAGCAGGCCGCCGGCCACGAGCCAGGTGATGCCGCCGACGGGCAGGTTCTGGATCATCGGGTAGGCGGCGATGACTACCAGCCAGCCCATCATTGTATACAGCGTGACACGCAGCTTGCGTTTGCCGTTGATATCCAGGTTATCGAGAATAATGCCGGCAATGGCCAGTATCCACACGACTGCCAACAACGACCAGCCCCAGGGGCCGCGCAGGGTGATGAGTGTAAACGGCGTATAGCTGCCGGCGATGAGCAGGTAGATGGAACCATGATCCAGCTTGCGGAACAGGATTTTCCCCGGTCCACGCAGGCTGTGATACAGCGTTGATGACGTGTACAACAACAACAGCGTCGTGCCGTAGATGGCAAAGCTGACAATTTTCCACGGGTCGCCCTGCTGGATTGCCAGCGTCACCAGCACGGTCATGCCGACCAGTGACAGCACCGCACCTACCAGGTGGCTGATGCTGTTGAATTTTTCGCCGTGATACATCCGTGTGCTGCGCCGGCCCTAGCTTACACCGGCGCGTTTCATCAGGAACTCGGTGAGCAGGCCGACCGGGCGACCGGAGGCACCCTTGCCCTTGCCCTTGTTCCAGGCGGTACCGGCGATGTCCAGGTGTGCCCAGGTCATGTTTTTGGTATAGCGTGCCAGGAAGCAGGCGGCGGTAATGGTACCGGCTTCGCGGCCGCCGACGTTGGCCATGTCGGCAAAGTTGGAATCCAGTTGTTGCTGGTAGTCATCCCACAGCGGCAGGCGCCAGGCACGATCGCAGCTGGTTTCGCCAGCACTGAGTAGCTCGTCAGCAAGATCATCATCATTGCTCAGCAGGCCGGAGGCATGGGCACCCAGGGCGACAACACAGGCGCCGGTCAGGGTGGCGATATCGACCACGGCTACCGGCTTGAAGCGCTCGGTATAGGTGAGGGCATCACACAGAATCAGGCGGCCTTCGGCATCGGTATTCAATACTTCAATAGTCTGGCCGGACATGCTGGTAACCACGTCGCCGGGCTTGTTGGCGTCGCCGTCAGGCAGGTTCTCGGAGCTGGGTACAACGCCAATAACGTTCATCGGTAACTGCATTTCGGCGCAGGCCTTGAGTGCGCCAAACACGCTGGCGCCACCACACATATCAAATTTCATTTCATCCATGGCAGCGGCGGGTTTCAGGGAAATGCCGCCGGCATCGAAGGTCAGACCCTTGCCTACCAGTGCTACCGGTGCGTCACCGTTCTTGCCGCCCTGGTATTCCATAATAATGAGCTTGGCCGGCTGGCGGCTGCCGCGGGATACGGACAACAGTGCATCCATACCCAGTTCAGCCATTTCGTCTTCTTCCAGTATGGTGCAGCTGATGCTGTCGTACTGATCGGCCAGGTTGCGGGCTTCGTTGGCAAGATAGCTGGGTGTGCAGATGTTGCCGGGCAGGTTGCCCAGTTCACGGGTCAGGCAGGTGCCGGTACCTATGGCCTGGCCCTGGATCAGCGCCGCCTGGCAGTCATTGTCCGCCGCTTCATCCAGCGCCAACTTGATGGTGGTCAGCGGCTTGTTTTCGCTGTTGTCATCTTCGGTCTTGCTCTTGGTTTCCGTGTAACGGTAGCGGGCAATAATGGATTCGGCCGCTGCCTGGCGAACCCGCCAGGCAGCGCTGCGCTGATCCATTTCGATGCCGGGCAGGTAGTTGCCGGCGCTGGCAATGTTGTGGCCCAGGGCCGAGGCGGCAGCACGGCAAGCCTTGTTGTAGCGTGCCGGGCCGAACTCGGCTTTTTTTCCGAGCCCGACCACCAGGACGCGCGGCGACTTGAGTCCGGGCAGGTCGTGTAGTAACCATGTTTCTTCCAGTTTGCCGTTGATGTCACCTTGTTTGCACAACTTGGCAATCTTGTGTCCGCATACGGCGTCAAGGTCTTCGGCATCGGCGCTGAGCTCGCCATCGGCGTAGACGCCGACGATGATGCAATCGCTGTTGTCTTCGGCCGGGGAATCGCTACTGAGTTCAAATTTGATCATGATATTTCTGTTGCCTCGGTTACTGCATGTTCTGCATTGTTCTGTTTGTCTGTGGAAAAGTGCGCCGGTTGGTTATGTTATAGTCTATACGCCTGTTACATGGTATATCCCGGGCGATTTGAGTGGGATGATTGTCTATGGCTGCCAGTGTCTTGTCAAAAGAAGGTAGGGATTTGTGATTATTGAGCGCGCCTTGTTTCGTGAATCGGCGACGAACACCGTCGCCATCGCGCTCATTTTGTTTATTTTCATGCTGTTCCTGGGTATGACCCGGATACTGGGCAAGATTACGGTGGGTGGCCACGCCGGCCAGGTGCTGGCGGAAATATTCGGGCTGAAAATGATTCAGTCAATCGATACCTTGTTGCCGTTGGCGCTGTTCCTCGGTGTATTGCTGGCTGCCGGTCGCTGGTATCGTGATAACGAGATGGCGGTGCTGTCCGCCTGCGGCATCAGTCTTCGGCAGCTGGTCCGGCCGCTATTGGCATTGGCGCTGCTGGTAGCGCTGCTGGTAGCCGGCGTGTCCTTGTGGGTATCGCCCTGGGCGGCATTGAAAATTGAATACCTGCACCAGAGCTCCACCCAGAGTATGGCGTTTTCGGGTATTCGCGCCGGCGTTTTCAGCGAGACCTGGCCAAGTCGTCGAACTTATTACGTCGAAGACGTGGATACCAAGAACTACCGGTTGCGCAATATTTTTATCAGCGGCCTGGCGCCCAATGTGAAATACGGCGAAAGGCAGGGCACTATCTATGCCAGCCAGGGTATTTACGAGACTGACCAGGATACCGGTGAGCGCTACCTGGTTCTGCTGAGCGGGCACATGTACGAGGGTGCGCCGGGGCAGGCGGATTACCAGTTTGTCAGTTTTGATCGTTACAGGGTGCGCATTCGGCCACCGAAGTTGATTGCCAATGCCGGAGACGTGGACATGATGTCGCTACAGCAGTTGTGGCACACCGGCAGTCGCGAAGCGTTAAGCCAGATTCACTGGCGTATTGCCCGGCCCGTGGCCGTGATTATTCTCGCCATGGTGGCGCTGGTACTGGCCTATACAGATCCGCGCCGCGGACGTTTCAGTAACCTGTTTATTGCCGTTATTGTCTTCTTTTTGTATTCCAACCTGTTGGGCGTTGCCTCCAATATGCTGAACAAGGGCAAGTCGCCCATGTGGCTGGGATTGTGGTGGGTGCACGGCCTGTTTCTGATCTTTGCCTTCTACTTGTTCTGGCGTCGTGAAAACAACCTGCCGTTGCTGCCGTGGAGCCGGCGATGAAGCGTGTGCGCCTGTTTAGTACGCTGGATCAGTATATTGGCCAGGCCGTGATGCTGGGCACGGTGTTCGTGATTACCCTGCTGTTCCTGTTGTTCAGCTTCATTGGTTTTGTTGATGGCCTCAAGTTTGTCGGCAAGGCCAACTTCGGTTTGTGGGAGCTGGTACAGTTTGTCCTGCTGAGTCAGCCCAAGAGCCTGTACTTGTTGATGCCGGCAGCGGCGTTGGTCGGCAGCACCGTCGGCCTGTCCTACCTTGCCGCCAATTCCGAACTCATTGCCATGCGCGCCGCCGGTGTATCCATCTGGCGGGTTGGCGGTGCGGTGCTGAAAACCGGCATGATCTTTGTTATCGGCGGTATGCTGATCGGCGAATACCTGGTGCCGGTTACCGAGGAAATGGCGCAGCAGGGTCGTGCAGAATCGCTGGAAGTCGGGTTCTCGAAAAAGAAATACACTGGCCTGTGGCTGCGCCAGGATCATGAATTCATCAATGTGCGCGAGGTGTTGCCGGACAAGAGCCTGCTCAGGATCAATATATTCCGGTTTGACAAGGATATGCAGTTGCAGGCGCACACGGAGGCAGAGCGGGCGTATTTTGACAATGGCAACTGGGTATTAAATAAGGTATTGCATAGCGACATCGACAAGGATCGGGTCAGGGCGCATAAATATGATGACCGGACCTGGCAGACCGGTCTGACACCGGATGTGTTGACAGTATTTACGGTAAAACCGGAAAGCCTGTCACTATTGCAGTTGCGGCGCTATATCACTCATTTGAAACAGAATTTCCAGCAGACCAATGAATACGAACTGGCATTCTGGCGCAAACTGTTTTCGCCGTTGGCGATGGCGGTCATGTTATTGCTGGCGATCCCGTTCGTGTTTTCACCTCTGCGTGCGGCCAATATGGGTTCACGTATTTTTGTTGGTATATTGATTGCACTTGCGTTTTACATGGTCAATCTCAGTTTCGGCTCTTTTGCCCTGATTCGGGATTGGCCACCGCTGATGGGCGCCGCCGCGCCGCCGCTGGTATTCCTGCTGCTGGCGGCGATCCTGTTCCGCCGCGCCGCCTGACCAGTCACTTTTTGATCTTGGCGAGACGAAGTACTCGTGTGTGGCTCAGGCGGTCGTGCCAACTGCAGCTATTCTTGTCTACCAGTATCCATGCGTAACCCAGTCCTGCCGTGCCCAGGCTCAGTACAGCGGCTGCCAGGCGCTTGAGCGCGTCCGACCAGGTCACGGGGCCACCATCTTCACGAACCAGCTTGAGCCGCCAGGCGCGCATACCCAGGGTTTGACCGCCGTGCGTCCAGAACCAGCCAAAGAATCCGATCGCCACCAGCACCAGCCAGGTGCGTAGAACCAGTTTGGCCACCAAGGATTCGGGCGGGCCGCCAATAGCAATGACATAGGGAAACGTGGCCAGCATGAGCACGGCGAACAGCAGTAGCGAGTCGTAGGCCAGGGCGACAAGTCGAACCAGCAGGCCCGGTGTCGACGTGTTGAATGGCGACGGATGATTCATTTTTGTCTAGGTGCTTGATTTGGCGTGAGTCTTGGTCTGTTCACTGGTGGAATGACTTTTTCACAGGCTGTCAAGACTTGTCAGTGACGCCTGTTTTGTGCATTACCCTTATTAGCCGGGTGTTTAAGTAAATTCTTAAATTATTGATTATAAAAGATAAAATCATGGTGATGAAAATTTGTTCAAAGTAACTGAAAACCTGCAGTCATAGGGCTTTGATCGCGCACCATACCGGTTGTTCACAGACTTATCCACAGGAAATGTGAACAACTTATTGGTGAATTCATGTCCTGCATTTGCATCAATGAAAGTGTCTGATGTGTCATGCACTTATCTTGTTTATCCATAAAAAAATCATCACTGGTTTTCGTGCGCTGAGCCGGTACAATGACCGCCAAATATTTTCTGGCCGTGATGTTGTGGCGGCTATTTTGGTTTTCATTCAGATGTTCAGGTGGTAATCCGCTATGCAACTTAGCAATTTTGGGCTTAACCTGATTGAGCTCGGGCACTTTGCTGCTTTTCTGGCCATGTCGGTCGCCTTGATCCAGGGTATTACGCCGTTACTGGTTCGGGCGGGTGGCAAGCATCGCGTTCTCAATCTCTCTATCTCCGCAGCCGTGTTGACCTTTGCGTTGACCAGTATCGGCGGCCTGGTGCTGGTGGATGCGTTTGTCAGCAGCAACTTCTCGGTGCAGTACGTTGCCCGAAATTCCAATACTGCCCTGCCGCTGATGTACAAGATCACGGCGTTGTGGGGCAGTCACGAGGGCTCCTTGTACCTGTGGGCGTGGATCCTGACGCTGTACACGGCCATCGTGGCCTGGCACGGGCGCAATCGCTATGCCGATCGACTGCCTGTGATCCTGGCGATACAGGGCTGGCTGACGGTGGGTTTCTTTGGACTGGTGCTGTTCCTGTCCAACCCGTTTGAGCGCATGTTCCCGGTACCCATGGATGGGCATGACCTTAATCCCATGTTGCAGGACCCGGGCATGGCATTCCATCCGCCCATGCTCTATCTGGGCTACGTGGGTTACTCGGTGCCGTTTGCCTTTGCTATTGCCGCACTGCTGACCCGTTGGGACAGCACAGTCTGGACCGGGTTTATTCGTCGTTGGTCGTTGGTGGCCTGGGCGTTTTTGACCGGTGGCATTATTCTCGGCGGCTGGTGGGCGTACTACGAACTGGGCTGGGGCGGCTACTGGGCCTGGGATCCGGTGGAAAACGCGTCATTCATGCCGTGGCTGCTTGGTACCGCGTTGCTGCACTCCATTACCGTGCAGGATTACCGGCGTATGATGCACACCTGGAATATCTTCCTGGTCATCACCACGTTCTCGCTGTCATTGCTCGGCACCTTCCTGGTGCGTTCGGGCGTATTGTCGTCGGTTCACGCCTTTGCTGTTGATCCTGGTCGCGGCGTCTACATCCTGACGTTCATGATCCTGGTGCTGACGATTTCATTCGGCATTTTCATGACCAAGGGACGCTACCAGCAGGCGCAGGAAAACATCGCATCGCTGGTTTCGCGAGAATCCATGTTTGTCTGGAACAACGTCGTATTTACCGTCGCTTGCGTCTGCGTGCTGCTGGGTACGCTCTACCCGTTGGCACTGGAAGCCATTACCGGTGACAAGATCACCGTTGCCGCACCTTACTTCAACAGTGTCATGGTGCCGATCTTTATCCTGGTGGCCGTGTTAATGGCGGCGGCGCCGTTGATTCCCTGGCGTAAGGCCAATATTGCCAGGCTGAAGCAGCGGTTGTGGCTGCCTTTGGGTGTTGCCGTGTTGATTACGGCTGCGAGCATGGTGGTCTGGCAGCCATTGGGCTGGATCGCGGCGCTGGCTATTTTTACCGTGGCGTTTGGCGTAGTGGTAATAGTTTCCGACTTGTTCAGGCTGGCGGCTCCGCGCCGGCAGCAGAAACAGGAGTCACTGCCGGTTGCCGTAGGACAGATTGTTGTGCGTAACCGTCGTTACTGGGGCGGCATGACTGCGCACCTGGGTATCCTGATTATGGCTATCGGGCTGGTGGGATCCGGACTGTTCCGGTCTGAAGTGTCGGTTACCATGATCCAGGGTGAAATTATTGAAGTCGGTAGCGAGCGTATCCGCTTTGACGGGGTTACCCAGTTCACCAAGGACAACTACGACTCGATCCAGGGCAAGTTCACGATTATGGACGGTGGCCACGAGGTCTTGCCGGAGCGGCGCAAGTACCCGCGCCAGGCAGCGCCAACAACCGAAACCGGTATTGATTCTGACCTGTTCCGTGACGTTTATATTGTTCTGAACGAGACCGATGGACAACGCTGGGCGGTGCATGCCTATGTTAACCCGCTGGTGCAATGGATCTGGTGGGGTGGACTGATTGCCATGTTTGGCAGCCTGTACGCATTAAGCAGTCGTCTCAGCCGGCGCAAGACAGAAAGTGCCGGGGAGGTGGCCCATGCATAGGCTTATGGTTGCAGGGCTGCTGGCCCTGATGATGTCGATCCCTGCTATGGCCGAAGATGCAGCACTGCCGGGGCCGGTGAAGGCTGAAGATGCGGTTCAGGAAGACCCGATGCATCGCGAGATGCTGGACATCGCCAAGGATCTGCGTTGTGCCGTGTGCCAGAACCAGCCGGTATCGGAATCCAATTCCGAACTGGCGCGGGACATGCGCGTGATTATCCGCGAACAGCTGGAACAGGGTAAATCGCGCAGCGATATTGTCCAGTATTTTGTAGAGCGCTATGGCAACTTTGTATTGATGAAGGCGCCTTACAGCGGCACCGGCACCGTGTTGTGGTTGCTGCCGGCGATCCTGGTGGTGTTGGCGGTATTGGCAGCAGCGGTGTACCTGCGCAGCCGGCTTGGTTCCGGATCCGGTGCACGTGACACAGCCGATACTACAGATGCCGCAACCGCGGTGAGTGAAGAAGATCGTGAACGAATCCGAGCCTTGCGTGAAAAGGGGGGTGTATGACCGGTATTTACGTATGGGCAGCTATTGTGTTTCTGGGCAGTGTTGCAGTTATCAGTTGGCCGCTATGGCGCCGTCAGGGCGGTATCACCGGTGCTTCGGACGAAGGGTTGAAACTGCTGCGTGACCGTTTGTTGGCACAGCTGGCGGCGGTCGAGCAGGAACAGGCTGATGGCGCCATGGATGCGACCATGGCCGCAGCCGAGGTCAGTCGTATTGAACTTGAGCTGTCCAGGGTATTGCAGCAGCTTGATCAGGTTGATGGTGCCGCTGAAGTAGCCGACACCGGCAAATCACGCATGTTGATTATTCCCGCGGTCCTGATTTTGGCGGCGGGTGCCGGTCTTTACCTGGGTGTGTTTCAGCAACCCATAAGCCAGGACGACATCCGTAACCATGCCCAGCAACAGCAAAACCCGCACCAGGACGGTGCCGGCATGTCGACGCAGGTCGCCGAGATGGTCGGGCGCCTTGCTGAAAAGATGAAAACAGACCCGGACAACGTTGATGGCTGGAAACGCCTGGTTCGGTCCTACCAGGTGCTGGGGCAGATGGACAAAGCTCGCGATGCCATGGCCCAGGTCTACCGCCTGCTGCCTGACGATGTCAGCGCGCTGGCCGAATACGCTTCGCTGTCCTATGCGGCAGAACCGGGCAATACCGGAGGCAAGACCGCCGAGTTGTATGATCGCCTGCTGAAACTGCGACCCACTGAACCCAGTGCCTTGTGGTTCAAGGGTATTGCGCATTTTCAGAAGTCGGAATACGGCAAGGCGATCGAGTACTGGAACAAAACCATGGACAACCTGCCGATGGACAACCCGGCCAGGCAGGAAGTGCAGCGTGGTATTGACGAGGCCAAGCGACGCATGAGCCAGTAACCGGCTGACACATCACCCGGTGCAAATAAAAAGGGCAAGCTTCGCTTGCCCTTTTTTGTTTCCACGAAACTCTTTGAAAGATTCTTTCGGGAATTCTTTGTGAACCGTCTATTCCTGCCTGAGCTTGTGCACCAATGGCAAAATAGTCTGGAACAGTGATTGTTGATCGATCGGGCCGATGTGCTTGTAGCGGATCATGCCATTCTTGTCGATGACAAAGCTTTCCGGTACGCCGTAAACGCCAAGATCAATACTGAACCGGCCGTTCCGGTCGGCAACGGATTGTTCATAGGGATTGCCCATCTGCTGCAAAAAGGCCAGCGCATCGGCGCGCTCATCCTTGTTATCGACGCCAATTATTGGCACCAGGTTCTGGCGCTGAACTTCCATCAATAACGGGTGCTCCTGGCGACAGGCAACACACCAGGATGCCCAGACGTTCAACAGGTACACGCGTCCGAGCAAATCCTTTTTGCCAAGCATTTTTGATTCGTCGTGCACGGTTGGCAATGAGAACTCGCCCAGTGGCTTGCCGATCAGTGGCGACGGAATATGTCGTGGATTCAGCGACAGGCCGATGTATAGCAATACGCCGATGGCCACAAAGGCAATAATTGGTATCAGGAACTTCTTCATTGTTTTGTCTCACCTGCGGCTGTCTCCGCCTGCTTGGCTTCCTTGGCGCGTTTCATCGCGTCTGCTACTTCGGGCGGCATGTAGTTTTCATCGTGCTTGGCCAGTACCTCATCAGCAACAAACTGGCTTTCCAGGCTCGCCATCTTGCCTTGCGTGATCACGCCCTGACCTTCACGGAACAGGTCCGGCAGGATGCCCTTGTAACTGACGGCAATATCCTTGGCGAAGTCAGTGACAACAAAGCTCACGCTGAGACCGTCACCGCTTTTGACCACGCTGCCTTCCTTGACCATGCCGCCGAGGCGAAAGATCTTCTGCATCGGCGCCTTGCCGGCCATGACATCAGACGGTGAATGAAAAAACACCAGGTTGCTCTTGAATGCATCCAGCACAAACAGCGAAGCAACACTGACGCCGATTACGGCCGAGATAATAATGGCAAATTTCTTGTGACGCGGTTTCATGATTCCTGCTCTAGTGCAATCTGTTGTTTGAGTCGGGTGATTTCCTGTTTGTGGCGCACGCGTGCACCGACAATATTGGCAATCAGCACAACGGCGGTGACGCCATAGCTGGTCCAGACGAAAAAGCCGTAGCCACCCATGTTGAAGAATTCGTTCCAGTTCATGATTTCAGCTCCGGCAGGTCGCGTAACCAGCTGGTATGGCGTTCTCGCACCAGGATGATGTGACGCATGCGCATCAGTACCACGGTGAAGAAATAGGTCTTGCAGGCGACAAACATGACCAGCAAGGGTATGAGCATGCTTGGGTGAATCGACGGTTTGACCGCCTTGCTCACCGAGCTGATGGATGCCGGCTGGTGCAGGGTGTTCCACCACTCCACGGAGAAGTGAATGATGGGGATGTTAATGACACCTACCAGCGCCAGGATGGCGGACGCCCGTGCCGCCCGTCGCGGGTCATCGATACTGGCTTCCAGGGCCATGTAACCCAGGTACAAGAACAACAAGATCAGTTCAGAGGTCAATCGCGCGTCCCAGACCCAGTAGGTGCCCCACATGGGTTTGCCCCACAGCGACCCGGTAATCAGGGCGATAAAAGTGAAAGAGGCGCCGATGGGGGCGCAGGCCGAAGCCAGGATTTCTGATAATCGTGTTTTCCATGCCAGGGCAATGGCGCCTGATACCGCCATGACCACGTAGATGAACATGGACATCCACGCAGATGGGACATGGATAAACATGATCCGGTACGACTCGCCTTGCTGGTAGTCCGCCGGTGCCACGAAAAACCCGGTGTACATGCCATAACCGAACAGTATCGCGGTGATGGCGCCCAGCCAGGGAATGAGTTTGCCGGCGAAGGGGTAAAAAATGACCGGTGCCGCGTATTTGGAAAACCACATATTGTTACATCCAGAATCTTGTCAACTGTGTAATTGTTATCGTGCTAGTACGTCTTTAGTCTAGTCCAGGGAAATGCGCAATGCCGATGCTGCGGCCATTGGTGCAAACGTGAACGCCAGGGCCAGTATTGCTGCCAGCAGCGATGTGTGGGCCTGCATTGGCAAACTGTTGGCAACGGCCACTACCGCGCCGGCGCCAAAAATCAGTACCGGAGTATACAGGGGCAAAATCAGCAGAGAAACCAGTACGCCACCACCGCGCAGTCCCAGCGTCAGGGCGCTGCCAATGGCGCCAATCAGGCTCAGGGTCGGCGTGCCCAGCAGCAGGGTCAGGATTAGCGCCCGGGAGCTTTCCGCGTCCAGATTGAGCTGAATGGCCAGCAGCGGCGAGATCAGCACCAGTGGCAGGCCACTGAGCAGCCAGTGGGCAATGATTTTGGCCAATACCAGCAAGGTCAGCGGGCACGGGGACAGCAGCAGTTGCTCCAGCGAGCCCTCGTCGTAGTCGCGGTTGAACAGGCGCGGAAGGGACAGCATGGTTGCCAGGAGTGCGGCTACCCAGATCACGCCTGGCGCCATTTTTTGCAGCAGGTTGGGTTCCGGCCCCACCCCCAGCGGAAACAGGGCTACCACGATGATGAAAAATACCAGTGGGTTCAGCACATCATGCACCCGGCGGAAGGTGGTCACCATTTCACGTTTAAGCGTTGCAGTGAAGGCCTGATAACAGCTCATGGGTTCTTGTAGCCTTCCAGGTTGAGTTCGGAAACGCGCGATTTGCCGAGCTCGAGCCCGTGATGGGCGGTGACGACAAGCATGCCACCTTGATCCAGGTGACGTTCGATTTGCTGGTACAGCACAGCAGTGTTTTGAGTATCAAGACCGCTGAACGGTTCATCCATGATCCACAAGGGTTTTTTGTTCAGCAGCAAGCGTGCCAGCGCCGCACGGCGTTGCTGACCCTGTGACAGTACCCGTACAGGCAGGTGGGCATAGGCCTGCAGTCCGAATAATTTCAGTGCTTCGACCGGACTCATGCCGACCTCGGCCCCGGCGACGCGCGTGCTGAAATCGAGATTTTCCAGGGCAGTCAGGTCCCCGTGCATGCTGTTTTTGTGCCCGACATAGGCCTGGCTGGCGTGGTAATCATCGCTGTTTTCGGCGATGGAATCGCCTTGCCAGGACACCGTGCCTGTGTCGGGCCGGGTCAATCCGCACAGAACACGCAGCAGCGTGGTCTTGCCGCAGCCATTGTGTCCGGTAATGTGCAGGCATTGGCCGGATTCGACGCTGAAGTCAAGGGACCGGAAAAGCGTGCGGTCACCGCGCGAGGCTGCTAGATTGTTGATGGAAAGCGTGGGCACAAATAATACGTATTGTTGTTGGAATGACCTGAGTATAGCGAGGGAATCAGGTCGGGGCTATGGCGTTGCGCCAGTAGTTTGTCGGCAGCAACAGTTTTGTGAGACCAGCATGGCAAACGTCGTTTGCTGCTGCTGTTCAAACCTGCTCCGCAGGCTTGTCGAACGGCCCCGATGACGACGTCGGCCGTTCGAATCGCGTGGTGCTAGACACAGGTGTGCCGGTTGAAATGGTATGGGCGAAGGAGAAAGTGGTGCCCCGGAGACGATTCGAACGTCCGACCTGCCGCTTAGGAGGCGGCTGCTCTATCCTGCTGAGCTACCGGGGCAATGCGGGCGTATTCTAATCGAAAATGGTATTTGTCGAAACAGATCATCGGGAGAATAGTGGCGAGCATTTATGGTCGGGAATAGTGGCTTCTTGCGCAAACTGATCCGGGATTACTCGATGCCGTTGTTCGTCATCATCAGTATTGCCTACGCATCTTTTTATCTTTCCGGTCAGGTTGAGCAGATTAACCGTCATATTCGTTTTGCAATCTGGCCGTTGATCTTCAGTGCGGTATTCCAGTGCATGTTCTGGCTGGTATCGAGTTATATGTGGTCAATGGTTGTATTTTCGGTTGCACCTGTTAAGCCAGGTATCAAAGAAAGTTTTCTGCAGTTAAGTCTTGTGAATCTCGGAAAATATATTCCGGGAAAAGTATGGGGCATGATCGCGCGCGGGTCTCGTCTCGCTCGACAGCACGGGCTGGATACCGAAAAGATCGTTCAGGCAACGTATATAGAACAGGTTTTTCTGATGGGAGCAGGCGTTGTCGTTATGGCACTGCTGGGGGCGGTGCTGTTTGATACCGCGATATTGTGGTTTACAGCAATGACGATTACGCTGCTCGTCGTTATAGCTATCGGGTTTCAGCAGCCCTTGAATCTGTTGATCAGGTTCGCACGGCGATTAGCAGGTAACACGCAGTCAGGGCGCTCGGAAAATTTTGTATTATCGATTTCCAGGCAGTTCCGGTTTCTGGTGATGTACATGCTGGTATGGCTGTTGCTGGGCATGGTGATGTATGGAATATCCTTGTCGCTGCTTCCTGCAGCTCCCGGCTATCATGATGCAGCCATTGTTATTATTGCCTGTATCGCAGGAATGAGTGCCGGGTTCCTGGCGGTTTTCGCGCCGGGTGGAGTGGGTGTGCGGGAAGCGGTAAGTGCCTGGGTTCTGTCTGTTGCAATGCCATTGGCAGACGCGGTCTTGCTGGTGCTGGTGTTTCGTATCTGGCTCGCGATGCTGGAGCTTCTGGTGGGCGGCGGGCTGGTGTTGTTTTCCCGCAGACATTCCGGATGAATTATTCCGGACAAGACCGGGCTCGTGTATCAACAAGTATCGCTTTAGCCAGCTGCGGATCGCTGTCAATCTGAGCGGGCAACAATCAGCATCCTGGCCCGAAACAGACGACCAATGAATGGCAGCCCCATGAGCAGCCGGTCTGCAAGACCGATTATTCGATTATAGTGCGGGAGATATGTTACCTGTATTGCCCTGAACCCGGCTGCTTCGAGCAGCGGCAGGTGCTGGGAGTAGTTTCTGACTGCAATATGGGACTCAAATTGCTTAAGCACGAAATTCCTTGCCTTCATGCGCTCAAGACAGTAACCGGCATTGGGGGTGTGAATGATCAGTTGACCACCGGGTTTGAGAATTGTCTTGGCTGATCGAAAGAACCTGATCAGTGTATCGTCGTAAAGATGTTCTGAAATGTCCATCATCAGCACCTTGTCAAACTTCCCGGCTAACCCGGTGTTATCAGCAAGATGTTCAATGTCTTCTGAACGGAAATCGAGGTTGTGAATATCAGCCTGGCGTGCAGATTTTTGTGCCAGCGAAACGGCATATTCTGATACATCAATACCCGTTCCATGATGGATCTTTCCTGCCATCGCAATCAGGATGTGACCGGGACCACAGCCAAACTCGCATATATTATCTGTTTCAGACAGCTTGATATTGCGTATTATTTGAGTTATGCGCCTATCGTGTTTCGGATAGTTGTTGAAATAGTCTTCATCGTACCATTTATCCAGTTGTTCCCTGGGCATCGTATTTGTCCGGTATTCGGGTGCGGGATTCATGAGGTCTTGCCGTGTCATGAAAGCATTAACTCGTTTATCAATTTGTCTCGAAGGATCTGGTTCGAGAGGTTTGTATCATAGTAGTTTCTCGCCCTTTCGGAAAGCTGCGTGCGCAACTCCGGCGAATCTGCAAGATGTTCAATCTTCCCGGCGAGGGCCTGAGCATCTCCTGCCGGAACGGTAATAACAGGTTTGTCAGTTTCTCCATCGAACATGCGTCTTGCGCATTCAGTGTCGGCCGTAATGATGGCGCGGCCACATGCCATATAGGCGTAATTTTTGAGTGGCCAGACACGCCGGGTTTTCGGTGAGTCGGCGAATATGCCAAGACAAATGTCCGCCGATTGTATGTGCGTTGCCAGCGAGTCCGAGTCCTGCCATTCACTGATCCAGGTAACCCGGTTGTTCTCGTTTTCGCGGATGATTTGCTGGAAAGTGTCTACTGCCTGGCCGGTACCAATAACCACAAACTCTATATCTGGTCGTCTGCCAAGCAAGGCTATAGCCTTTGCAATGACATCCGTTCCCTGTAGTGGGACGAATGTGCCAATGAACAGTACTTTGCATTTCCTGTTGCCGGGACTGTACCGGTTGTAAACGAAACTGGTTTCATCGGTGGCCAGTGGAATGGCTCTGAAACGATCCACATCAATCCGGAAAAGTCCGGTGTAGTACTGCCGGTTTTCCTCGGTATCGACAGTGATGCGGGTTGCTGTTCCGAAGGCGTGCTTTTCGAGCAGAAACAGTAACCGGGCCGGTAATCCACCTGCCATAAGCAATTTTCGGTCACAGACAGCCGTGTCATATATCGAGATAAAACCGTCAGCAATGAGCATTCTTGGCCGCATAAAGCGGGGCAGCAGGGACATGAGTATTAATAATCCTGTGCCCGGGTAAGTGATGTAGCAGATATCCGGTTTTTTCGTCACGCAATAGCGCAATATTACGTATGAATGGGCAATAACGGCACGAACAGCAAGCCGCAGGAACTTGATAGATTTGGGACACAGTCCTGGTTTCTGCCCACTGAATGGTGCTGCTGAATACATCGGCAAAACAATTTCCCGGGTTTCAAGGCGCCCGGAATTCCTGAGCAGATCAACAGAAAAGCGGGTATTGGGGTACGCTGAAGAGTAGAGATGAACACCGAGGATGGTCAGCTTGCGTTTGTTCTGGCTCATGACGATTTCCTTGCCAGGACAATATAGCCGTCTCCAATATTGAATTTTCTGGTCAGATCCTGAACCAGGAAAAACGGTTTCATCAGTAAAACATACGGCAGCTTCCGCACCTTTTTGGCCGCACTTCTTTCGGTTCCGCTGCGCTGGGTGGCATCCTTCCCGGCCAGTGGCGTGCGCCGTTGCTGCACGTAGTAGTACAGTTTGCTGACAGGACTTAAAAAATTGGTTACTGGAAAGCCGTAGGACCAGAATTCACGGATATCAAAACCATTATCCTGAAACTGTTGTCGAAGTTCTTGCTGTTCATATCGCCTGACATGCCCAGCATACTTGTCTGCTGGCCCCCATTTTTTCATAAAGGCCGGAACGGAAAAGATGAAATGTCCACCGGGTTTGAGTAACCGAAATACCGACTGAAAAGCAGCGTTGTCATCGTCGAGATGTTCAAATACCTCGCAGGCAATGATGAGATCAAAACGGGCAGATCCCGTTATATTGTTGAAATCGGAGACAGCCAACGTGGCCCGCGGATTATCTCCGAATCGTGAGCGAAGGGTTTCAATGCTCGTCTCCGATATATCGGTGATGGTTGCCTGTATATCAGTGTAGCGATTGGTCAGATAAAGGCTGACATCGCCCATTCCGGGCCCAATTTCAAGAAACGATTCCGGGGTGCCGGGAATCATATCGATCATCTGGTCAAGCAAAGCGATTCTCATCAGATATCGAGGTGCCGGTGCAGCGAGTGATTCCAGCAAAGAACGACAGTTCTGCGGTGTCATGTTCACGTTTTCGATGGCGGGTTGATGGATACGGAGACGATATTCACGCTTGGCGCCGCATCTTTGTCGATAACGATATCGTCCAGGCTGAAACCAAACCTGGTCTCACTATCGGTTTCAGCATGGCCGGCCCTGGGCAGAAAGCTCTGAATTTTCTTGAGCAGTCCCAGGCTCATTTGCCTGTACCACTCGGGGCAAAACGGAAAGGTGAACGGGTACGCTGCCTTCCTGAGTTTTTCGGTTCGACGGGTTTCGATATCGACAACACTGCCGCGTGCGGTCATGCCATAAAGGGTTGTTTCCGGGAAGCTCCGGGACATCATTCGCAGAAATGTTGCTGGATCGTATTCGGTGATATGAAATATGTTCCAGGGCTTCTGTCCCGGGTACAGTCGGGTGCTGCGATCAGGTGTGGCAATAACCAATGTGCCGCCAGGTTTCAGAACGCGCTGAATTTCGGAAAGAAAGCGATCTGAGTTGCGAATATGCTCAACCACCTGGAATGAAATAACCGTATCGAATTCGTTATCGGTAAATGGCAAATCCGTGGTGTTGATGTCATCTATGTTCCGGTATTCGAGGTTATCTCGCTGGTACCGGGATTTTGCATAGTTAATCGCATCAACGGAAATATCAATGCCAATGATGTGCCGACATTCGGGAGCAATCAGAAATGTTCCGTAACCAGATCCGGATCCGAATTCAAGAACTCTTTTGTTCCTGATGTAAGGTGTGCAGAAATTATAGGTGGCGATATGAAACAGGTAGATCAGGTATCGCGACGCACTGGATTTGTAGTCATCCTCAATAACCCGTTCGCCGGTGCAGGCCAGTTTGCTTGTTTGTGATTCCATGTCGGTGCGATTGTTTGAGTCTGCGAAAGGTTGGAGTTAGTCCCTGTTTTTGTAGAGTAGCGCCGTGATTTGTTCCGATACCAGTCCGATCAGAAAAATCAGAATCGAGGCGACAAACAATAACGCGCTCATATTGGTGAAGCGGCCAAACATTGTATAAGTGTAGAAATAGTAGCCAGATGCGACCGTAAAATGGACCAGGCTGATCGGCAGAAACAGCTTTAACGGCGAATACAGGGTGGCGATCTTGAAGATGATAATCAGGAAGCGCGCGCCATCTCGAAGCAGGTTGATATGGCTTCTGCCGATTCGTTTTGCTGTCTCGATTGGCGTGTATAACACGGTATAACCGGCACGGAAAAAGCACATGGTAATGGTGGTTGGGTATGAAAAACCATTCGGCAGCAGGTGAAGAAATTCCAGGAAAAGCTCGCGTCTGACGGCACGAAAACCCGATGTCAGGTCTTCAATTCTGTGTCCAACCAGCAGGCTGGCAAGCCTGTTATACAGGCTATTGGCGAACAATCTTGCAACACTGGCCTGCCCGGAGGCTTTGCGCGCGCCGATGACCATATCCGCGCCGTTTTTGAATGGTTCCAGGAGTTTTGGGATATCTTCCGGATTATGCTGACCATCGGCATCCATGAAAACAATAATGTCCCCGGTTGCGGCACGGGCGCCGGACTTGATTGCTGCACCGTTGCCTTTGGAGTAGGTATGCCGAACATGCGTCACTGCATGGTCTGCACACAAGACCCCGGTATTGTCATCGGAGCCATCATCAATAACAATAATCTCTGCGCTGCTGTAACAGGACTTAAGCTTGGGAAGAAGCAGTTCAAGGCTTTTGCCTTCATTCTTTGACGGGAGGACTATTGATAGTTTTTCACTCATTTCCGGTTTCTGTCCATGTCATGTTCCAAATCGTCGTGAAGTCTGTCGTATGTATTGACGAGATGCTCGGGAAGACGAGTCTTGCCACCAATTTGTTTTAATGTCGCAAGTGATTCCTGAAATCTGTCGGCATGATGGTAAGCATTTGCCAGCTGTAGCAAATAAGCTGGTTTGGCATCATTTTCCACTGCGCCGCCAAATGATTCGATAGCTTCGTCGATTTTTTTCATATGTAAGTAGTTTTCGCCGAGAATGCTATAAGATTTTGCTACCCATTCTCGGGACAGCTTGACTCTGTTCGACGAAATCATCAATCTGAATGCCTCGACAATCCGGGCATTATCTTCAGGGATTGTCCTCGATTGTTCCATCAAGGCTTCGTACTGCCAGATTGTGACATGTGAATACGGTGTGTTTCTGGCGCAAAATTCCAGTGTCTCCAGATACTCCCTGGGTACAGGTTTGTAAAAGACATAGAGATGTTGCATCAGGCGCATCAGCTGGTGGGGTGGATCAGAGTCAAGTTCGGCAGCTTTCTTGAACAGGTTTTCGGCTTTGTCAAGCTGCCTGCTGTTGTGAAGCAGTATAGCCATATCGGAGTTGGCACGTGCCGAATTGGGGTGGTCCAAGAGCTGAGTCAGTTTCATTCGATATTCATTTGACCAAACAGACGCTCGTGCAAATGTTCCAGCCGAAAAAAGCAAGACTATTAAAACGAATAGGCCAGACCATAGTTTAAGGCTTTCCGGGTTCCTGGCATGGTATAGCAGATAATAAGTCGTAGCGAGAACAGGTCCAAACATGGGGACATAGTTCCGGTGTTCGTGGACAAGCTCAAGTGGCACAACGCTCGACTCAAGACTGTGCCCGGCAAGAAACCAGAATATCGCAAAAGAAATGATTGGCGCCCTATTTCTGAGAATAATTGCAACGACTGGAAGTAGTATCAAAGAAACTACCGAGTAAAGTGTAGACATCGGCTGTGTCATTGACGTCGAAAATGGAAAATAGTCATGATACAAGCCAAGTGCTGACGGCGTCGGGGCTGCGATGAGTTTGAGGTAAAACCAGATTACCCGCGCTTCTGTCATCAGTCGTTCAGCCATATCAAACTGACGCATATCGTAATGATCGAGCTTCAGTACACTGGTGGCGTAAATTGGAGATAAAAGTATGCCAACAATAATAGGGGCAACGTAGAAAGATATTATCGATGTTTTGTAATGCTTTCGGAGACCAATGTTTACAGAAAAGCGAAAGACGAATACCTCGATTATCATTGCATAAAAAAATATCAGTATGCCATTTTCTTTGCTTAGCGCGGATAGAATCCCAAAGCCGGTGAGAGATGCAACCGATATTATGAGACCGTTTCGAATTCCTGCTATCAGTCTGATTCTTCCCAGGCAGTATCCGATAAGCCCGAAAATCAGAAACGTGGCAGAAAGGCTGGTCATCCGCTGAACAATATATAGTACAGAGCTGAGGTTCAGTGGGTGAATTGCCCAAAGTAAAGCCGCTGCTGCTGCTGTCCAATAAGCCAGGCGGATTGACAGCAGGTTACCAGTCTTGTCATGGGTATTCTGAAGTAGCAGATTGGCGAGAACGAATAAACCAAAAGAGTTCAATATATGGATGACAAGATTGGTGGCCTTGTACGCAAAAGGGGATAATTCCGAGAAATAGTAATTTAGCGCGAAACTTACAGTTGATATGGGGCGCTTGAGAGGACCGCTTTCAAGTGACCGAATCGCATCTGCAAGCGCATCCCATGACAATTCAGAAATGTGGATTTTCTTGTTGATAACGATATTTGACATGTCGTCAAACATAAAGGGGCCGCTCAATCCTGGCCAGTAACTGATGGTCGTTATCAGCGCGATTATTGTAACGACGATGTAATTTGAGTGCTTGATCATTTGCAATAACTAGAGCAAAGAAAAAGCCCCCTGTAAAGGGGGCTTTGACTGTGTAGCTTGAAGCTATCCGAATATTATGACTTCGGACGATGTTTCTGAACCACGCCGTTTGGCGCTACGGTGCCAACATGGGAAACAATCCAGCGAATCTGACCGGAATTCTGGCGAGATACAAGGCGCAGATATGGAACAATTGCAGCAGAGTAAGTCGGCAGGATACCGGCATTAAAGAAACAATCAATCTGGGTTGACAGAATTGGGTTGCCGCCATCATCAGTCTCACCGTCGTTAACCAGGGTTACAACGATTTCACTAAGGTTGGTAGAGGCATATGACCCGCTTTGAAGAATACCGACAACGTCATTGTTCAGCGCGGGGCCATTTAATGCACCGGCACCAATAGGCTGAAGCGTGCCGTCCTGGGCTGCCAAGGCTACGTTGGTCTTGATTGCAGCTGAAGAGCCCGGGCAGTCAGAAACACGGGTCTTGGCGATGTAGTCAGAATAAGCCGGGATCGCGATGGCGGCCAGGATACCGATGATGGCCACTACGATCATCAATTCGATAAGGGTAAAACCGGACTGATGTTTTTTCATTGTATTAAGTCTCCAAGTACTAGCTATTTGTGTTTCCGGAAAAGGTGTCCTGGAAAATACCGGTTGCGCCACCCGGGGTTACCTCGTGATGCTGCTCCCGTTGTCTGCAGCGGAATTTGAGAATCAAGAGAGCCTTCTCAAGGAACCGACACTTTCCGTGACAACTTTTCCGATTTCTGAAAAGAGCCGAATAACGGCTCTTGTTCAATGGTGGTATAAAGCAGTTTCCGTGCCAACTTTTTTAGTCGTTCCTAAGTTACCGTTTATCCAAAAGAATTTTCCGTGTGTCGACAATACCTGACATTTTTAGTCAATTATTGCCAAAAGTTATCCACAGGGTCAAGGCTGTACCAATCGACTGAATCGTAACGAGTGACAATTTATGTCATGTGTAAAAAACAGGTGACAATTTTCGCCCGCTACCTTCTGCCGGAACAGGGGAGTCAATCAATCCCCAGTTTTTCCAGCTTGTAGCGCAGCGCCCGGAATGTAATACCCAGCAGTTTTGCTGCCGCAGTCTTGTTTTGACCGGATTTTTCCAAAGCATCGGTGATGCTCTGTCTTTCGATGCGCTCCAGGTAGTCATCCAGGGTCTCCGATTCGAGCCGTCCCGGTTCACCCGCCGCTGCCAGGTCGAATACCGCATTGCTACTGCCTGACTGGCGTAATTGCAAGTCAGCCCGGGTAATCTCGCCACCCTCACACAGGGTGATGGCGCGCTCCAGGATATTTTCCAGTTCGCGGACGTTGCCCGGGAAATCGTATTGGCTGAGTGCGTCAATGGCGGCAGCTGCCAGGGTAGGCATCTTGATGCCATGGGTCTCAGCCAGCCTGGCGGCAACCGCTTCGGCGATAATGGCAATATCTTCACGACGCTCGCGCAGGCTTGGAATGGTGAGTTCAATGACGTTTAGTCGGTAATACAGGTCTTGCCTGAATTTCCCGGTCTGGACCAGTTCGTGCAGATCCTTGTGGGTGGCGCTCAGGATGCGTACATCCACCCGGGTTTCGCTTTGAGTGCCAACCGGCCGGATGGTTTTTTCCTGGATAGCTCGCAGCAGCTTGACCTGCATATGCAAGGGCAGGTCGCCGACTTCGTCCAGGAACAGGGTGCCACCATCAGCCGCCTGGAACAGCCCTTCCTTATCGCTGGAAGCGCCAGTAAAACTGCCCTTTTTGTGTCCAAAGAATTCGCTTTCCATGAGCTGCTCGGGAATGGCGCCGCAGTTGACCGGCACAAAAGGGCGATCGGCGCGTGGGCCAAGATCATGTATCAGGCGAGCTGCCAGCTCCTTGCCGGTGCCGGATTCGCCACCAATGTAAACCGGCGCCTGGCCGCGGGCGAGTTTTTCGATCAGTTTGCGAACGGCATCAATGGTGGCAGACTTGCCGAGCATTCTAGAGGCGCTGTCGGCGGGAGCACGCTTGTCTTTATTGTCAGCCTTTTCCGGTTTGGACAGCTTGAGCGCAGTACGGACAATATTGCGCAAATCGTTCAGGTCGACGGGCTTGGAGATAAAGTCAAATGCACCGGCCTTGAGCGCAGCCACGGCGGTTTCCATGTTGCCGTAGGCGGTGATCACCGCAACGGGAAGATCGGGATGGTTGTTCTGGATCTCTCGTACCAGCTCGATACCGTTACCATCCGGTAACCGCATATCAGTCAGGCACAGGTCGAAATCGAACTGCTTCAGCAGGTAATTGGCTTCCTCGAGATTGGCGGCGGCACGAGTTTCGAGATCCATGCGGCCAAGGGTCAGCTCGAGCAGTTCCCGGATATCCGGTTCGTCGTCAACGATGAGTATTTGTTTTTTTCCCATGTGTGTCACAGACCAGTGTTATGCGCATTCATCAGCCGGAGAGAAGATTATGCGAAATCGGGCGCCTTCAGTATAGCTCGAGACAAGATGCAGGCCACCCCCGTTGCTTTCGCACAGCTCCCGGGAGATGTATAAACCCAATCCTGTGCCTGTCGATGCAGTTGTAAAAAAGGGATCAAAGATATTTTCCGCAATTTCTCTTGGCACGCCTTCACCCGAATCCGTGATATCCAGGTATGGCAGCCCTGATTTGCTGTCGACACCGAGCTCCAGCTCAATTACCGCTTTTGAGCCCTTTCGAGAGTGACGCAGACCATTCTGCACCAGGTTGGTGACCACCTGGGTGAGTTGGTTGGGATCCATGCAGGCTCGCACGTCGGTGCCGCCGTTCAGTATTAGCGTGTCCTTTGGCAGCGAGTGCTCATCAACAAACTGACCGATAAAATGACCAAGCCAGTCATGCAGCTGAATGCGCTCCTGATTTAGTCGATCGCGGCGCGCCAGCTGGGTGATGTTTTCGATAATACGGTTCATGCGCTTGCAGTGATCGAGAATGATTTGTGACAGGCGGGTTTCATCGCTGTTTGCCGAGACCGTTTCACCAAGAAGCTGGGCCGCGTTGGATATGGCCCCCAGCGGGTTGCGGATTTCATGGGCGATACTTGCGGTCAGTCGTGCCAGTGCCGCCATTTTGAGCTGCTGCGCTTGCTGTTTCAGTGCGGCGACATCGCTGAGAAAGATGAGTACGCCATCATTCAGATTCTCGGAAATGGGTTCAAATCGAGGAACTACAGCCTGGCCGTTGCGTGCCACAACCGGCCTTAATTGCTTGCGGCTCGGATACGCCAGCCAGTCCAGCAGCCCGGCCTCAAGGTCTGGCGACAAGTCGGCGAGGCGCCATTCCGGTTTGCCCGGCTCCTGTTCGGGGAGGTCGAAAAAATGCCCGGCACGGGTGTTGTACTGTTTAATCATAAGGTGATTGTCGCAGACCAGTACACCGGCCTGCATACGCTCGATAATCAGGGCATTAATCCTGGAGAGGTTTGAAATATCGGCGCCACGCTGATCGGCAATGGCTTCACTCAGCCTGAGTCGTTGCGCTAGCGTGTAGCCCAATACCGACGCCGTAAACAGGCCCAGGCCCAGCGCGCCCACCTGTGGATAGCCTTGTGAGATGGTGCCGTAATAGGTGTCAGTACCGGTAAGCAATCCCCAGGAATGCTGGATCAACGCCGCTACGGAAGCCAGTGACGCTACAAAAATAGTCATGCGCTTGTTGAGCAGCAGGCTGGCACCGGTTACCGCCACTACCAGGAACAGGCCAAGGCTGCTGGCGAGTCCACCGCTCGCGTGAGTAAGCAGGGTGACGAAAGCCACGTCTGAAAAGGCAAATACGCTGGCCTGGGTCTCGAAGTCCGGTTGGCGAATATAAGTGATGCGTAATCCGAACAGGCTGACAATAAAATAGGTGACGGCGACAATCTGGAACAATACCGGGTCGGTTTTTCCAAAAGGCGTGATCAGATCAATAAACAGTGACCCAAGGCTTGCGAGCCCTGCGATCCCGACCCGGTAGAGATTGAAGTACTGCAACAGGCGCCAGTTGGTGTGGCCTAGCGGCTGATCTGCAGCGACAGCAGAGGCCATTACCTCAATTTCCGGATCAATGTGAGTTTCGGTCATGCGGAAACAACTAGCATAGAAAGCCTGGTTGCGCAAAAGCCAGGCGGTACCTGATTTTCGTCATCAGGCCGGTTTATCCTGATCCCTGTGTTCAGCACAGCAATAGAATTTGCCATGGGCTCGAATGATTTCGTTGTCGGGCACGAATATTCCGCAAGTGGCGCAAGCGCTCATGAGCTTTTCAGGCGGGGGCGGGGAGCCGGATTCGGTGTCAGACTGATCGGATCGAGTGAGCGCCCGACGAATCCGGAACAAAAGCCAAATCGCAATACCAATAAACAGCAGGATTTTAATAACCTGGCCCATGTTTGCGCTCACCAGTGCCGGATCAAAGAATGAAAACCTGGTCGGGGTGAGAGGATTCGAACCTCCGGCCCCTGCCTCCCGAAGACAGTGCTCTACCAGGCTGAGCTACACCCCGTGTCGATTGTTTTGCAGCGATTGCAAGGCTGATCAAAAATCCCGGTGAACGGAAAGTCGCGCCAAGGCCTCAAGCGCGCGTTTGAATGACGAGTCGGGAATAACAGAAATCGCGTTGATCGCGTTTTCGGCCTCGCCTTCAGCCTGGCGCGCAGTGTACGTGATGGAATCGGTGGATTCAATGGCATCGATAACGGCCTCAATCTGGTCAAGCCCGCCGTCTTCAATGGCTTTGCGAATCAGTGAGCGCTGTGCCTCGGTACCTCGGCTCATGGCATGAATCAGTGGCAGTGTTGGCTTGCCTTCCGCCAGGTCGTCACCCAGGTTCTTGTCCAGACTGTTGTTGTTGCGACGATAGTCGAGCGCATCGTCAATCAGCTGGAACGCGGTGCCAAGATGCATGCCGTAGGCAGCCATGGCAGTTTCAACGTGTTCCGGTTGGCCGGTGATTACAGCACCCAATCGCGTGGCGGCCTCAAATAACTTGGCAGTCTTGCTCTGAATGACTTCGATATAGCGCGCTTCCGAGGTGTCCGGGTCGTGGACATTCATCAGCTGCATGACTTCGCCTTCGGCGATGGTGTTGGTGGTGGAAGCCAGGATTTCCATGACGCGCATGTTGTCCACCTCGATCATCATTTCGAAAGCGCGGGAATACAGGAAGTCGCCAACCAGTACGCTGGCTTCGTTGCCGAATACGGCATTGGCGCTGGCCTGTCCCCGTCGCATGTTGGAGCTGTCGACGACGTCGTCGTGCAGCAAGGTGGCGGTATGAATGAATTCGATAATCGCTGCCAGGGTCACGTGATGGACCCCCTGGTAGCTCAGCGCCCTGGCGGCGAGCAGGGTAATCAATGGCCGAATACGCTTGCCACCGTTACCGATAATGTAGTGGCCCAGTTGGTTGATCAGGACGACATCGGAGCTGAGGCGGGTATGGATCAGTTCGTCTACGGCTGCCATGTCATCGGCAGCCAGGGCCTGTATTTCGGCGGAATTCATGGTCTCGGTTCGGGCTTTTTGCTCTGTCCTATATAAAAGGTATCCGCCAACGTCCGGGGAAGGCGCCGCGCAATCCTAGGGAGCCAGCCCGGGGGTGTCAAGATGTTTGACCTTGAGCGTGGCTGCGGCTAGAATTGCCGCCCTTTAGCGCCCCCGCTCACATGGTAGCGGGTGCACAATGACAGATTTATCAGGAGAATCAAGCATGTACGCGGTGATTGAAACTGGCGGCAAACAGTACCGAGTCGCTGTAGGCGACAAGCTCAAGGTGGAAAAGCTGACCGCAGCCGAAGGCGAGTCCGTGAATCTGGATCGTGTACTCATGATTCAGGATGGCGGCAATGTTCAGGTAGGCAAGCCGACCCTGGACAGCAAGGTCAGCGCCAAGGTGGTATCGCACGGTCGTGGCGAAAAAGTCCGCATTTTCAAGATGCGCCGTCGCAAGCATTACCGCAAGCAGGCGGGTCATCGCCAGGACTACACTGAACTGGAAATTACCGGTATCGGCTAATTGCTGGTTCCGTACGATTGCGTAGAGGTTAGACAAAATGGCACATAAAAAAGCAGGCGGTAGTTCACGTAACGGTCGCGATTCGGAATCGAAACGCCTTGGCGTCAAGCGATTTGCCGGTCAGGAAGTGTTGGCAGGAAATATCCTGGTTCGCCAGCGCGGCACCAAGTTCCACCCGGGCACCAATGTGAGCCGTGGCAAAGATGATACGCTGTTTGCCACCAGTCACGGCGTTGTCCGATTCGAGATCAAGGGCCCAAGCAAGCGCAAGACGGTTAGCGTTTACCCGGCTTAAGACTCGACCCTGGAATGGGGAAGTGATCTGAAAACCCCGCCCGGGTGAACCGGGCGGGGTTTTTTCTTTGTGCGGGAACCAGAGTAGCAAGCATGAAATTCGTCGATGAAGCATCCATTCGCGTAGAAGCGGGTAACGGCGGCCGAGGTTGCCTGAGTTTCCTGCGCCTGAAATTCATGCCCAAGGGTGGTCCGGATGGCGGTGACGGCGGCAATGGCGGCAGTGTCTATCTGCAAGGCGATTCCGGGCTCAATACCCTCGCGGATTTTCGCCACAGTCGTCAGCATCGAGCGCGTAATGGCGAGCCGGGACGCGGACGAAATTGCACCGGGGCATCGGCAGATGACCTGGTTGTGCGTGTACCCCTGGGAACACGTGTTTGGGATGAAGACACTGAAGAACTGATTGGAGAGCTGACTCGCGAAGGCGAGCGCCTGTTGGTGGCCAAGGGCGGTGAAGGCGGGCTGGGTAACGCCCGGTTCAAATCCAGTACCAACCGCGCGCCACGCAAGACCACGCCGGGCACCGCCGGTGATCAGCGTTACCTGCGCATGGAGCTGCAGGTACTGGCTGATGTCGGTCTTTTAGGGTTGCCTAATGCCGGGAAATCCACATTCCTCAGGGCAGTGTCCGCGGCCCGACCGAAAGTGGCGGACTACCCGTTTACTACCTTGTACCCGAATTTAGGCGTGGTTCGTGTGGGCGAGTACCGCAGTTTTGTTATTGCCGATATTCCGGGCTTGATCGAAGGTGCTGCGGAAGGCGTGGGCCTGGGCGTGCAGTTCCTGAAACATCTTTCCCGAACCCGCATTCTGTTGCATCTTGTCGATGTGGCACCATTTGATGGCAGTGATCCGGTCAAGGAAGCGAGCGCCTTGCTCAACGAGCTGTCGAAATACAGCGATGAACTGGCCGACAAAGAGCGTTGGCTGGTATTGAACAAGCTCGACCTGGTGCCGGACGACGAACGCGAAGCACGGTGTCAGGATATCGTAGATGGATTGGATTTTGATGGCCCGGTTTACCGGGTCAGTGCCATTAATGGCGAAGGTTGCAATAAATTAACCGGGGCCCTCATGGGACACCTGGAAGAGCTGGGAGACGAGGCGGGAACGCTGCATGACGCATAATCAGTCCAGAGCAAAAATCAGTCAGTCCAGGCGTTGCGTCGTCAAGATCGGCAGTGCCTTGTTGACGGACGCGAAGCAGGGAATCGACGTCGCCGCCATCGGCCGCTGGGTGGAGCAGGCGGCAAAATGGATGTCGCCAGGACGTGAATTATTGCTGGTTACATCTGGCTCCGTAGCAGCCGGTCTGCATCGCATGGGTGGCACCACGCGCCCGCATGCACTGCATGATCTGCAGGCGTTGGCCGCCATCGGCCAAATGGGACTGGTACAAACCTATGAAACCGCATTTCATCGTTTTGGCATCCATTCCGCCCAGATTCTGTTGACTCATGCTGACCTTGCCAATCGTGAGCGCTATTTGAATGCCAGGAGCACGTTGAAAACCCTGTTGAAGATGGGCGTGGTGCCGGTCATTAATGAAAATGACACCGTTGCTACCGAAGAAATCCGGTTTTCCGACAATGACACCCTGGCAGCGCAGGTGTGTAATCTTGTCGAAGCCGATCTGCTGGTCATTCTTACCGATCAGGAAGGTTTGTTTGAGCAGGATCCCCGGGAGTGTCCCGATGCCAGGCTGGTTAGCCACGGCCAGGCCGGCGATCCGTCACTGGTAGCCATGGCGGGAGGTTCGGGAAGCCTGGGTCGTGGCGGCATGCGCACAAAGGTATTGGCTGCAGGCAAGGCTGCACGTTCTGGCACCTGCACAGTTATTGCTAACGGTCGCAAACAGGACGTATTAAGCCAGGTCTGGGCCGGTGAATCTGTTGGTACCTACCTGGAAGCTGCCCAGGGTCGTGTGGCCGCGCGCAAACAGTGGTTGGCGTCACAGGCGAAAACGGCTGGTCGACTGGTGCTGGATGCTGGTGCGGTACGTGTTGTGCGGGAAAATGGCGGCAGCTTGTTGGCGGTGGGCGTGATTGCCGCAGAGGGCAAGTTTTCCCGTGGCGAGGTGGTAGCCTGTGTTGATGCCGATGGCAACGAGGTGGCGCGTGGACTGGTTAACTACGGTATTGATGATACTCGGAAGATTCTGGGAAAACCCAGTGAACGTATTGAATCGCTGCTCGGGTATGTGGATGATCCAGAACTGATCCACCGCGACAATATGGTGCTCGTGTAAGACCCGGTTCCGACCGCCTGATCGATTCCTGAAGGCATGAAAAAACCCGCTATCGAACATGCCGATAGCGGGTTTTATTATCTGTAGCAGCAGGTCAGGCTGATTTCAGGCGTGCGCTCAGGCGACTCTTGGTGCGGGCTGCCTTGTTGGCGTGAATCAAGCCACGCTTGGCGGCGCGGTCCAGAAACGATGATGCGGCCTTGAGCTGTTCTGCAGCCGCGTCTTTTTCGCCATCCTTGATCAGCTTGAGCAGCTTTTTGACCTGTGTGCGCATGTTGGAACGCTGGGCTGTATTGCGTTCACGATGGACATCGGCCTGACGGGCGCGTTTGCGGGCTTGTGCTGAGTTAGCCATTTTTGCTCCTGAATCCTTTGAGATCGACTTTTCTTGGTAAAGTCGGGTTTTGGCCGGCCCGGTTGATGGAAGTATCTGGCCGGTCGCCGGAAAGCGCCGAACTATCCTGATTTTCTGTCTATTTGTCAATACCTTGAGCTTTGGGGTGATGAAAAATCGGCCTGGTGGGCGCGCGCGACGAATTGCCCTATGATTGCCCCTGAATCGGCCTGCCCTGAACCATTTTGAGGCAGGAAAATCAACAATAAGGATATTCATGTCAGGCAAATTGCTGAAATCCACTGCGGTGACCGGCGCCATGACCCTGGTTTCGCGTATTACGGGCTTGGTGCGCGATGTGTTGTTTGCGAGGTTTCTCGGGGCTAGCGCCGGGGTTGCCGCCGATGCCTTTTATGTTGCCTTCGCCATTCCCAATTTTTTCCGTCGCATATTCGGTGAGGGTGCATTTTCACAGGCATTTGTCCCGGTCCTTGCCGAAACCCAGAAAAAACAGGGTGACGAAGCGGCACGTAAATTTGTAAACCACATGTTTGGTGCTTTTGGCCTGATCCTGTTCCTAGTAACGCTCATCGGGATTATTGCCTCGCCGCTTATTATCATGGGCCTGGCGCCCGGTTTTATGGATGAGCCCACCAAGTTTGACCTGACCGTGGCCATGCTGCGAATTACTTTTCCGTACCTGATGTTCATCTCGTTGGTGGCCATGGCCGCGGGAATTCTGAATACGCGTGGCAAGTTTGCCGCTGCCGCGTTCACGCCGGTATTTCTGAACCTGTGCCTGATCGCGGCGGTCATTTGGTTAACACCGTTAATGGACCAGCCGGTGGTCGGACTGGCCTGGGGCGTATTTATAGCGGGCGTCGTCCAGCTCGGGTTCCAGGTACCGTTTTTAAAGCGCGCCGGCATGCTTGGCTGGCCGAAACTGGCGCGGCACAACGAAGTCAGCAAAGTGTTCAAGTTGATGGTGCCCGCGATATTTGGCAGCTCGGTGGCGCAGGTGAACCTGCTGGTGAACCGTATTCTGGCTTCATTCCTGGTAACCGGTAGCGTCTCGTGGCTGTACTACTCGGATCGCCTGATGGAATTTCCACTCGGCGTTTTTGGTATTGCCTTGGCAACAGTGATCTTGCCCAGCCTGTCGCGTCGTTATGCCGACGGTGCCGCTGGCGAGTTTTCGCATTTGCTTGATTGGTCGTTACGACTGGTATTCCTGATCGCGGTTCCGGCTGCCGTTGGACTCGCTGTATTGGCAGGACCCATGATTGTCACCTTGTTCCAGTACGGCGCATTTAATGCCACGGATGTGGAAATGACATCACGGGCGCTGGTTGCGTTTGCGATCGGTCTGCCCGGATTTATCCTGGTCAAGGTGCTGGCTCCCGGGTTTTATGCCCGCCAGGATACGCGCACCCCGGCGAAAATCGCCATGATTGCCTTTGCCGCCAATATTGTCCTGAGCCTGGCGCTGGTGTGGCCGTTGAAACATGTCGGCCTGGCGCTGGCAATCTCACTTTCAACATTTATTAATTGCGGCCTGTTGTTTGTCCGTTTGCGCAAAGAGCAGATTTATCAACCGGATTCAGGCTGGTCCTTGTTTCTGATCCGGATTGTCCTGGCCAGCACCGCCATGGGCACGCTGTTGTATTTTGGCGCTGCGGATATTCAGTCGTGGCTGGACGCCGGGTTCTGGGTGCGTGTTGTCAGGCTCGCGCAATGGATTGGTTTGGGTATACTGGTCTACGGAGTCGCCTTGGTATTGTCTGGCCTGAAGCCGGGCAAGCTCATCCATAAACCGCACTGATCGTTCCAGTCATGAGTGATAGCCACACCCAGATCGGAAGTTGCAACAGCCCGCGGGTATTCAGTCTGTCCGAGGCGCAATCGCTATTTCCCATGGTGAGAAAATTGACCGAGTCTGCCCATGCGGAGCTGGAACCCCTGCGGCTCAAACTGGAGTCCATGCTGCCCACCAACCCGGCCTTGCCGCGCGTGGAGGCCGAATACGAAACCATCGTCAAGCGCTGGGTCGGCAAGATGGAGCGACTGGGGTTGGTGGTCAAGGGCCTGTGGTTAGTGGATTTTGATACCGGCGACGGTTACCTGTGCTGGAAGTTTCCCGAGCTGCGCCTGGGGCATTATCATGGTTACGATGATGGTTTTGATGGCCGGCGTCCTGTTGGCGAGGTTATTGACGAACTGGATCCTGACTGGGCCCATCATTGAGATCGAGGCGCATACCTGGATTTACCCGGTTGTCTGGACCTTTCCTTTTGAAATCAGTAATCTTGCGCGCTTTACTTCAGAGCGCAACAGGCGGTAAAAACAGGCAACCATGGAGCTGATTCGCGGTCTTCACAATCTTCGGCCGGAGCATCGGGGCTGCGTGGCCACCATCGGTAATTTCGACGGTGTTCACCTGGGCCACCAGGCGGTTATTGGCCAGCTGGCCGATGAGGGGCGCGATTACGGGGTGCCGTCGCTGGTCATGACTTTTGAGCCGCAGCCGCTTGAGTATTTCCAGCCGAACAAGGCGCCGGCAAGATTGACTCGCCTGCGCGAGAAATTGCGCCAACTGGGCCGATTCGCTGTAGACCGGGTGCTGGTGTGCGAGTTTGACGAAAAATTTGCGTCACTGGACGCCGAGGATTTTGTCGAGCGCATCCTGGTAGAGGGTCTGGGCGTCAGGCACCTGGTGGTGGGTGACGATTTTCAGTTTGGCAAGGCGCGCCGTGGAGACTTTGCCATGTTGCAGCAGGCCGGCCGGCGATTCGGTTTTGATGTAGTACACATGCACACGTTTAATATAGATGGCGAGCGTGTCAGCAGTACCAGGATTCGCACAGCGCTGGCAATTGGTGACCTGCAGACTGCCGAAAAATTACTGGGTCGCCCCTATCGCATGTGTGGTCGGGTGGCGCATGGCGACAAGATAGGCCGAACCCTGGGTATTCCGACAGCCAATATCCACCTGCATCGAAACATGTCACCGGTCCAGGGCATATACGTTGTCGAAGTTTTCGGAGTTCGGGGCGAACCGGTCCAGGGAGTGGCCAGTGTCGGTACCCGGCCAACAGTTGGTGGTACCCGGGCTTTGCTGGAGATCCACCTGTTTGATTTTAACGAGCAGATCTACGGTCAATACCTTAATATTGATTTTCTGCACAAGCTGCGGGATGAAGAAAAATTTGATTCACTGGATGAGATGAAGTTGCGCATATTCCAGGATATCGACGAGGCGCGTACCTGGTTCGCAAACAGAACATAAGACAAGGCCCGAAAAGGCGACATAGAGCATGAGTGAAAACAGTTACAAAGACAGCCTGAATCTTCCAAACACGGATTTCCCGATGAAAGCCAGCCTGGCGCAACGGGAACCCAGGGCGCTGGAGCGTTGGAACAAGGAAGATATTTACGGACAGATTCGCAAGGCTCGCCAGGGTCGGGAAAAGTACATCCTGCATGATGGTCCCCCGTATGCGAATGGCGATATCCATCTTGGTCATGCGGTCAACAAGGTGTTGAAAGATATTATCGTCAAGGCCAAGAGCATGGGTGGTTATGATGCGCCCTATGTGCCGGGCTGGGACTGCCATGGCCTGCCCATCGAGCTGCAAGTAGAAAAGAAAATCGGCAAGGCCGGGGTCAAGGTGCCGGCCGACAAGTTCCGCAATGCCTGCCGTGAATATGCCATGAAGCAAGTAGATGGTCAGCGCAAGGGCTTTATTCGTCTTGGCATCTTTGGTGACTGGGACAATCCTTACCTGACCATGGACTACAAGTACGAAGCCGATATCATTCGTACATTGGGAAAAATTATCGAAGCTGGCCATGTTGTTCAGGGTCACAAGCCTGTGCACTGGTGTACCGATTGCGGTTCTGCGCTGGCCGAGGCGGAAGTGGAATACCAGGACAAGGCGTCACCGGCAATTGATGTGCGGTTCCAGGTGCTCGACGAAGAAGAGCTGTTCGCCCGGTGTGAATCGGTTCCCGGTCATCATGGTGAAGGTCCGGCCAATGTTGTTATCTGGACGACCACGCCATGGACGCTGCCTGCCAACCAGGCCGTGGCCCTGAACCCGGACCTTGAATACGTAGTCATTCAGTGTGAAGCGGAGCATGGCAAGGAGCGCCTGGTGATAGCCGAGGCATTGATGAAAGATGCGATGGCACGCTGGAACATCGAGAGCTACAAGGTAATCGCCACTTGCCTCGGTTCTGCACTGGAGAACCTGAAGTTACAGCACCCGTTTTATGACCGCGAAGTTCCGGTGATTCTTGGTGATCACGTTACCACCGACGCGGGTACAGGTGCGGTGCATACCGCGCCCGGTCATGGTCTTGAAGACTACGTGGTTGGCAGCAAGTACAACCTGGCAGTTGAGAACCCTGTTGGCGGTAATGGCGTGTTCCTGCCGGATACACCCTTGTTTGCCGGTCAGCACGTATTCAAGGCCAACGATGCCGTTATTGAAACGCTGAAGACACGCGCCAGGCTGGTACACGTAGCATCCCTGAAGCACAGTTACCCGCATTGCTGGCGCCATAAAACACCGATAATTTTCCGTGCAACGTCACAATGGTTTATCGCCATGGAAAAGTTGCGGCCGGTCGTCATGCAGGAAATCTCCCGGACGAAATGGATGCCGGACTGGGGTCGCGCCCGAATCGAAGGCATGGTGGAAAACCGTCCTGACTGGTGTATTTCCCGTCAGCGCACCTGGGGCTCGCCAATCGCGGTATTCGTAGATAAAAGGACCGGCGAGCTGCATCCAAAGACGCCCGAATTGATCGAGCAGGTCTGTCAACGGGTGGAACAAAACGGTATTGATGCCTGGTTTGATCTTGATCCTGTTGAACTGCTGGGTAATGATGCCGACCGTTACGAGAAAGTCACCGATACACTTGATGTCTGGTTTGATTCCGGTGTATCCCATGCCTGCGTCCTGGAAACCCGTGAAGACCTGCAATGGCCGGCAGACCTCTACCTTGAAGGTTCGGATCAGCATCGAGGCTGGTTCCAGTCTTCATTGCTGACAGCAGTCGCCAGTCGTGGCAAGGCGCCTTACAAAGGTGTACTGACTCACGGGTTTACCGTCGACAAGCACGGCTACAAGATGTCCAAATCCCGGGGCAACGGCGTCGAGCCGGAGAAAGTGGCTGATACCATGGGCGCCGATATCCTGCGCCTGTGGATCGCGTCAACGGACTATCGCGGCGAGATGACGTATTCCGACGAGGTGCTCAAGCGAATTGCTGACAGTTATCGTCGTATCAGAAATACTGCTCGTTACCTTTTGGGCAACCTGGACGGATTTGAGCCATCAATGACGTTGCCGGTTGACGACATGTTGCCGCTTGATCGCTGGGCAGTCCAGGAAGCGGCCGCGTTGCAGCAAGACATCCTCGCTGCGTATGATAACTTCAGCTTCCATCATATCTACCAGAAGCTGCACCAGTTTTGCGTGGTGGAACTGGGTGGTTTCTACCTGGATATTCTCAAGGACCGTTTGTACACGATGCCGCGTCACAGTCGTGGTCGACTGTCAGCGCAAACGGCGATGTACCATATACTTGAAGCACTGGTGCGTTGGCTGGCACCGATTCTCAGTTTTACCGCCGATGAAATCTGGCAGTGTTTTGCCGGCAAGCGTGAGTCCAGTGTATTTATTGCCGAGTGGTACTCGTTCCCGGCCGGGTTTGGCAAGCAGTTTTCCGATGGCCTGGATCGCGGTTACTGGGCTGACGTTATTGAAGTGCGCGATACGGTCGCCAAGGAACTGGAGCGTTTGCGCGCGGCCGGCAGCATTGGCGCGGCACTGGAAGCGCAGGTGGATTTGTATTGTTCTGATGAGCTGAAGGCAAAACTGGATCGCATTGGCGACGAGCTGCGGTTTGTCCTGATTACATCTTATGCGAACGTGCATGGACTGGATAACAGGCCGGCCGATGCCGCCGAAACCGAGCGCAAGGATTTGTTTGTTTCCGTATCCGCACTGGATCATGGCAAGTGCGTGCGTTGCTGGCATCGTCGCGAAGATGTCGGCAGCAACAGTGAACATTCCGAGCTGTGTGATCGTTGTATCACCAATATCGGTGGCGGCGAAAACCGGGAGTTTGCCTGATGTTGCGCCTGTGGTGGATATCGGCAGCTGTTATCGGGCTTGATCAGCTGACCAAGGTGCTGGCGGTAAAAATGCTGAGCAAGGGTGTGATCCCGGTTTTGCCATTCTTTGACCTGGAGCTTGCCTATAATACCGGCGCGGCCTTCGGTTTTCTTCATGATGCCGGTGGCTGGCAACGTATCTTTTTTATTGTGCTTGCCGTAGCTGTCAGTATTGTCATCGTAACCATGGTCAGGAAACTCAGGCAGGATGAGCTGCAACTGGCCGTGGCACTGATGCTGGTACTGGGTGGAGCCATAGGCAATGTTATTGATCGTATCTATCTTGGCAAGGTTGTGGACTTCCTGCATTTCTTCTACGGCACCTGGTCCTGGCCCAATTTCAATATAGCCGATTCGGCTATTTCTGTTGGCGCCGTACTGCTGATTGTTGACAGTTTTGGCTGGCGCATTATTGGCCGGAGATCAGGTTCGAATGAAGCGCAGGAGAAGCAGGTATGAGCGACCAGGTTGTAAACGGGTCTGTTGTCACATTCCATTATACGCTCACTATTCCATCGGAGAATCACGTAGCCGACAGTTCCCGTGAAGGCGAGCCGGCCACCGTCACCATCGGCAGCGGCGAACTGATCGAGGGGCTGGAATCACGCATGCTTGGATTGCAAAAGGGTGATACCAGGAAATTCGAGGTACCGTGCATGGAGGCCTATGGTCCTGCTGAGCAGGAGCGGATCCTGACCATACCGCTGGATGAGTTTCCGGAAGACATGGATACAAGTGAAGGCAATGTTATTGGCTTTACCACGCCATCCGGTGAAGAGATTGCCGGAGTGATCCTGGCAAACAGTGAAGGCCAGGTGCGCGTTGATTTCTCGCATCCGTTGGCAGGCTATGACCTGTTGTTTGACATAGAAATACTGAACGTGGAGCCGGCTTGACCGGATCGAAATCATGAAAGTCATTCTCGCCAGCCCCCGTGGGTTTTGTGCCGGTGTTGATCGTGCCATTGAGATCGTTGAGCGTGCACTGCAGATGTTCGGTGCGCCCGTGTATGTGCGCCACGAGGTCGTACACAATCGTTTTGTTGTCGATGACCTCAGGCAAAAAGGCGCTGTATTTGTTGAGGAGCTTGACGAAGTGCCTGATGGTGCGACAGTGATATTCAGCGCTCATGGAGTCAGCCAGGCAGTTCGCGACGAGGCTCAGCAGCGCCAATTACAGGTGTTTGATGCAACCTGTCCGCTGGTGACCAAGGTACACATGGAGGTTATGCATCAGCACAAGGCAGGGAGCCAGACTATTATGATTGGCCATGCCGGTCATCCTGAGGTTGAAGGTACGCTGGGCCAGGTCAAAGACCGGATTTACCTTGTTGAGTCACCGGACGATGTGGCAAGTCTGGAGATTGCAGGTGAAGGACCTCTGACCTATGTTACCCAGACAACCTTGAGTGTCGACGACACGGAAAAGGTGGTCGCGGCACTGAAGAAACGTTTTCCGGGAATATCAGGGCCGAAGAAAGATGATATTTGTTACGCGACGCAGAATCGCCAGGATGCCATAAAGCGTCTGGCAGGTGAGTCAGACGTGGTCATTGTTGTGGGTTCGGCAAACAGCTCCAACTCCAATCGTTTGCGCGAAGTGGCCGAAGCCAGGGGTTGTCGTGCATACATGGTTGATGGACCACAGGATCTTCAGCAGTCCTGGTTTGAATCCGCCCAGACTGTCGGCCTTACGGCCGGAGCATCCGCACCGGAACTGCTTGTACAGCAGGTTCTTGATCAGCTCAGACAGTGGGGCGCAGCGGTTTCAGACGTGCAGGGTGGAGAACCTGAGACCATACACTTTGCCATACCCAAACCTTTGCGTGCACCTGCCTGATTAGCCAGTTATTTCTTGTCACTCCATTTGCCGTTGAACATGCCGTTGGCGTCAACGGTCCCGGTATCGTTTTTGTCCCAGCTTTTTCGTCCCGCCTGGTCAATGCGAAAACGACCGTCGTTGGACTGGAGACCGGTAGTGCCGGCACCGTTCGGATCAGCTTCCAGTAAATAGCAGTTGGCCGTTGTGCACCCGGCGGTGACCGGCGCCAGGATGGAAATACGGTAATGGTTTTCCGGGGATAGCGCGGAATAAATAAGCGTCGCACTGCCCGGGTCAGCTGCAGTGCTGCAGGCCTTGTCCGCGGCTGTCGATGACGACTGTGCTGCATAGCGGTTGCATTCAGTAAAAAATTTTTCCTGTATGTTGGCCAGTTGGGTTAATGGGCCCTTTGCATCGGTGCGACGCGCTTTCCTGACATGGTCCTGATAGCTGGAGTATGCGAACGACGAAAGCACCCCGATAATGACAACCACGATCATGAGTTCAATCAGGGTGAAGCCTTGGCTGTTTGTTTTGTTCATATAATCCTGTTCCGTCAAGGTTGAAAAGCCGGCCATGTTATTGGGGCAGGTTGTAGTCTGCCGGCAATAGCCACAGCTCAATAATGATTCCATATCCTGATCGGTTATCGTGTTTGACCGAGTAAGCGGCCTTGGTGCCTTTTCGGGCAAAACTGACCGGGATCGGAGTACCTTGTGCATTCTTGATGCGTGAACCTGCCGACAGTTTCAGCAAGGTGTCGTTGATAATGATTTCCATGTTTCTCGCGCGAAGCTCGTCGACGATGCCAAAATTCACTATCTCCGCTGGCAAGGTCGGCCGGTTTTCGGTAGCGACCCCGGTAACCGGTATCAACAGTGTCGGTGCGAGAAATAGAGTTGCCCGTATGAAGTCAAGTATCTTCATGTCCGCCTCCGGTTATTGCAGTTCACGCCAGCTTTGCCTGCACAGGCTGACCGGTGTTTTGGTTTTCTTGGAAGTCGGCGTGTCGCCGGACGAGTTGCCACCAACCAGGATGCTGTCAAGGTTGTCGCAACTTCGCCTGGGTGGTGTTACGCCACCCGCTGCAGGAGGTATGCCCTGCATGGGCTTCTGTTCAACGGGCGCGCCACCGGGATCAAACTGGCCGCCGCAAGCGGTACCATTACATACGCTATTATCGATTAAATCGATCTCACCGTCTTCATTGGTATCAAAGAATGCTTCAGGAGGTGGACCGCCGTTGGTGCGGTTCAGTGCCATTATCCAGCCCTTGGCGCCGGCGCCACATGGGCGGTCTTCCGGTATCAGCGTTGAGAAGATAATGGTGTCGCCCCAGGCGAGGGATTTGTAGATGACGCGTTCACCCGCAAAGCCGGTAACGGCCGGGTCGAAATCTATCTTCCAGCCCATGTAGGTGCCAGGTGTTCCGGATGAGCCCCATGAATCAATGCTGGTGTCACTGGACGTCCTGAATGCGGGCGGGTTAGCTGATCCGGCACCGGCATTATTGCCATTGACATCTGTCTGGGTAATAGCTTGCTCAAGAAGGTTTGCTTTCTTGACCTGGGTGTTGTTCTCGGTACCTGAACCGGTTTCATCCCAGATACCGTAGAAACTCTGCATCTGTGTCGTCGGCGAGACGATGATATCACTCTTGCCCAGGTACCGGCCTGTACCGAAAAATACCATCAAGCCTCCAGCCGCCGAAGTCTGATCGGCGATTTCCGGAGCAGAAGTAATCGGTTGCGGGATGCCGTTGTCATCCGTAGCGGTGAAAAGGGGTGCCGGCTTGCCGCCCACGTTCTTGGATACCACCCAGCCTGACGAGGTGGCGCTGGATACATCAAACTTCCACAGGTTGCCTTGCAGGTCGCCCGCGTAAACCAGGTCAACAATAGAGTCATTGTTGTCGTCTACAAGTGACGGTGCGTTTAGGCCATTGGGTGCTGTTGCGCTGCCTGCGCCGGTATTGATCTTTTTGAGCAACGCCCCGGTTTCAATATCCACGATGAACAGGTGCGCCTTGCCGGAGCAGCTGTAACTGGTACCGCAAACGCTGGTATCGCCCGGCAACGGGATGCTGCTGTTGTAGCCGTTGCCAAATATGGCAACCCACTTGCCATTGGCCAGGCGACCAATTGCCGGTTTGCCGAAGGTAAAGCCCAGGTCCGGATCAGTGAATTCCCACATGACGATATTGGCAGCATTGTTCTCGGCGAAGTTTGCCTTGTAGGAGTGCCTGGTACCGAGGGAATCGGTATAGGGCAGCGGGTCGGTAATATCGAGTGCAAACACTGATTTGCCACCACCGCGCAGGGAACCCAGAAGAACTGTGTGCCACGCACCGTTGTAGAAGGCATCGCCGGCTACCGGCGTTTCATCAACATAGTACTGGTGGGAATAGGCCGGGTCTGTGAGTTCCGGCAGCTTGTGATATATCGATGACGGAACGTAAGCCAGCTTTTCTTCACCGGTTTCGGCGTCAAAAGCATGCAGCATGCCATCGTTTGCGCCCACGTAAATCATTGCCTTTCGTTCAAAGTTGGCGACACGAAAACTGTTATAGGATACAGATTCCAGGGCGTCCAGATACCCGTAGGGCGGTGCGCCGACATAAAGCGGTGAAGAGTGGACGATGTCACCGAGCTTGAATTCCTGGCCACCTGGTCCGCGACTACGAAATTTTCCTGATCCGGACTTTGATTCATTGCCGTGGTCCCCGCGAATGAATTCAAGTCTTTGCTGTCCCAGAACGGCATCAGGATTCCCGGTACCGTCGGTTGCACCGTCAATCAATGCGGCCTGTTGGCTGGCGCCGATAGTGTTCCAGCGAAATGCTGTACCATCTGGCGCCAAGGCAGCAGGATTCCAGGTAACGATATGGCGCCCGGTGTTCCAGTTTTGAGTCTTCAGCACCTCTGCGGCGTCCGATGGTGGTCCGCCCCAGTCACCGCTGTTGATAATGTCAAAGCTGTCAAATTGTAACGCAAACAAGTGGCCTTCCCAGGTACCGCTGTCAAAGGTGGACTGGTACAGGCGCGTATCCGTGGACACGGCACCGGTGGAAACGGCAATTGCGGAAGCTGAACCGGCACGCTGGTTGATGTTTGACAGGGCATCCTCAAATGCCTTGATAAGTTTCTGTCCGTCAGAAGCACTCATAAACTGGCCGCGGCCGTTATAGGCGGCATGCCATAAATCGTCGATCCTGTTTTGCACATCATTGATGCCGTCCGCCGGATCCGGCCAGGCAAAGCCTGTTGCCCTTGGATCTGAGTCGCTGTTATCGGCAGGAGTCTTGGTGTTGAATGGATCCAGTGCACCGGTCAAACCGAAGCTCACAGTGAAAGTCACCATGTGCTGATGCGCCGCCTCGTCCACGTTCTCCAGGACGGGCACATCATCAGCAAGACTGGGTGCCAGGTCCCGTTCGTAATAGTTCATGGCCACGTCAGCCAGTGTATCGGAGAAGCCGTCTGCGAATGGAGTGCCGTCAAAACTTGTATTGCTATCGCCATCCGTGTTGGCCATGCCAATGGCGGGGCCATTGTATTCGCCATCAGTCAGAAGGATGGTGAAGTTTTGTTGGCATTCGCCACCGTGGTTTGCGTCGAGAATGGGCGATAGCCCGGTAGCCTTGAAACTGTTCGGGTGACTGGGTGCACTGGAAAATAATACGTTTTTGACATCAGTGTCATTTATACCTTCAAAATATTTTCCGGTGTTACGCAGTGCCGTTCTCAGGGGTGTGGTGCTTGCTGGCCCGATATTGGATAAATGTCTTAACATTTTTTCCTTGTCGGCCTGCGCAACCGGATCAACCGGTACGCTGATGTTGTCTATATTGTTGACCTGCACGGCGACACCATTGTTGTTCCATAGTGTCGAAAATCCCATTCGATGGCGACCAGTGTAAGTCAGTTCCGTTACGGCCCGTTTCATCACAAAATCACGTTTACGGTAATAGGTGTACCAGTTGGCGAAATTGCGTTGCTGCTCGGTAGCCGGCACAGTGGTTGTGCCTGTACTTGCCAGTTCGGCCCAGGTTACACCTTCGGAGTCAGTCAGCCCGCATTCGCCACTGTCCCACTGGCCATCAGCATCAGTGTCTGTCCACGGAAAGTAGGCATAGTTTATGGCAGTGGCATTAAGTGTGCCGTTGTACCCGGCATCATTGCAGTTGGTAACAGCACCGCTTGCATCAATAGTCGTGCTCGCGGATACCCCTGCAGGGCAATAAGGATTGTTTCTCAGCGTGGTGAAACCGCCCGACAAGATGTCCGCGTCAGAATAGCTGACATTGTTCGCGTCTTTCCCGCGCCAGGGCGTGTAACGAACATTGGGGTTGTAGGCGAGAACATTAAAACCGTGACACAAACGCTGGCGATCCAGTGTGCCGGCCGGTGAAAAACTCAGCGTGTTGGTCGTGGCCGTGCCAACGGGGACGCCCTCGTTGTACAGGGTTTCGCCTCGCATACTGCCGGAATCGTCGAGCATGAAGAAAATATTGGGCTGCACCGAATTGGAAATAAACAGTGGTGAATTGCTGATATCCGTGGAGGCAGGACTGCTAGCCGCGGTGAATAATATGCCCGTCAGCAATGCGCCGGTCACAGAGCGTTTGACCCGGCTTGATACGGTTATGCGGTAGCCATCTGGCTGAATGCAGTTCATAGTTTTCTCTCCAGTGAATTATTTGCTCAGAAAATCCATTTTCATATTGCGTCAATCCGGTTCAGTACCAGGCAAAAGTGGATTGGGTCAGCGATACAGCGTTAGCTGTGCCGCCCTGGCCGCGGGCGGTTATACGGTACATAAAGCGTTGTGGTGTTCCACCATAGCCGCCGCACCCTGACTTGCTTTCACATGCAAGCGGGCCCATGTCCTCAACAATGTATTGCGGGGAGTCCGACAGGTATGAAAGATCAAAGATACCGGTATTAGCCGGTTGTCCCGGGGTGCCGGGGTGCTTGATTGCATTGGCGCTGTTCCAGATATCCAAATTGGTATCGCGCCAGACCGGAGTACCGTTGACCGAGGGAGACAGTATCTGAGGCGTCGTTTGTGCCCGTGGCGTCTTGCCCTGTTGCTTTAACCATCCCTCGGCGGTAATCAGGGCGGATTCCGCAGCCTGGAACGACAGCGCCTTGTCTTTCATGTTGCCGGCCATTTTTTCCTGCAGTGACGAGGTGCTCATGGCCGAGATGCCGATAATGGTGAGCACCAGCAGAAAAATCAGTGATATCACCAGGGTCATTCCCTGCTCGGTCAAAGCTATAGTGTTTAATGGTTTCATACCGGCTCCTGGACAATGAAATAGTTTGTCCGACTCATGCCTAGTTTCTGCGAGCGACAGTCATGGTGAATACCCGTCGCCTTGCGCGATTCTCGGACCCGTAATTTTCCGGAGATGATCCTGGCCCGTAATCGTCAAAGCTTTCATTTGCCAGTCCGAGTATGTTGTAGACTGTAGTATCGGCTTCACCGTCGACCGTATCGCCGGATGTGACCGCAATGCCAACCCGGATGGAAACCACTTTTGACAAGTCTGCAGCTGCAGCGTCGCCTGGCAAGACATATTGATTGGCGCCATTGTCACGAAAGCGGCCCGGCGCAGTATCCGTATCCATGCCCAGCATCAGTTGCATACGCTCGACCCCTTCAACGAGGGCTTGAGCGACCAGGTCACCCCGGACCAGTGATTTACGCATCAATGCCGGGTCGGGATCGGGCTTGTTATCGCCATCAAGATCGGGCTTGCCGACGTAGTAGGCGCGGGCTTCCCAGCGCAATACTTCGGCATTGGTGGTGTAGCCATGACCAAGACGATTGGTACTGTTGCTGCCGGTAGCATGGGCCAATGTCAGCGCGCCGCCATTGTTGGCAACGTTGTTGGTGATGGCAAAGATATCGGCATTATTGCAGTCGGTGACCATGACGATATCGTTCTGGCGGAATGCGCTTTCAGTTTCCGTTGTTGCCAGGATCTGGATGTTGGCATTGGGCGCGGCCGACCCTGTCGGGTAAGCATCTACAGATGTCCCATACTTGACGATCAGGAGATCGGAAAACGGCTCCATTTCGCCGGCCTTGAAATATCCGCCTGATGCAATGTCCTTCAGCGCTGGAGTCCAGTCGCTCAAGGCACTGCCACCTGACCCGGTGTAGCGATAGACTTCCATGCCTGCGCTGTCATACCGGGTGGCGTCATTGGGATTTTTCAGTATATTGGTAACGTCGGCGGTCTCGAGGCGGCGTGCACAGCCGGTATAACCAGCCATGCGGATGTCGCGGGCGAGGAAGTCAATGGCAAAGCGTCCACCTTCCTGTATCCGCGACATGCCTTCCGTGTAGCTGTAGGTGGTCCTGCTTGAGACAAAAATCTGGGTAACAGCAAGAAGAATGATCAGGCTGATGGTCAGCGCAATCATAATTTCAACCAGGGTGAAGCCGGATTGCCAGAATTTTCTCGCAACCAGTGCAATGTTCCTGTGTTTGGTCGATGTCATAGTTCAACCTCCTGGGCGAATTCCTGGTCTGCTTCATTTTCTTTCCATTTAATCTGGATCTTGTGCAGCAGTGTCGCCGGGTCATAACTGATTTGGCCGTCCGCATCTGCGCCCAATTGCTCGTTGATGGATTGTTTCCATAGCGCTAGGTCGTAGGCGGCCAGCTGTGCGGCTGTGCAAGGGCTGGTGTGACAGGTTCCGGCAGCGGGCTGGCCCAGGCTGACGCCGTACTGGACCTGGTAGTTGCCGGCGATACCGTCATTCGCGCGGATCTTGTCGGTCAGCTCGTAGGTCAGGATAACGGCCTGGGTGCGTTGAAATGACTGGTAGTTGTATTTGAGTCCGACGGTTTGCAATGCAGCCAGTCCGAGCAGTCCGATAGCCAGAACCAGGATGGAAATCAGGACTTCCAGCATGCCGAATCCCGATTGACCTGCGCTGGATACGGGACAGTGAAAAGATAAAGGTCTCATCCAGAATCTCCTCGTTTCTGTATTACGGGCAAGCTGTGGCCGGACGTGCGACCTTGGTGACGCCGGTGAAGCTGATGATGATGTCACGACCGGTGTCGGTTTCCGGGATGCCGTTGTTGTCTGAGTCGTAGCAAATGGCCAGCGTAATCGCGTTTGCCGCCCCCACGGTTGCCGTGCCCAGGTTGGTTATTCCCTGGCGGTCAAAACCAATCGCAACGACCGCGCCTGCCGGGTCACCGAGGTAGGTGCGGGAGCCGTCGGGTGGCTCGATAACGCGCAGTATCTGTTCACCGGCATCAACTACACCATTGGTCGTGGTATCAGTCCATATCAGCCGTTGGCGGGTGTTCCAGCTGCCGGCGGGGTCGCAATCTGACGCAGCCACGTTGGCGACGCACAAGGCGACCGCGGTACCTCGCTTGATGGCCTCGCTACGGGCAAAGTTAAGGTCGGCGATAAATGCGTTGGCTTGGGTAGTGATGCGATTGTTTTCGAGAGTTCGCATGAACGAAGGCACAGCCAGGCCACCGATAATCGCCAGGATTACCAGGGCAATAATCAATTCAATGAGCGAAAAACCGCCACTCCTTGGCATAATTTTTTGTCCGCGTTCGCGTGACCCGCTATTTTGACAATAAGTTACAGGCGGTATAATTAGACCGATGAACGGTAGATTTAGCGAGCCACTCGTGCCGACAAACGGTCTATTGTGGCAGATAAACGGGATTCCTGTGCGAAAATGAACGGTCGAGAAAATCCGTAAAGTGAAATCCATGTAGTTTCCCTCGTTCCTGAACACGGTTTTGCCCTCAGTTTTTAGGCTTCTGCAGGCTATTTTTATTTCTAATTTAAAGTATACCCGTGTCTTTTGATCTGAACTACAGGGTTGAGAAAAGCATGCTGCTGCGCGCTACCAAAAATGGACATGTAAATAAGTATTAGTATAAATATAAATACTGTTAAGATATTGATAACATTGAATAAATCTATATAAACACTATGGAAGTAATGAAAACCGGTTTGTTGGAAGTGTGGTATGGACGCCACAAAGACAACCCATTGCTGTTCGGGGGGCGTTAGTGACAGCAATGGGCGGCAGGAGGTGCACCAGTTTTACAGCCGGGTGCGCTACATATACATATGGGAACCGGACGGCAGATGATTACCAGCAACTGGTTGTAGCAGTTCCTGTAGAATCTTCGCTTTCCTTTTCGCCCCTGGAAGTAAGCCGGAAGCGGCGGCAAGTTGTATCCTTTAGCTGGTTGGTGTCAACGGCAACGGCTTCCAGTGCCCAGCAGGTAATCGGGAAGCAACCATTGTCCCAGGTCGGTGCCACGGCGCTGACCCGGTAATAACGCTCCGGAGAATCCCAGTCGCCAGCCGCAGCGCCGGCGCTGGTGGCCTGCACCAGTCCCAACTCGGTCAGATCGCTGGTGTAGGTCTTCCGATCGAGGTAGAACTGCTCCATGCGTGACGCGACCTGGGATATGGCGGTCTTGGCATCGGCACGTTTGCTCTTCCTGATGCTGTCCTGGTAGGAAGGGATGGCGAATGCGGCGATGATGGCAATAATAACAACGACAATCATCAGCTCGATCATGGTAAAGCCATGTTGCTGGCGGAGCGTTCTGTATGACAATTTATTTGGGCTTGCGAACATATTTATCCTCTTTATGTGAAGTCAGGCTGCGAAAACAAGCAACCTCTTTGTTCTTTATAACCGATACCGTGAAAACAGCAAGCTGTCAAAACAGGAAAAACCCCTGGCCACTGGGTAGCCAGGGGTGTTGCTGAGACTGGATCAGTAGCCGTCGTTTTCCAGCCAGAATGAGCGATATCCGCCCTTCAGCTTTGTCTCCTGTATTTGAAGGTCTGGGCGAACCACCTTGCCGCCGATGTTAACTACACCGGACGGGATGCCGCCTGATTTCAACTTTTCGTACCGATCACTGGTGGTCAGGCCGGCGGTAGTCGAATCATAATCCTGGGTAGCAGTGCCGTCTTTAAGGTTCAGTGTATACAAGAAGCCTGAACCTTCTGAGGGTTCACAAGTGTCTGCTAGTGCGCCATTGGCCGGTTGGTAGCTGGTGAAGTAGATTTCAGAAGCGACCGTAAAAGCCGACGCCAGCACTTTTTCTCCGCAGGGTTCCGAGGCGGGCTGCCAGGGGCAATGGAGCTTTAGGCGCCAACCGTTGGACAGGTCTGGCGGCGTTGCGCAACTGCTGTTTTGCAGGCAGTTATTGGTAATGTCGGCCAGACTGCCATGATTCAATGTCGTAATTGACGGTGTACCGGACAAGGTTTCGCGGTCGCGGATGACATAGAAGTAATTGTCGGTAATGAGATTGGTTGGATGCGCCCGATTACCGCTACCGATGACAATGGCGTCATACGGTACCCCGGAGTCGTCCTTGGCCTGGACGTAGTCCGGCTGGTAGAAGAATCGACGATCCGTGGTCGTGGTGTCACCGTTGTTCTGGGCATTGAATACCAGGTTGGCGCGCCACTCGTTGCCACTGGCAAACTGATCATTAGACTTGAGATCCATGCGCCAGATATTGCCACCGGTATCTCCGACATAGATGCGATCGGTCAATCCATTGCCATCGCTGTCTACTGCCGTGACGCGTGACGGAATGCTGTGCAGCATGCGACTGTCGTAGTAGGCCTTGGCAGCCGAATCGGGCCCGGTGGTTGCGCCATATACCGCTTTCCAGATCAGGCTACCATCGCTGGCGTCTACCACAAATACGCCACGACCCATGCTGTCCGGACCACCGGCCGCTGCCGTATGATTGACCGTATTGTCATCCTTGTTTGGATCAAAGCCGCCTGAAAAGATCAGTGCCGGTGTTGAGGTAGTGTTGCCACCGTGTAATACCTGGGTAACAACAGGCTCAGACCAGGTTTCACCCAGCTCGGCAAAGTCCGGATCATTTTTGGTAATACGCCAAAGCATTTTCGGATTATCCGGGTCGCTGATATCCAGTGCGTAATAGGCGTGACCGCCCCGGCGCAGGCCGAAGAACAGGTGAACATAATCACCGTCAACCGGTTCAATGTTGCCATCTCCGTCGACATCGCGGGTTACCGCAGTCGGGGCGCCGTCAACGCCGTATTGATGATCGGCCACGGAACCGGCGCGAAGAGTCGGAATGATGTCCATAACCTCCATTGGCATGTAGGCCCAACCTTCCACGCCATCCTGATCCGGTATGTAGCTGGGATTCCCCTGCGCATCTGTTGTAGCGGTACCGGTTGTCAAGGTGTTGCGTATCATATGGAGTACGCCGGCATTGGTACCGGAATAAATGCGAATATCCGGGTTGAGTTTGTGGCGGCCGTTAATGGCCCCATAGTTGACTGCCAGTGGCCGCGAGTGCAGCGGATCACCAAACATCCAGTTCCGGTTCTTCTCGCCATCGTTGATACCGCGGACATACTTGATCATGTTACATGAAGTGTCCGTCGTTTCGGTGGGATCACAGGTGCCAGCGGTTGCGACACCAAATGCAGCCATAATATCAGTTGCTGCAGCGACTGAAGTAGTCGCTTCCAGTGGTCTCAGGCCGGTTGCGTTTCCATTGGTAAAGCCGGCCGGGTCAGTAAAGACCTTCCGGTTTGATGTTGCCGTGGCGGTGCCGGCGGGATTGGTCAACCCCGGGGTAAAGGTGCTGGTGCACGTGGTCCCGGCGCAAGTGAGCTTGTACCCGGGTATCCGTGATCCACAACCGCCGCGTTCAATAAAGCGTCCGTCGGAACCGGCAAAAAATTCATCTATACCCTGGACCGGGTCACGCAAGTCGCCGGGAAGGGTCCAGAAGCTCAACGCACTATTGCTGATACGACCGTCTTTGTCGCTCACTGCATTCTTCGGTGGCGTACTGGCGTCAACAATGAGGCCCTTGTCCAGATCCAGGTTGAACTTCTTGATGTTGCCTGACCATGCCGGTTTGCCGGTTTTTTCCGCTTCGAACATGGCGATGAACAGGTCCTTCTGCACCTGGGCGCGGTTGTACACGTTTACGGCAATGGATGGCGCCACGAACGTGGTAGAGACGCTGATGATATTGCTCAGGTGGGCGCGCAGGTCTTCTTCCAGTTGATCCGGGTTTTCGCTCAGCGCGGTGGGGCGGGTCGTGCCGCCGGCTTCGGCCCAGCTGATCTGTTCGTTGGTAAAATTACCGTTGGGAGTATTGATCAGAAAATAAGACGTTACATTCTGGGTGCCTTTTAGGTTATCTGCCCGATCGGGCCATGTTGCCGGTCCAAATGTGCCATCGGCCAGATCCACGTCATAAAGCCAGCGCAATACGTTGGCAAACTGGGTGTTGGGGTTGGAGACATCCACGGCGTTGAGTGCATCGCTGGTGGACATGCCGCCGTTTGCCTTGTCCATGGAAATCGCAGCATTGGCATCTTGCTCCTGCTGGTTGACGCCAAACATAAAATTGACCACGTAAATACCGGCACAATCGGTGGCATTGACAAGCTGCAACGGGCTTTTGTACATATATTTGCCATTATTACAGGTCTTGCCGGTACCGTTAAAACAGGCTTCTACATTGGTGTCCCACTTTGGTGTGACGTTGCCATTACTATCCAGGTCGTTGGCGTCACCGAGGTTATAGGTGACCGTGGTGCCATAGTCCCGCCAACCATTGCGAAGAGAAAAAATTTCCTGTCCGGTCAGGTAGCGAAACAGTTCGAAATAGATTTCCGATCCTTGCCAGGTATGACTGAGATTACCTTGAGGGATGGGCAGGGCATCCAGCTTCTTGAAGAATTCAATCTTGTTTCTGTCCTCTACCGGGTTAGCGACAGTCATGTCGTTTGGATCAAAGGTATTCGGATCATCATTTGTTTGGGCAACCGAGTTGAGCCCGTAATAGACCATCGCGCCACCACTGCAGGCAGTTGCGGTGGGTCCGGCGCAGCCGTTGTTATGGGCGTGGTTGACTATCAATCCGAGCTTGAAACCGTAAAGCGGGTCCAGCACCTTTTTCATGACCGCGCGAATCATGTCGAAAAAGGTAATGGTCGTCAGCGGCGGCATGTAGCCGTCTGCGATGAGCTTGGCGCATTCGCCGTTGTTGCACACGGTGCTGCCAAGGTTGGCACGATAGTCTATGGTGAACATTACCATGGCTTCCGGAGCATTGGCTGCGGAGCCGACATAGATATCGGTATCATGAGCCCGGGCAATTTCCGAAGATAGCGTGCTTGTCGCCAGTACGGCTGCAGTCGCGAGTGTCAGGAAAATTCTGTTGAAAACCATAACGAGCACCTCGTTGTATGTGCCAAAACTGTTTGCTAGTTGTTTGAAGCGGTAATAGGTTCAATAGGCGGCGCCCCGTTTGAGGGAACCGGTTTTATAAAACCCTGGGTAATGTCTGAAAGTCCTTGCCCCAGTGCTACCTTGTTATAGCGGCTGCGGATGGTGAAGGCTGCGGCCTTGGCCTTGTCACAACTCAAATCCATGCCACGAGGTGGACAAAAACCTTCGGATACCTTTTCGATAGCCAGGGAATGCTTGTTGGTATTACCACTATCCAGAAACGGGGCCTGCAGCGGGATGGTTAATGTCGAGTTTTCGTGGCAGGTGTCGGTGTAATTGGACGTACACCGAATAAAGCCGATATCGCCGACAACGGTAACCATGTTTTCGTGATTGCTGACCGTGTAATCAATTCCTGCCTGCGCCAGCTCAAAGGCCTGCATGGACATTTCCTCGTTACCGGACATGCGAAGCTGTAACAGGCTGGTGCCTAGAGATGCGAGACTGAGCAGGGTAACCGCGACCAGTATAATCAGCGCCGTTAACAGCGCTGCACCCTGTTGGGTTGTATTCACCTTGAGTATCCTGTTTCTCATTGCAATACCTGCTAGTTCAATTGGGCCATGTACGCGGTGTTGCGCATCACAACAGTTTTTGTGAACAGCCGGCGCCGATACTGGTCGCCATTTCCGTTCACCTGGACAGTGCCGAGGTTGTAGATGATATCGTCCTTGTGAGTAACATCCTGGCCACTGGCACGTGCAAGAATAAAGATGCGTGCAGTTACTGCCTTTTTGAGCTCAACGGTGGTCGGTGCGTCGTTGAAATAGTCGGCAATACCATCCTTGTTCACATCAATGCCAAAATTGACAACGATATTTTCGATTCCCTCGGCAGCCTCGTATTCCACGAGTTGTGGGGCGCCGCCGACAATTTCCAGGCGACGCATATACAAGGTTGGAACCGGGTCATTGTTCTTGTTGCGATCCTTGATGTAATACATGTTGATCAGGTATTCACGGGCCTTTTCATTGGCAGCCGGTTCAGTAGCAACATCGCCGGGACTATGTATGCGCAACCGGGCGTTGTAGTCATTGCTGATGATATAGGGGTTGCCTGCAACCTGGGTCGCGGCAGAAGAGCCCTTGGCGCGCTTGAACACAAATATAGGTGTCCCCGTCTTGTGGAAGTTCACGCACGTACCGAAAGCGCCCGGGGTGGCGCCGGTGATTACCGGTGTATCCGGGTTGGCTGGGTCCAGGCTGAAGCCGCACTGGGTCGGAAAGGTAATACCGGACTTGTCAATGCCGCCGGCGTAAGTGGCGCCACCCCAGTAGCCGGCCATGCCAAATTCTTCGTCCAGCTTGTGCATGATAAAGCGGCCGTTTTCCTGCATGCGACCCAGGTCATCATCCTGGCGATAGTTTTGGTTTGAGCTGAGCAAGACGCCCATAACAGCCGCAATCAGCATAAGCCCGAGGGTGACGGCAATCATGAGCTCAATCAGGGTCAGGCCTGACTGGTATGTTATAGGTGGCGTGCGTGTGTTCATCATCAGTGATCCGATTGTGCAATCATGGTGTCAACAACTATCAGGCGACGGTGATCGTTGTCGCCGGCAGTATCGCCGTCGTAGTTGCCGCTGGCCTGGCCGCAGGGATTGTTTGGATCCGGGTCAGAAATTTCCGTTTGTCCGCGCCAGGCAATGGTGATGCGATAGCGTCCCGCACGAGTTGGCTTCGGTGGTATGCCGACAGTTGTAGCTTCGGTTACAAAACTGTCAATACACGCAATGGGAGACACGAGACCACCTATATTGGCTGTCTGGGTGAGGCTGTCGGTTACCGTGGCGCCGATGAGTGCCTGCTGAAATTCCCATAGGTCATGGGTGGCCAGTTGTAATGGCGAACAAGGTGTCCCGGTGCCGCCACAATTGGGCGCGGGCTCGCTGGTGAAGGTGGCAGCTGATATGGCGGCTGCCGGATTTTCCAGCGTGCCCGCGTAAACATTCAATGGCTGGGCCGGGTTATAGGTGGCAGGGGTGTCTGCCTTGCCGCCAATATTGCCGGCGTTGGCGCGCATTTTTTCCAGGATGCCTTGGGCGAGCATGGAAGCAGTTGTTCGTTGAACTGATTCAAAGCTGGATTTTTTCGATGTCAGTTGCAGTGCGGCGATACCGAGCAAGCCAACCGCGAGAATCACCACGGTCACCAGGATTTCGATCATGGTGGCGCCGGCCGCATGTTTCGCTGTCCGAATTGTGGGTTTGTCTAACATAATCACCGTGAAATTCTCTTGTTACAGTTTACGGGCAAGTGTATTCGCTTACTTTGGCCCTGCCAGTCAGGGTCAGCTCTACCCGGCGTCCCAGTTCGCCGGTGCGATTGTTGTCACAAACGCGAAACTCGGTACCGACGGCCACGTTACTTGATCCGTCCGGCAGGTAGCTGAGATTTGGCAGTGACGCTGATGTATTAATGATGACGCCGGAACTCATGCCATCAGACTGCCGGACTAATTCCTCGCCTCCGTCAAACACTGCATCACGGTTAGTATCGATCCAGATCAGCCAGCCATCATCCCAGCTCGTGGTTGCCGCGGTGTTGCAGGTCGAAGACGCGGCGTTTTTGGCGCATACTGCAACAAAGGCTTTACGCTTGATAGATTCTGAGCGGGCAATCTGGAATGCGCCGACCAGTTCACTCGCTTCAGTGCGAATGCGCATATTCAGAATGGTGTCCCGGAATGAGGGCAGGGCAAAGCTGCCAATCACCGCGAGGATCGCCAAGGTAATCATTAGCTCAACGAGTGTAAATCCTTGATCTCTGATAAACGGTCTATTCTCTCTGATAAACGGTCGTATGGAGGTTTTGTTATCACCGATAAACGGTTGATTAAGGCCGACAAACGGGATGCGTGTGTATAAGGTTGTGTCGCGTTGTTGGTTGATCATAGGCATGCTGCTAGGTCGAAACATCGTATAAATACCTGTATAAGGCTCCACAACCAATCAAAGATGTTATTTCTATTACTACAAGTGTAGACGAAACGTGTATGTGTACAATTCCATTGTCCGGTAGCCGGGTCTTGCTTATGGCCATGTTTTTTTGCCAGTTTTTATTCGAATGACGTATTCACATAATCAAATCGCAGTTATCGGCGGCGGTATTATCGGCTTGTTGGTCGCTCACTCGCTGGTCGAGCGTGGTGAACAGGTTTGCCTGATCGAGAAAGGCGAGATCGGCAGGGAGTCCTCCTGGGCAGGCGGGGGGATATTGTCTCCGCTCTATCCGTGGCGGTATCCAGACGCCGTGAACCACCTTGCTCTTTGGAGCCAGGACTATTACCGGGAGTTTTGCGCGGGTCTGGGCAGTCGAACCGGCGTGGATCCGCAGTGGCGTCGTACCGGCTTACTGGTTGCCGGTGATCCGGGGCCCATGTTTTCAGGCTGGGCAAAGAAATTTGGCGGTGATTCCGCCGTTGTTGACGCGCAAGCAGTGGCGGCGTTGAGCCCCCGCCTGCTCTCGATTGAAGGCTCCTCCGTCTGGATGCCACACATTGCACAGGTGCGAAATCCAAGATTGCTCTCGGCTTTACGAAAAGAGCTTGAGCAGCGCGGTTGCCGATTCTTGGTGGGGACAGAAGCGCAGGCCCTGCAATTTGATGCCGGACGTGCCCGGGGTGTTGAAACCAGCCGGGGTGTTGTGCCTGTGTCCCGGGTCGTGATTGCCATGGGCGCGTGGACCGGGAGATTTATGGAGTCGCTGGGCCTGACAGTGCCGGTGAAGCCGGTACGAGGACAGATGATTCTGTTTCGGGGTGAGCCGGGGTGGCTCAATACGATGGTCCTGAAAGAGAGCAGGTACCTGATTCCCCGGGCAGATGGACGCATTCTGGCAGGGAGTACGCTGGAGGACGTCGGTTTTGACAAGTCGACGACCGAGGACGCGCTGGTAGAACTGCGCGACGCCGCGATAGATATGGTGCCTGGATTGGCCGGTATGCCGGTGGAGACACAATGGGCCGGGCTGCGGCCAGGGTCTCCTGACGGTGTTCCGGTAATCAGCAGATTGAAGGGAGTCGAAAACGTGGTAGTTTGTAGCGGCCATTACCGCAATGGCTTTGTGCTGGGACCAGCCTCCGCCCGGTTGGCCGTGGAGCTTTTGCTGGGCGAGGCGCCATCGGTAGATGTAATGCCTTATCATCTGGACCGCGTCTAGACCTGAGCCGGAATTTGTCTATAATTCAACCATATGGAAGACCTTTCTAAGACACTATCCGCTAACCGGCCCGGCGCGCCGGAATCAGGCGCTGAGTCCGGCAGAATCAATGCTGGCGAGATTCGCCGTAGACTTGAAGCGCACGGGATACTGCCCACAGCGCAGCGTATTGATATTGCATCTATCCTGTTTGCTGAGCGTGGCCACTATTCGGCAGAAGACGTGTACAACAAGGTCAATCATGCCGCCATGGCTTCAATTGCCAATGGCTTCAGCCGCAAGCGCGCTTCCAAGGCAACTGTCTATAACACGCTCGGGTTGTTTGCTGAAAAAGGCCTGGTGAAGGAAGTAATCGCTGATCCTGACCGGGTGTTTTTTGATACCTATACTGGCCCTCATCATCATATGTTCAACACCGATACCGGTGAACTGAAGGATATCGATGGTGAGTCGGTCAATGTCATCGGCTTGCCTGCACTGCCTGAGGGTGCCGAGCTCGAATCAATCGAGCTGATTGTGCGCTGGCACCAGAAAAAATAAGCTCCACAGCGCGAGACAGTAATTGCTCACAAGGTTGACGCGGTGGTCACCTGGCTTTTACCTGTATCCCGCAGACTGTGTATACTCGCGATCCTGAAAATCCCCGTTGCCGGAGTAGCTCAGTCGGTAGAGCAACGCACTCGTAATGCGTAGGTCAGGCGTTCGATTCGCCTCTTCGGCACCATTTTTCTCTTTGTTGAGCTGTCTCTGTATGGAAACCGGTGCCCGGGATAATTCATCATGGTAACGTTCGGTCTGGCACGGATGTTCAGCAAGGGAAATTCCAGTCATGCATGTCGATCCCGAAAGCGGTTTGATTTCGCCGGCGCGATTTGTTGGTTCACCCAATTTTGATACAAGGCCGGACGGTTGCGTGCCCGAAGTTCTGATCATTCATGCTATCAGCTTGCCCCCCCGCCAGTTTGGCGGGCCGTATGTAGAGCAGTTATTCTGCAATTGCCTGGATGTTTCGCATCACGAGTATTTTCGCGAAATCCAGGGTCTGGAAGTCTCATCGCACCTGTTTATTCGTCGTGACGGAGAATTAATTCAGTTTGTCCCTTTGGGTCAGCGTGCCTGGCATGCCGGGGTTTCGGAGTGTGAGGGTCGCCAGCGGGTAAACGATTTTTCCATCGGCATTGAACTGGAAGGCGACGATTTCACGCCTTTTGAGGAGGCGCAGTACGAGTGCCTGGCCGGGGTGACCCGGGCGCTGATGGATGCGTACCCGGACATTTCCGTGGACAGAATATACGGTCATGCCGATATCGCGCCGACACGAAAAACCGATCCAGGGCCGTATTTTGACTGGCAGCGCTATCGTAGCCGGTGTTCGGCTTGATATGATTGGTGCACATTTGGGGGTCGGCACAGCCGGCGAGGAATTACGGGTCCAGACAAAATAAATATGATTGATGTGTTGTTGGCAGGTATTGGAGCGGGTGCGCTGGATCGATGGCTTGGAGACCGGTCCAGGGTTGATCCTGAGCCCTGGTACAAGGACTGGGTAGACAGCGTTGAGCAGCGGTTTAACGGTGGCCAGGTATTTCAAGGCGTGATCGCGTTGTTGTTGGTGCTGGTGCCGGTGTTGGTGCTGGTTGTGCTGTTGCGCTGGGTGGCCTGGCAATTCGGCATGTTGACAGGCTTTGCACTGGATATCGTTTTGTTGTTTTTCTGTATCCGCATCGATGGGTTGCACCAGTCTGCCAATCGAATAGGCCATGCATTGAAGCGCGGCCGGTTGCTCGAGGCGCAATCGCTGTTACGTGCATTCAGTGGTCACAGCGTTCTCAGGGAGGATGAGGCCGTTATCGCCGAGGCAGCCGTCGAGACCATCCTGTGTCGCGCCAATACCCAGGTTATCGCGCCGTTGTTCTGGTTTGCATTGCTCGGCCCTGTCGGCTCGGTAATGCAGATGCTGACCCGCATTGTGCGTCAGCGGTGGCAGGGGACCGGGGACCGGTTCGGCCAGTTTGGCTTGCCGGTGCAACAGGTTTATTGCGCCATTAACTGGCTGCCTGCGCGTTGTTCGGCCATGTGTTTTGCCATGGTGGGTAATTTCTCCGACGCGGTTCATGGCTGGCGCGATACGCCGTCTGGCTGGTGTAACAGTGAAACAGTGGTTGCTACTACGGGACTGGCTGCGCTGCAGATTGAGCGTGCCGGGCAGGAAGCCGGTGAAGAGATGGAGCCTGACGAGGAATCATCAGCGCAGGCCATTGACCCAGGTTACCAGCATGCCGATTCGGCGTCCGTGCGACGGGCAGTTGCGTTGGCGTGGCGCTCAGTACTGTTCCTCGGCGTGCTCGCGATTGTCATGAGCCTGGCATCATGGCTGGGCGTGTAGGCTGAACCGCGTCATGATATCCGCAATCATTCAGTCTTGAGATGAAACAACTGATTCTTGGTGGCGCCCGTTCGGGCAAGTCGCAGCTTGCACAAAATCTCGCCATGGCTTCCGGGTTACCGGTAGTCTACGTGGCAACTGCAGCAGCCGGGGATGATGAAATGGCCCAGCGTATTGCCATGCACAGGCAGCAACGACCCTCCGGGTGGCAGGTAATCGAAGAAGCTCTCGAGCTGGAATCTGAATTGTTGCGATTGTCCGGACAGGGGTTCTGCGTGCTCGTGGATTGCCTGACCTTGTGGCTCAGCAATAACCTGGAGCAGCCCGATGTTCATGACAGGATTACCCGGCTGGTTACCACGGTGAAGACATATGAAGGCATCCTGATTATGGTTAGTAACGAGGTAGGCCAGGGCATTGTTCCCATGGGTGAACTCAGCCGTGCATTTGTTGACCATGCTGGCAGGCTGCACCAGCAACTGGCGACGACTTGTGATCGTGTTGTCGTCACCATGGCCGGCCTGCCACTGGTACTGAAAGGGAGGCATATTGAGTACTGATTGGTGGCTGGAATCCGCAATGCCGCCGGACGAACCAAGTCTGCAGCGCGCGCGTGAGCGTCAAATGAATCTCACCAAACCGCCGGGGTCGCTGGGTCGCCTTGAGGACGTGGCGTGCGCCATTGCCGCCATGCAAGCTTGCGACGCACCGACATTGGATCGAATTTCCATTGTTGTGTTTGCTGCTGATCATGGCGTTGCCGAAGAAGGGGTATCGGCATTCCCGCAAGCGGTGACAGCGGAAATGGTGCGAAATTTTGCCCGTGGCGGTGCGGCGATCAGCATACTCGCCAGGGAGCTGGGCGCAACACTTGCGGTGGTCAATGTTGGTACGGTTTCATCTCTGGAAGTGCTTGAAGGTGTAACCGATGCACGGGTGGCTGCAGGTACCCGTAACTTTTCAAGGTATGATGCCATGAGCCGGGAGCAGTTGGCCCGGGCGCTGTTGGCCGGTTTTGATGCAGTCGAACAGGCTCGTGCTGACAGAACGCAACTGTTTATTGCCGGCGAAATGGGAATTGCCAATACCACGTCAGCGACAGCATTGGCCGCGGCCTTGTTATCAGTAGATGCGCGCGAGTTAACGGGGCCGGGTACAGGCCTGGATGCAGACGGTATGGCCCGCAAGGCCGAACTGATCAACCAGGCACTGCTGTATCATGCCTTGAGTCCACGGCAGCCCGTGGATATTTTGTGTCGTATGGGCGGTTTTGAGATTGCTGCCATGGTTGGCGCTTACATACGTTGCGCGCAGTCAGGAGTCCCGATTCTTGTGGACGGCTTCATAGCCGGGGCCGCAGCCATGGTTGCATGCGGGATTAATGCCTCGGTGAGACCGTGGATGCTGTTTGCGCATGCGTCGGCAGAACCTGGCCACCGGTTGATGATGCAACATCTCCGGGCGAAACCCCTGCTTGACCTGGATATGCGATTGGGCGAAGGAAGTGGTGCTGCAGTGGTTGTTCCCATGCTGCGATTGGCACTGGCGTTGCACAACGGCATGGCCACCTTTGCTGAAGCCGGCGTTTCGGAAAAGGGCGCGTGAGACTGTTTTGATTATCGATCTGTTGCGTCACGGTGAACCGGAAGGTGGAAACGTTTATCGCGGCTCCACGGATCATGGCTTGACGGGTTTTGGCTGGCAGCAAATGCGCAGTTTTTGCCAGGCCCCCGCCTGGAACAGACTTGTCAGTTCGCCGTTACGCCGATGTTTTGATTTTGCCGCTGAGCTGCAGCAACAGCATGACTTGCCTTTGAGTATTTATGCGGAATTCAGCGAGATACATTTCGGTGAATGGGAAGGGCAATCATTTGAGCATGTGCTGGCAACCGATGAAGCCAGGCTCAGGCGGTTCTGTGATGACCCTGAAAGCCAGGCACCGCCAAATGGCGAAAGACTCACTGACTTCAGACATCGAGTAATGACCGGCTGGCAGCGCCTGTTGAACTCACCTGGCCAGGATCACGTCCTCGTAGTAACACATGCCGGGGTAATCCGGGTTGTATTGCAGTCGCTGTTAGGGATACCCTATCCCATGTTATTTCGTATCACATTGCCTTATGCGGCGGCTGTGCGAATCCGGGTTGGCGCCGCTGTCAGCGGTTCGGCGCAATGGGAAATGTTGACAGGTCCGGACATCAGGGAGTAGCGATATGCATTGGCTCAAGGCAATCCGGGTAGCATTTCAGTTTCTCACCCGTATACCGGTCCCGGCAACGGAATCGGTCGGCGATGAAGATCGTGGCAAGTCGCTGATATTTTATCCTGTCGTTGGCCTTGCTATCGGCGGTATCCTGCTGTTGTTGCAACTGCCCTTCTATACAGCATCCGCCAGTCTCCAGGCGGCTTTGATTCTCTCGGCCTGGGTGTTGATTACCGGAGCCTTGCACCTTGACGGGCTTGGCGACAGCGCTGACGCCTGGCTCGGTGGTCATGGCGATCGTGAGCGCACGCTGGAAATCATGAAAGACTCCGATAGCGGTGTCGCTGCCGTCGTACTCATCGTGCTGGTGTTGCTGGTGAAATTTGCAGCGCTGGAGCAATTGTTGTCATCAACGCCAGGCTGGACCGCGTTACTGGCCGCGCCTGTTATCGGCCGCGCTGCCGTGGTGGCGTTGTTTCTGACTACGCCCTATGTGCGTGGCGAAGGCCTGGGCCGACCACTGGCTGATCATCTTTCACCGAAATCCTCCTGGATATCGGTTGCATTGTCACTGGCTTTTGCCGTGGTACTTTTGGGATTATGGGCGCCACTGGTTGTGCTGTTGACACTGCTCATGGCATTTGTGCTGAGACTGTTGATGATCAGGAGTATTGGCGGAACCACCGGCGATACCGCAGGCGCGATGATTGAAGTCGTGGAGTTGACCGTGCTGGTTGGCGCCGCATTGATGACTGGCTAGGCGATCCCTATTCCCGGTAAGTCCTGGTGCCAATAACGGAACCGTCCATCAATACCACTGCAACTGACCGCTGTTGTTGCCTTGAGTTACCTGATTTTCCGGAATTCCCTTCATATGAGTAGTGTACAACATAATACCAGTGGCCCTTGTGATCAGGGCAGCCATATTCATTAAGCGTAATTTGTTCGACGTACAGTTCGGTATATTTGTCAGGCCGCTCCCGGCTCCAGCGCTGAAAATTGGCAATGGCATCATCCAGGCTGAGTGGGACAGATGTGGTGCCTGGTAACCACAGCGGTGTGGTTTCCATTTTTCTGTGACTGACTCGTACTCCGGTGCGGCTTCCGTCCAGCCTGATACTGCTGATCAACCAGTGTTGCTCGGTATCCGGATTTTGGGCAAAAGCAGGCAATGCCGGGTGCGCGGCAGACAACAGAACAATAATCACGCCATGAACCAGGTTCAGGCGATATGGGCGCATACCGGAAAACAATGCTCTAACCTCGTGTGTGGCACCTCTGGAAACGGGTGCTCTTTTCATTCAGTGGCTATAATTATAGTCGCTGTTTCGGGGATTGCCGGGATCGGCGGGCATTGCTGTCAGTTAGCGTTCCTGATTCCCAGAATACGGTCCAGGCGAGCAGTATCCAGGTGTTGCTCGATAGCATCTGCCAAACGATTGATATGTTGATCACGCAGTTGCTGGTAATCGGGAGTCGAGCTGTTCTCCAGCCCGGCCCAGCGCAGAATGTTGTGACAGGCATCTTTTTGGTCAAACAAGCCATGAACATAGCTGCCGCACACCAGGTCATCTTCCGATTGTGCGCCGTCGTGACTGTTGCCGATCCGGGCAAACGGTCGTGACAGTGCGCTGCCATGGCTTTGACCCATGTGAATTTCGTAGCCGGTAAGCCGGGTTTCCGTATTACCGAGAACGAGCAAACCGGAAACCTGGTTTAACTGCTTTTGCTGATGCATTTGTGTGTCCATATCCAGCCAGCCAAGGCCAGTGCTGCTGCCAGGATGGCCGTCAACACCGTCGGGATCATGTATGGTGTTGCCCAGCATCTGAAAGCCGCCACAAATCCCGAGCAGCTTGCCACCGAAGCGCAAGTGTCGCCGGATTGCCTGTTCCCAGCCTTGCTGGCGCAGCCAGTCCAGGTCGGCACGAACTGATTTGGAGCCCGGCAAAATGATCAAATCGGCTGCCGGAATGGCTTGATCCGGCCCGATAAACTGGAAGGCAACATCCGGATGCAGTCGCAGTGCATCAAAGTCAGTATGATTGCTGATCCGCGGCAAGGCCGGAACAATGATTCGGAACAGCCGCAGGTCTGCCAGGCTTCCAGGCTGTACAGGCAGCGCATCTTCGGCTTCGATATGCAGTCCATGAAGATAGGGCAGGACACCGAGGACCGGAATCCCGGTTTCCTGTTCCAGCCAGTCCAGTCCGGATTGCAGCAGGGCAATGTCGCCACGGAAGCGGTTAATGACAAACCCCTTGACCCGGGCACGCTCGGTAGCGGTCAACAGTGCCAGCGTACCGACGAGGTGGGCAAATACACCGCCGCGATCGATATCGGCAATCAGGATTACCGGGCAGTCCACGGCTTCGGCGAATCCCATATTGGCAATATCATTGTCTCGCAGGTTGATCTCGGCCGGGCTGCCGGCGCCCTCTACTATGATTGCGTCATAACGGTTAGCGAGTCGCTGGTAGGCAGCCAGTACGGCATCGCGTGCGACCTTCTTGTAGTCATGGTAAACGCTGGCATCCATGTCGCCGATGGCGCGGCCATTGATAATGATCTGGGCGCCAATGTCGGAACTGGGTTTGATCAGTACCGGGTTCATATCAACATGGGGCTCAAGGCCGGCAGCGTGAGCCTGAACCGCCTGGGCCCTGCCTATCTCGAGACCATCAGCCGTAACCGCGCTGTTTAGCGCCATATTCTGGGGTTTGAATGGCGCCACGTTGATACCGCGGCGATACAGGACGCGGCAAAGTCCCGCGACCAGGATACTTTTCCCGGCGTCGGACGTGGTACCCTGAACCATGATTGTTGCTGTGGACATGGGCCGGAGTATGGCATAAAACGCTGGCTCTTCAGGCTCGGGAATCAGCAGAAAAATGTCCGGAATGGCGATCGTTGCCTGCAGTTATCGGGCGGGCGGATTCCCGGATCGCCAGTAAAACCGGTTGCGGTGAGTGACAGCCGGAAAGACGTTGATATCACCCGGTTGGTCAAGGAGTCGTGCAGGTGAAAGGTGGAATGATATTGTTCGTGTGCACGGCCTGCCTGTCCTTGCCGGTGCTTGCGGCGCCATTGTCGGTCAAGGATGACCTCGGCATCAGTGTGACACTGGACCGGCCGGCGCAGCGAATCATTAGCCTGGCTCCACATGCAACGGAGATGTTGTTTGCAGTCGGCGCCGGTAGCCGAATTGTCGGTGCCGTGGATTTCAGTAATTATCCTGAAGCTGCCAAGGCGATACCGCGGGTAGGTGGTTACCATCGGCTTGACGTAGAGCGGATTGTGAATCTGAAACCGGATCTCGTCATCGCCTGGCGGGATGGCAATGGTCCACCGGCAATCGATAGGCTGAAAAAGTTGCGATTAAATGTCTATGTTACCGAGCCGGTTGATTTGCCGGATGTCGCCAGTCACTTGCGACGCCTGTCAGTTCTTGTTGGTGAGGAAGAGACTGGCCAGGCGGTTGCCGCGCGGTTCCAGGTGCGGTATGAAGGCCTGAAACAACGGTATGAAAATGCCAGGCCTGTATCCACGTTTTACCAGTTATGGCATCAGCCGTTAATGACGGCAACAAACAGCCACCTGATTGGCCAGGTGATCAGGCTTTGTGGTGGGGCAAACATTTTTGCCGATCTGCCTGTGCCTACTCCCAAGGTCGGCCTGGAGGCGGTGTTGGCTGCCGATCCCCGGGCAATCATCGCCAGCGGCATGGACGAGGCACGTCCGGAATGGCTGGATGACTGGCGCCAATGGCCGAAGCTGCGCGCGGTCAGCAATAATCATTTGTTTTTTGTGGCACCGGATATTTTGCAGCGCCACAGTCCCCGCATTCTCGATGGTGCTGATCAGGTGTGCGCAGCGCTGGACCAGGTGCGCAGCGCCCGGGGAGATCGTAAACATTAGTCATATAGCCAGAGAAATCAGGCAGGTTTCGTCGCGGACCCCGAAATGCAGCTGGCACTACGGTACTATTGGTCTATACTGCTAGGGGTCTGATAAACATGTATATTTTGTGCATGTTTACAAGCTATTGAATTGAAGGGTAATCGCGGAGAAGTTTGATGAGCAAGCCACAAAAACGACGGGCCGGTGACCTGGCGCCAAATCTGGAGCTGTGGGCGGCGCTGGACGAGGGCAGAATTCTGACAGAGGTGCTGACGGACTTTTATAAAGAGGTGTACGCCGACCCCCAGCTGGCACATTTTTTCCACGGCGTCACGATCGAGCGTGTTCGCGAGAAACAGTACAATTTTCTTTACGCCATTTTGTCCGGCGAACCGGTTTATTTCGGTGAGCGTCCACGCAATGCGCATCACTGGATGGTTATCTCCAACGACCTGTTTGATTATCGGGAGGATATGCTGGCGCGCCATTTTGCCAATCACGGTGTGGCCGATGAGCATGTTCAGCATATTCGTCGTATCAGTGAGGCATTTCGCAAGCAAATCGTAAAGGATGAGCCGATCCCCAAGCGCTTTGCCGGTCGTGAACTGCCGCTGGAAGGGTATGACAGTATTGTCCTGGCAATAGGATCATTGTGTGATGGCTGCCAGGGTGAAATGCATGAAGGCGACAAGGCGCAATACCATGTGCGCACCGGTCAGACCTATTGCCAGGCTTGCATGCCGGAAGGCAGCACAGAACCCAATGTTGCCAAGGTCGTGTAAGCTCCCGTGGATGGAAACAGCGGGATAATTTGTTGATCAGTCTTGGGCTGGTATACTGCCGTCACTATGACGGCAGTTTTGTTTGGCATACCCAATTGTGACACGGTAAAAAAGGCGCGACGCTGGTGTGAGGCGCGTAATGTTGAATACCGGTTTCACGATTTCAGGAAAGACGGTATTGATGGAGCCATGCTGGCACGGTTTGAAAAAGCCGTTGGCTGGGAAGTGTTGCTGAACCGGCGCGGCATGATGTGGCGCAAACTGTCACGGGAAGCGCGTGACAACATCGACCGTCACACAGCCATGTCGCTAATGCTGGATAACCCGGCCATTATCAAGCGCCCGGTGTTGCAGATTGGCAAACATATTCAGGTCGGATTTGATGAAGCGGTCTACAGCAAGTTACTGACCCGCTGATCGCTACAGTTCCACGCCTTTTTGTGCGCGCACACCCTGTTTATAGGCGTGCTTGATTTCCCTGATCTCGCTTACTGTATCAGCAGCCTCGATGAGAGCATCCGGTGCAGCACGCCCGGTAATCACCACGTGCTGCATGGTTGGGCGTCGGCCCAGCGCATCGGTCACGCGATCAACCGGTATGTAATGCATCTTCAGTGCGATATTGAGCTCGTCGAGGATGACCATATCAAACCGGTCATCGGATAAATATTCTTCAGCTTTTTCCCAGGCAGTCATTGCTGTCTTGATATCACGCTCGCGATCCTGGGTTTCCCAGGTGAAGCCTTCACCCATGACGTGATAATCAACCTTGTCAAACTGGCGAAAGAATGCTTCTTCACCGGTTGTATCCTTGCCCTTGATAAACTGGATGATGGCAATGCGCATGCCGTGACCCAGTGCCCGGGCGGCCATGCCAAATGCGGATGAGCTCTTGCCCTTGCCATTACCCGTCATTACCACCACGACGCCACGATCTTCAGTGGCCCGGGCCATGCCCGCATCGACGACTTGCTTGTGTTTTTGCATGCGCGACCGATGGCGCTGATTTTTATCCTGATCCTGTGACATCATTGGCTCCATGTTGCCTTGCGTGCTACCAGTTCATCAATGCCTTTCAGCAGTACCGGTGCCGGATGCAGAAACAATTCACCGTCCAGGTTGATAATACGTATACCGGTTGACGGCGGTATGGCGGCACATTGACTGTTGTGTTTGCGTTCAAATACAAAAATCAGCTCGGGTTCAAGCAGGTGAATCAATTCGTTAAGGTGCTCGACTTCCTCGCCTTTACGAATATGGCGCAGCTTTTCCGCTGTCTCAACCGGTACGAAGCCCGCCTCTTTGAACAGCTCGGTCAGCCAGCGCTCGCGTCCAAAAGAGTAGGGCGTACCGCTGCAAGCCGACAGTAGCAAGACACGCTTGTTGTTGCCCTGCACCTGCGCCGCCTTGCGTCGCCAGAGCAAGGCGAATGTCTTTGCCCGGGCCGTCAATTCCGGATTACCTGCGGCTTGCGCGATCAGATGAAGATTGTCTTCTACTTGCTGCATGCTGGCAAAACCGTCCAGTCGCAGAGCTACGGTCCGGCCGGGAGTAACCGGTTGCCAGTTTTGTTCCGGCGTCCAGTTGGATGTCAGCATAATGTCGGGATCCAGTGCGGCAATGGCATCTACATCAGGATCGAGTATTCCACCGGTATGGGGCAAATCCAGTTCATCAAATCGGCTTACGCCGACAATACACTTGCCAAGATTCAGCCATTGGAGTGTTTTGGTAATGTAAGGGGACTGGCTGATAATACGTCGACATTGATCAGGGTTCGCCGCGTTGCTGGCGATGACCAGGTCAGTGGTGGCCGTGCATAACAGCAGGATAAGCAGTCGCAAGATGGATGGGCTACCCATGTTAGCGGTTCACCAATTTGTAAATGACCGGTACTGATAACCGCTCCAGGTTGATTGCGGCAAGCAATGTCCGGGCAGGAACCGGATGCACCTGGACCTTGCTTAGTGCATCCATGGCTGCACTATCAAGCAGTTCATAACCCGAGCTTTTCCTGATCCGTATATCATTAAGCTGACCTTCATCATCAATAATGAAATCCAAAAGCACCAGGCCTTCCCAGCCGCGCCGCCTGGCCAGCGCCGGGTAGTGGAAATACCGGTTAAGTTGTTTGCCAATGCCAGCCTGGACGGCACTCGCCGCTGCCTGGTAGCTGGTTTCAGTATTGGGGGACTGGTCGGTCAAGTCGGCAGCAGCGTGACCGGATGTCATGCTGTTGTCTGCCAGGGTGTTGTCGACAGTTTCCGGGACCGGATTGGGTTTTGATTCACCTGCTGCGCGCGTGCTGCGCTGACGGACTGCTTCCAGGGTGGCGGCAATGTCCGGCTGCAATGTGTGGTGTCCGGCTACGAGCGGTCGGCTCGGGCCGGCGGCAAGCAGGACAACGTGGATCAGCGTCGATGCCAGTACCAGGACTGGCAGTCGATGTGATGCTGTATCCAGGTTGCCCACGCCGTATTCAGCCGTGATTATTCATACTGCAGGCTGATAAAGGCGGTTCGACCGGCCTGGTTGTAGGTATCCACGGTCTGGTATTCCCGGTTAAACAGGTTGTCGATGCGCGTACGCAAGGACCAGGAATCAGACAGTGCCAGGTTCCAGTACAGGTTGCTGACGGTATATGGATCCAGGGCAACAGTATTGGCTGCATCGTTGTAGCGTTTGCCATGATAGTTCGTATCAAGACCAACAGTACCCATACCACCCTTCCAGGACAAGTCGAGCTTGCCCATTGTGCGACTGCGGCGAGGCAGAACCTTGTCAGTGTCGGCATCGCGCGGGTCCAGCCAGGTGTAGTTGGCCGCGATATGCAGCCCACCGATGCGGGACGATACGCGCGCTTCGGCTCCCTTGATTTCAGCCTTGTTGATATTGACGACTGTCGGGAAGCTGTAGGCAATCAGGTCTTCGATGCTGGTACGGTAGGCGTTCAGTTCCCAGGACAGCAGGGCGTGATTGCCGCGAATACCCAGTTCGCTTGAATGTGATGTTTCCGGCAACAAGTCAGGGTTGCCGACAAAATAGGTGGCTGTAGCCGGATCGTTCCAGAACAAATCATTGAACGTCGGCGCGCGGTAACCGGTACCGTAACCGGCAATTACCGTCACCGGCGCCAGTTTGGCGGCAACAGACAGGTTGCCGGTGGTCTGCGCCTCATACCATTCATTCCTGTCACGACGTACTGATGCCTGCGCATCAACCAGCTTTGTGCCGGCAGAGTATTGCAGGAAGCCACCGCTGTTATAGCGGGTGTCGCGGGCGTAGTCAGTGCTGCTGTCTACGGATTCATCCAGGTAATCAATACCGACAACAACCAGTCCGCCGCGCCCAAAATCCAGGTCAGACTGGATCAGCATCTGGTCACGCTGGGTATTGTAAGTGTCCGGAGTGACCGACCCGTCAATGCGGTAGTTGGTACTGTTGTCCATTGCGCGCGAAGCCTGCAGTTTCAGCTGCGAGGCGCCGCCGGTTTTCATGGTGATAGCGGTGCCGTACAGTTGCTGGTCAAAGTCGGCAACATTGGGAAAGAATACGCTGCCGTCATAGTGACTGGTGCCTTCGTTGTATTGCGCGTTCACTTCGAATGATGCAGCATCCTTGACGGCAACACCGCCGCGTACGTTGACACTGTTGCGAACGTAGGGATCATTGTCAGCTTCAGGCGCATAGAAATTGTCATCTGTTGCGTTAAAACCCTCGGTACTGAATCGCTCAAGGCTGACATTGTGCCAGGCCACACCGTTTTGTGATGATACATTGGCGCAGACGCGACGTGTGCCATGGTTGCCGGCGCCCACAGATGCCGCTGAACGGTTGCCCTCAGCCTTCCTGGTGAAAATCTGGATAACGCCGCCAATGGCATCGGAGCCGTACAGGCTTGAACGCGGACCGCGCACGATTTCAATGCGTTCGATTTGTGATAACGGGATATCGGCCCAGGGAGTCGTGCCGCTGGTGGCTGAGCCAATGCGGACACCGTCAATCAGAACGGCAACATGATCAGACTCGGTGCCACGCATGTACAGTGATGTGATTTTGCCATAACCACCGCTGTTGGTGAGATCAATACCGGCGACACCTTCGAGTACTTCTTCGACCGACAGTGCCTGGCTGTTGGCGATATCTTCAGCGGTAATGACGGTAACCGATGCCAGGGCATCATCAACAGTCTGGGCGGAACGGCTTGCTGTAACGATGATGGTGTTGTCAGTGGATTCTTCTGCTGCGGCAAAAGAGGTAGAACCAAGTGCGGCAACAGTTGCTGCCGCTATTACAGGAAACTTCATCTGAATTCTCCGAATATGCACACGCCCGTGCATAGTGATTGTTGTCACCGGGGAGAGCTCAGGAAGGGGTAGGAATAAACCAGGTAGCCCGAACCTTGCCGCCCGCCCGCAGCATTACGGTTGCCTGCAGGCCGGTCTCCGGGCTTACGAGTGGACTGTTGTCCGGGTACACCCCTTCCCATATCGTGGCCGGATACTGAATTTGCAGCCGGGTAGATACAGTGGTGTTGGTGTACCGCAACTCGATTACCGTTGCGGGGGCAGCGCGGGAATAGTCAGGACATGAGGTCTCAGACGCACCCGCTTCCCGTTTCATCGCCATTGGCGACACCTGAAGCGGGGATGAATGTAGGGGCTTGGCATCGTTCCGTCAAGTACCGCGCCAAACCCATGATTCGGTGCGAATTTATACGCCCTGTTTCTTGAGAATCTTGCTTACCGTGGAAGTATGCAGCCCGAGATGCTGGCCCAGTTCGGTCAAGGTGTAACCGTGACGTAAGTGGGCGTCGCAGATGGTCCGGTCTCGTTCAGAGCGGTCTTTACGGGTATTGCTGTCAAACAGGTCCGATAATGGTGTACGGGTTTCCGGCGATGGCGCAGAGTCCTTGTCCATGTACTGGCGATGTTTTTCAACGAAAGTGGCATTCCCAAGAAACAGCTGGTAACGCACCGCGCGCCAGGGGTTTTCGGGGTCACTTCCCTTGTTGACGTAGTCCTGGAATCGATTAATGGCATCGGCAGGATTTTCGCCGAACTGAGCAAGCAGCCAGTCGCGGGCACTAATGGGTTTTGCTTGCCCGGATTGTCCGATCACCTCATTGAAGCTGCTCCAGCGATACTGTGATGCGTAATCACACCGCTCAAGACGCACGGGATTCAGCATGAGGTGACGAGCCAGCTTGATCAGGTTGGCGTCCTTGTCAAACAATATGGCCTTAAACCGGCCTTTGAACAGCGCACCTTTCTTAAAGTAGCGACGATTGTATTCCTGGGTGTAGATACCGTTTACCTGGCGCATGCCCTGGGACAGGTTGGCCTTGGGGGTTTCGATAATCAGGTGATAATGATCATCCATCAGGCACCAGGCATGACAAACCCAGCCGGACCGCTTGATAGTCTGGGAGAGAATGTCCAGGAACCGGATACGGTCGCGCTCGTCACAGAATGCCTGCTGTGAAGGAGGGACCCGACTGGTTATGTAATATGTAGCGCCAGGGTACTCAATACGGATGGGTCGTGACATAGGTGCTTCTCGTTTCAGTGCTTTTTCAGCTCGTTATTGACAGCTTTTTGGAACTAATTTAATTATAGACAAATCATTTACATCAACTATTTTGTAAGTATTCGACAAAATTGGTGTTGTTGCGCGTATGAAAGTTCGAACCGGCGACCGGGCGCGGGATTTCACCCTGCTGGATATGCAGGGAAATCCATGCTCACTTTCCGATTACAAGGGCAACAAAATACTCCTGTCTTTTTACCGTGACGCGGGCTGCCCGTTCTGCAACCTGCGTATATTCGAATTAACCCGGCGCCAGGCCGGGTATGAAAAGCAGGGCCTGGTAATGCTGGCCTTGTTCAAATCCAATTACGACGGCATTCGTCGCTATGTCGGTCGCCAAAACCGGTCCTTCCCGATGTTGGCCGACCCTGAAGGCAAGGTGTACGACATCTACGGTGTCGAATCATCCTGGCCGTCACTGCTTCTTGCTTTCTTCAGAATTCCGAGAATTCTGAAAGCGTTTTCCAAGGGTTTTTTGCCTACCCTGGGCGCCTTCAAGCCTTTGTTGCCTGCCGACATCCTGATCAATTCTGACCTGACTGTTGCCAAGGCCTTTTATGCTCGAGATGCCGCTTCGCATATTTCGCTAAAAGACATCGAAACCTTTCTGTCAAAATAAGCCATCCCCTGGGTCATGTGCCGGCTGCTACCTTTGTGGGCGACGCCCAGGCTGGCTTGGCACAACAAGACTTCAGGTCATGCTCCTGGCCCCGTTGCCGATAATTTCGTTGCGCACGACTCATTACGGCAGTTAGATGGAGCATTGATCACTCACAAGTTAATTCATGCTTACTTGTGATCTTTTCAGAATAAGCGTAGTCATTTATTCCCGATGTGCCAGTTGGGGGCGGTCGGTCATAACCGGTCAGTTGCTCGTCTTAATAATAGAAATACGAACTAAGTTACTGTTAAAAAAGGAAAAATAATTTGTTTAATCAGGAAGGGCAGGGGATGGCGATAGGGTGGATCATCGGCCAGCAAGTGCCGTTTATCCAGTGATGAAGGCGTTAAATTGCGAAGCTGCACCGACCGGGAAAACCCCGGTCGGTGAGTACAGGATTACTTGAATCCCAGTTTGCGCCAAATGACGATATTCGGACAGATGCCGGTAGCAAAGGCAAAGCCGGATGCTGCGAGCGGAATATAGAAAATCCAGTGAACTGTGCTGTAGCCGGTCAGCCAGATACCGAGTGACAGAACAATAAACAGGGACAGGTACATCATGCGTTGTGCGTTCATGGGTTTACTCCAGGGATAGATAAGCGGGAAGAATCGGGCTACGCCAGTGAGCCGGCGAGTTGTTCAAGAGAATCTGACAGCGGTGTTAACACGGCGCTGTCCATTTGTTGTTCCAGGCCGGACAAGGTCAACACAATGGCGTCAAAGCGTTGCCTGCCAAGGTCGCTCAAGGAAATCAGTGATGAGCGGCCATCCGAGGGATGGGGGCGGCTCTCACTGAGGCCGAGGCGCTCCAGTTCCTTGATTTGGCCGGTAACCGACGCCCGGCTGATACCGAGGTGATCACTCAGCTTCGACGAGGCTACGGGCTCCAGGGCCTGGATCTGGTGCATCAGGCGCATCTGCGCCAATGTGATGCCGGATGCGTTTAAAATTGGGCAAATCAACCGTTCAATGCGGCGCAAGTTTTCTAAAACCTTGATTAGTTTCAAGTTTTCCATCTGATTAGTTTACCAAACTAACCAAATTGCCGTCAATAGCCTGATGCTGAAATTCGGTGGCGAACTGGAAATCCGGTACAATGGTAATCGGAGTGGAATCAGGGTAACCGAGGCATGACCAGGCTGGCACAAGGTTTTTTTTCAGCGGAGGCGGAGCAGGTTGCCCAATCCCTGCTGGGCAAGGTGATTCGACGGCGCTTCCAGGGGCAGTGGCTGTCCGCGCGCATAATCGAAACCGAGGCCTACTACCGGCATGAGCGCGCCAGTCATTCTTCCCTGGGGTATAGCCATGCACGCCGCGCCATGTTCATGCCGGCGGGTATAATCTATATGTACTATGCCCGCGGCTGGCCATCACTCAATGTCAGTACGGAAGGCGAAGGCGATGCCGTGCTGATCAAGTCGGCCTATCCCTGGCCGCATAGGCTCAGCGGCAAGCGCATGATTGATTTAATGCAGCAGGCCTACGCGGAAAAGCGGCCGTTACATCGCTTGTGTGCGGGTCAGACCTTGTTGTGCCGTGCGCTGCGCCTGGCTGTCGAAGACTGGAATGCCAGGCAGTTTGATGCGGGAGAGTTCTATATCGATGACACTGGTGAACGACCCGGCAGGGTAATCCAGACCCGGCGACTAGGCATCGCCGCGCATCGCGATGCGCACCTGCCTTACCGGTATATCGACTATGACTATGCCCATGCCTGCACCAGGAACCCGCTTGCCTCGCGAACATGGCACGAGGGAACAGACTACGTGGTGCGGGCAGTGAGGGGCTGATAAACCTGTCTAGCGCTCGGTGTCATGCTGTTGTGCGGCCCACATTTGCGCATACGTTGCGTTTTTCGCAATCAGTTCGGCGTGTGTGCCTTGTTCAATGATGCGGCCGTGATCCAGTACCAGGATCTGATCGGCGTCCATGATGGTCGACAGCCGATGCGCCACCACCAGGGTAGTGTGATTGGTGGCAATATCAACGAGTTCCGCCTGGATGGCTTTTTCGGTGCGTGAATCCAGTGCCGACGTGGCTTCATCGAATACCAGTATGGGCGGGTTCTTCAGGATGGTGCGGGCAATGGCAACGCGCTGTTTTTCACCACCGGATAATTTCAGGCCGCGTTCACCGACAACCGTATCATAACCATCCGGCAGGCTTTCGATGAATGTATGGATATGTGCACGCTTGGCAGCGCCAATAATTTCTTCATCGCTGGCATCAGGGCGGCCGTAGGCAATATTGTAATGAATCGAATCATTAAACAGCACCGTATCCTGCGGCACGATGCCAATGTTACCGCGCAGGCTTAGCTGGCTGACATCACGCACATCCTGGCCATCAATGGTTATGCGGCCGTTGGTGACATCGTAAAACCGGAACAGCAGTCGCGACAGTGTCGATTTGCCGGCACCGCTGGCGCCAACAACCGCGACCTTGTGACCGGCGGGAATCTCAAAACTGACATCAAACAATACCTGGCGATTGTCGTCATAACCGAAGTCAACATGGTCAAAGCGAATATGACCCTGGCTTACTTTTAAATCATGCGCATCGGTCTTGTCCTCGATTTCCGGCGTGGTTTCCAGGATGCCGAACATGCGCTCCATATCCGCAAGCGAGTGACGGATTTCGCGATAAACAAAGCCGAGAAAATGCAGTGGCTGGTAAAGCTGCAGCAGGAACGCGTTGACCAGCACCAGGTCGCCAATGGTCATCTCGCCATCAACGACACCCTTGGCCGCCAGGGTCATCAGGATAGTGACACCAACGGCAATAATACCGTTCTGGCCGCCGTTCAATACCGACAATGATGTCTGGTTGCGTATGGCGGCATCCTGCCATTTTTTCATGTGTTCGTTGTAGCGATCCGCCTCGTAGTGTTCGTTATTGAAATACTTGACGGTTTCGTAGTTGATCAGGCTGTCGATGGCAGTGGTATTGGCGCGCGAGTCCAGTTCGTTCATGTTGCGCCGGAATACCATGCGCCACTCGGTAATGAGCAGGGTGAACAGGATATACACCACCAGCGTGCCAAGTATGCTCAGCGTGAAGCTGATGTCGTACTTGGCCAGCAGAATCGCCGATACCAGGCCGATTTCGAACAGGGTCGGCAGGATGTTGAAAATCATGAAGTTCAACAGGAAACGGATACCGGCCGCGCCACGCTCAAGGTCACGCGACATGCCGCCGGTCTGGCGTTCCAGGTGATAGCGCAAGGACAGCTTGTGCAGGTGTTCAAAGACACGAATGGTCACCCGGCGGATCGAGCTTTGCGTGACCTTGGCAAAGACAACGTCGCGCAACTCGGCAAACACCGAGCTGGCCAGGCGCAGGCCACCGTAGCCGAGTAACAGTACGATCGGGATAGCCAGCATCGCCTGGGGCTTGTCGAGAATATCGACAATGTCCTTGAGTAACAGCGGAATACCGACGGTGGCGGTTTTTGCTGTCATCAGGAGCAACAGTGCAATCAGTACCCGGCCGCGGAACGACCAGACATAGGGCAGCAGCGTCCGAATGGTCTGCCAGTCATCCCGGTCTTTGGGCGGGGGTCCGTAGTGTCTTGTGCGCATAGGGTGGCAATGATATCGACAGAAGGGGGTTGTTGGTACCTTAATTTCCGGTCATGTCCCCACGAATTAAGCGCTTTAGGATTCGCGCCAACGCAGGATCAGCGCAAATTGAAACAGGTTCGCAATCTGGTGGGAAAGTCTCTGAATAGACCATAGACTTCGCGGTTTGGCGGGATGGCAGGCAAAAAAGGCGGGCAGGGCCCGCCTTGTTGCTGATCAACCGTTACCTGGGAATCAGTTTGTGAGGTTGAGGTAAATATGGTTACCTCCATTTTCACCGGTCACAATATCCAGATCGCCATCACCGTCAATGTCGCCGATATCTATTGATCGGGTCGACGCTGTTCCGAGGGCCTGGGCGCTGTCGGTGAAGATACCGGTACCATCATTCAGGTATACTCGGTTGCCCTGGCCGTCGTTGCCCGTAACCAGGTCAGGGTCGCCATCATTGTCCACATCGGCCAGCTTGATCGAGGACGTAAGGTAGGAAGGAAATACCTGGCCGCTATCAACGAAGGTTCCGGTGCCATCGTTAATGTAGATGCGATCTGATTGCCCATAGTTGCCGGCAATCAGATCGAGATCACCATCTGCGTCAATGTCCGCCAGGGAAACCGCTCCTGTTTTATCGAGTCCAAGGTTTTGACCGCTGTCAGTGAATACGCCTGCACCATCGTTCAGGTAAACCGCGTTGGCCTGGTTAAAGTTGCCTGTGACCAGATCCAGGTCGCCATCGCCGTCAATGTCACCCAAATAAACTGAGTAGGTGGTTGATAGTCTCAGGTTCTGACCGCTGTCGGTGAATACACCGAATCCATTGTTGACATAGATCTTGTTGGGTTGCCCGTTATTACCGGATACCAGGTCCAGATCGCCGTCGCCGTCCAGGTCGCCAAGTGCCACGGCAATCGTATTGAAGGATCCCAGGGACTGACCGCTGTCGACCGGGAGGCCGGTATTGAAATATACGCGGTTAGTCTGGCCATTGTTACCCTGCACCATATCCAGAAGACCGTCGCCGTTAACATCGCCCAGCGCGACAGACCAGGTATTAAGAGAAGAGATTACGCCACCCGTGGTCCAGAAGTTACCGTTGCCATCGTTCAGGTAGTACTTGGTTCCACCACTGGTATTTCCCGCAACCATATCCAGGTCGCCGTCGTTGTCCAGGTCACCCAGTGCGATGGACATCGTGTAATCCGCATCCATCTCCTGTGTAGCGTCGGTGAACACTCCGCTGCCGTTATTGATATAGGTATGGTTGATGGCATTCAGATTATTGCCGACAAGCAGATCCAGGTCGCGATCACCATCGATATCGACCAGGCTCACCGATGTGGAATTGTTATTTCCAAGCGGTTGGCTGCTGTCTGTAAAGATACCCAACCCGTTGTTTACGTAGACCTGGTTGGGCTGATTGAGATTGCCCGTCACAATATCGAGGTCTCCGTCGTTGTCGATATCCCCCAGTGTGATGCTGATTGTGTAGAAAGAACCCAGTGCTTGCAGGCTGTCGGTAAAGTTGCCTGAGCCATCATTTAAGTAAACCAGGTTGGGGCTTCCGGTTCCTCCCCGCTTTTGTGCTACCACGAGATCCATGTCACCATCACCATCGAGATCGCCAAATGCGACCACTTGTGAATCGTATCCCGTTAGCGTCTGACCGCTATCAGTAAAGTTTCCGGACCCGTCGTTCAGGTAAATTACGTCAGGCTGGTAGCCGTAGCCGTTGCCTTCTGCAATGTCGAGATCGCCATCACCATCAATATCGGCCAGGGCAACCGACCAGGTGTTGCTGTTACCCAGTAGCTGGGCGGACTCGGTGAAATTGCCTGAACCGTCATTCAGGTATAGGTGATTTTCGCGCTCAACATAACTTGTTCCGTCAAATCGGCCGTAGACGCCTTCGACAAGATCAAGATCACCATCACCATCTATGTCTCCCATGGCAATGGACTGAGTGTAATATGTTCCAAGCGACTGCGGGGTGGCGGTAAATACGCCGAAACCGTTGTTTATCCATACCTTGTTGCCTTCTGCGTACATTCCTTCTACCAGGTCCAGATCACCGTCACCATCGATATCGCCAAGCGTCATCGACTCCGTGTTGATGCTGCTTAAAGTCTGGTTGCTGACAAAATTGCCAGTACCATCATTAAGGAACACTTCGTTACTCTGTCCGACGTTTCCAACAACCAGGTCATCGTCGCCATCATTATCAAGATCGCCATGGGCAATCCGCACGGTGCTGCGTACGCCCATCATCGGATTGAGGAAGATTCCGGCCAGGTGGAGCCTGATATTCACGCAATCAACAACAATACTGGTGACATCGGTACCGGAAATTGTACCGGTTCCGTTGGTTACCGAGCACTCGTAGTCCGGCGTCGTCGGTTGTGTGCGTATGGTAGCGTCATAAGTCGTGCCATCGTCGTTTGGAGTAGGGAAGGTAAAGGCACCGTCACCCGACAACGTGAGGTAGTCTCCGCCATTATTTTGCAGGGTAATTGTTGCCCCGGCTGGAAGACCGGTCAGTGTACCACCCACCGTATACTTCTCGGGAACACAGTGTACGTCAATATCCAGTATGTTGGCGCCCGAAACGGCGCCGGTACCATTGTTCACGGTGCAAATTTGGTTTGGACCGGTTGGATGGCTAATTACAGTAATGTTGTAAGTGTCGCCATCCGGAACAGGTGTGGAGAAGGTGAATACACCATTTGCAGTAAGTGTCAGGTCATCACCCCCGTTGTTTTGGATAATCGCGCCTGTGATGCTTGGTACTTTCAGGCCTCGAGTGCTTCCGCCAATGGTGTAGGTATCGGTCGTGCAGGTAATGGTGATATCGGTGACATCGGCACCGTTGACTGTGCCGGTATTGTTGGCAAACGAGCAGGTCTGATTGGGATTGGTGGGTGCAGTCCTAAACCCGACCACGTACTGGGTTAAATCATATACCGGTGTTGGGAAGGTAAAGCTGCCATTGGTGGTCAAGGTCATGGATTCCATGCCATTGACAATGGTCAGGCCGGTCGTGCCTGCCGCCAATCCCGAGATCGTACCGCCAATGGTATAGGTGTTGGTGACACAGCCTATTTCCACGTTAACAATGTTCGACCCTGAAATAACACCACTGCCATTGACCACGGTACAGGTCTGGTTCGGTGCTGTCGGTTGTGCCGAGACTGTCACCGTGTAACTGCTGCCATCAGGCAGGGCGGTGGGGAAGGTAAACAGGCCGTTTGCCGTCAAGGTAAAGTCATTGGCACCGTTCAGCTGCAAGGTAATATCTGTTGGCACACCGCTATACAGGCCCCAGAGGGAGCCACCCACCGTATAGGTGTTGGTCACGCAATCCACGGCAATGTTGCTGACATTAGCACCACTGACGGTGCCGTTACCGTTAGTTACTGTACAGGTCTGGTTGGGCGAGGAAGGCTGAATGGAGATGGTGACGTTATAGCTGCTGCCGTCAGAAACGGCAGTCGGCAAGGTAAAACTGCCGTTGGCCGAAACCAGCATGGAGCTGGAGCCCACATTCTGAATGCCGACACTATTACCCGCTGCCAAGCCTGATACGGTGCCGCCGACGGTGTAGGTGTTGGTCACGCAATCCACGGCAATGTTAGTGACATTGCCGCCACTGATGGTGCCGGTCCCGTTGGCGATAGAGCACATCTGATTGGGTGAGGTGGGTTGAGTTAATACGGTAACATTGTAGGCATCACCATCAACTAGGCTGGTGGCAAAGATAAAGCCGCCATTAGCGTTCACCGTCAGGTAGTCACCGCCATTATTTTGCAACACGACCGAATTGCCGGCAGCCAGTCCGGAGATCGTACCACCCACCGTATAGGTGTTGGTCACGCAATCCACGGCAATGTTGCTGACATTAGCACCACTGACGGTGCCGTTACCGTTAGTTACTGTACAGGTCTGGTTGGGCGAGGAAGGCTGAATGGAGATGGTGACGTTATAGCTGCTGCCGTCAGAAACGGCAGTCGGCAAGGTAAAACTGCCGTTGGCCGAAACCAGCATGGAGCTGGAGCCCACATTCTGAATGCCGACACTATTACCCGCTGCCAAGCCTGATACGGTGCCGCCGACGGTGTAGGTGTTGGTCACGCAATCCACGGCAATGTTAGTGACATTGCCGCCACTGATGGTGCCGGTCCCGTTGGCGATAGAGCACATCTGATTGGGTGAGGTGGGTTGAGTTAATACGGTAACATTGTAGGCATCACCATCAACTAGGCTGGTGGCAAAGATAAAGCCGCCATTAGCGTTCACCGTCAGGTAGTCACCGCCATTATTTTGCAACACGACCGAATTGCCGGCAGCCAGTCCGGAGATCGTACCACCCACCGTATAGGTGTTGGTCACGCAATCCACGGCAACTGTCGTCACATGGGCATCGGCCACGGTGCCACTGCCGTTGGTCACGGTACAGGTTTGGCCACTTGGCTGGGTCAGGACCGTGACATTATAGGTACCACCCCCGGCCAGTTCGGTGATAAAGGTAAATGCACCATCGGCGGTGACCGTTAAATCATCAGCCCCGTTGTTCTGCAGGACGACACTGTTTCCTGAAGCCAGGCCACTGACTGCCCCACCTACCGTATAAGTCCCGGGTACCGGGACGCCACCACCACTGCCACCACGGTCCGGGCACGCAGACAGCAGACCCAAGAGCGGGACTAACAAAAGAAGTTTGAGGGTGGCAGTGACGAGGCGCATGAGGTGTTCCCCTTTCTTGATGTTTTTCAGGCACAACAAACAGATGGAGGGTGTCTGTACAATCCAGGCGCCCCGCGTTATGTCGCGTCGCTGAATTCCAATCGGGGGAATTCACTGCAAGGGTTTATTATTCTTGTATGCCGATTGATACCGAGAGTGTACCGGTAAACCAACATTTGCTTGTGAGCATAGCTAAATGCGCCGGGCATGGCAAACCCTTCACTTCATCCTGTATGCATGGAAACAGTCGAGTGTCTGGGTGAGGTATTGCGCTAACTGAGAATCATCAGCCAGTCATCAACTATTGCAGAGAGATGTGCTAATCCCGCGTCAGCTTCTTGTACTTGATCCGGTGCGGTTGGTCGGCATCTTCACCAAGACGACGTTTGCGGTCGGCTTCGTAGTCGGCATAGTTGCCTTCAAACCAGGTCACCTGGCTGTCACCTTCGTAGGCCAGGATATGGGTGGCGATTCGATCAAGGAACCAGCGATCATGTGAAATCACCACGGCGCAGCCGGCGAAGTCGAGCAGGGCTTCTTCCAGGGCGCGCAGGGTTTCGACATCAAGATCGTTGGTCGGTTCGTCAAGCAGCAACAGGTTGCCACCACTGCGCAGCAGTTTTGCAAGATGTACGCGATTGCGTTCGCCACCGGACAGGTCGCCGATGCGCTTTTGCTGATCCGAACCCTTGAAGTTGAAATGCGAAACATAGGCGCGTGATTGCACTTCCTTGTTGCCCAACAGGACCAGGTCCTGGCCATCTGAAATTTCTTCCCAGACGGTCTTGTCATTGTTCAGTGCATCACGACTCTGGTCGACGTAGGCCACTTGCACGGTATCGCCAACGCGGAAGCTGCCGTCATCCGGCTGTTCCTGGCCGGTGATCATGCGGAACAACGTGGTCTTGCCCGCGCCGTTAGGACCGATAATGCCGACAATGCCGCCACGTGGCAGGTTGAAATTGAGGCCATCAATCAGCAGGCGATCGCCAAAGCCTTTCTTGACGTTGGTCGCTTCAACGACCAGTTCGCCCAGGCGCGGACCCGAAGGAATATAGATTTCCTTGGTTTCGTTGCGCGTCTGGAATTCCTTGGATGCCATTTCCTCGTAGGCGGCGAGACGTGCCTTGCTCTTGGCATGGCGGCCCTTGGCGTTGCTGCGCACCCATTCCAGTTCCTGTTTCATGGCGCGCTGACGGGCGCTTTCCTGTTTCTCTTCCATCTCCAGGCGTTTTTCCTTTTGTTCCAGCCAGGAAGAATAGTTGCCTTCCCACGGAATGCCGTGGCCGCGATCCAGTTCAAGAATCCAGCCGGCGACGTTGTCGAGGAAATAGCGATCATGGGTAATGGCGACGACAGTGCCCGGGAATTCCTGCAGGAAGCGTTCCAGCCAGGCAACGGATTCTGCATCAAGGTGGTTGGTGGGTTCATCCAGCAATAACATGTCCGGGCTGGATAGCAATAACTTGCACAGCGCAACGCGACGTTTTTCACCGCCGGACAACTTGCTGACATCGGCATCCCAGGGCGGCAGTCGCAGCGCGTCAGCGGCAATTTCGAGTGTACGTTCAAGGTTATGGCCATCGGATGCGTGAACAATGGCTTCCAGTTCGGCTTGTTTCTTGGCTAGCGCGTCGAAGTCAGCATCGGCTTCGGCATAGGCGGCATAGACCTTGTCCAACTCGGCCAATGCATCCTTGATATGACCCATGGCTTCCTCGACATTGCCACGCACATCCTTGGTTTCATCCAGGTGCGGCTCCTGCGGCAGGTAGCCAATCTTGATGCCGGGCGCCGGGCGAGCCTCGCCCTCAATATCCGTATCAATACCGGCCATGATGCGCAGTAGTGTCGATTTACCGGCGCCGTTCAGACCCAGCACACCGATCTTGGCGCCCGGGAAAAACGACAAGGAAATGTCACGCAGGATTTCCCGCTTGGGCGGAACGATCTTGCCGACCGATTGCATGGTATAGATGAATTGTCCGGACATAGGTATTACTCGGTTAAATGATGGGCTGGCGAGAGCCTACAATCAGATGATGGGTGCGACAAGTGCTCGCGGTATTATTGTTTACCAGGATGAGGTATCAGATGATAATTCGGCCTCGTCACCGGTATCAAATTCAAAATCCAGGTCATCGGTTGCCGGCTGGAAATAGTCCCCCTGGACATACTGAATGCCCGAGCTCCAGATATCGGGCAGGTTGCCGGCATCTTCTATACCCTTGGCGATGACCTCGATATCCAGTTTTCGCGCCATCTCCATCATTGACATCATGGTTTCCTTGCTGGCGTTATTGGACATCGTTTTGCTGATGGTGTCCGCCGCCAGCTTGATGAAGCGCACCGAATGTCGCGGCAGGCTTAGCGCGGTGGACAGGTCGGGCAGGCTGTTATCCAGGGATATCGAGCAACCCAGTTCGCAAATATCGCTGACCATTTGATGAATGATGGTTGATCGTTCGGCCAGTTCCGGGGCATCAATTTCAAATACCGCGTATTGGGGGTCAACCAGGGTCTCATTCAACGCCTGCTTGATGATGGGGCTCAGGCCGCTGTCCTCGTAGGCTTGTACCGACAGGTTTATAAAAAACCTCGTGCGACGCCCTTCGTTGTGCAATGCGGCCATTGAGCGAATGGCGGCATCGGCTACCCAGCGATCGATGGCCTGCATTTGCCCGGTCTTCTCCGCCTCGTCGAGGAACTTGTCCGGCGTCAATATCTCTCCGTTAGCCGAAATCATGCGGATATAGACTTCAAACTTTTCGTTGCCCCCGCCCTGGAGATCGATTATGGGCTGGTAGAATAACCGGAACCGGTTATCGATCAGGGCCCGGGCAATATCCTTGCCCAGTTCCGACATGACCGCGACTTCGGGTTGCGGCGCCGGCACCGGTGCTTCGACTGGCGCCGTGTCGGGTGTTATGTCCGCGGTTGATACCGCAACCGGTTCCGGGGCGGTTGATTGTACGACAGCAGCCGGTTTGGGGCGTTTTTCCTCGCATTGTCTAACGCCCTGATCCAGCAGTTCATGGGCATCCCCGGATTCGGAGGTGACCATGTTGATGCAGATGACGCAACTGCAGCTATGTGTCTTGCCATGTTCATTCAGAACCAGGTTGTGCAGTCTGGCTTCAATATCGGCAGCGGTATTTTTGGCGACGGCCTCGCCCTGGTTGGTCAGCAGGATAGTGAAGGCATCACCGCTGATGCGTGCAATGATAGCGTTTTCGCCAAGTAGTTCCTTGAATTCGCTGGATATCTTGACCAGTGCCAGGTCGCCGGCGGTATAGCCCATTTCGGAATTGATGGCGACTAGGTCGTACAGGTCGACAAACAACAGGGCGGAATGTGTTTGTTGTTCCCGTGCTTCGCCGATGACATCGCCAAGCAGCTTGGCGAAGTAATGGCGATTATACAGGCCGGTCAGTGGATCATGCTGGCTGAGGTAATGCAGCCGGTCTTCAGCCATCTTGCGCTTGCTGATGTCATTGACCTTGATTTGTATGCAATCGTGGTTGTTATGCGTGACCTTGCCGGCGGAGATTTCAATGTCGATCCGCTTGCCATCCTTGCGGGTTGCCTTGAATTCGGGTGACTCGCGCACCTCGATGCCCTTGGATACTTTCCTGAGATAGTCCTTGAATAGGTGATGATCATCCTTGTCGATCAGGTTGAGCGCGGGCACGATTTCCAGTTCTTCCAGGTTTTCATAGCCGAACAGGTCAAGATAGTTCTGGTTGGCATCGATATGCACCCCGTCATGCACATAACTGACTGCGTCATTGGGATTGTTGGCCATGGCCTCGAGCTTGTGTTCCAGTTGTTTCATGGCCTGCATGGCGCGGTCATATTCCTTGACGTACTCGGCAGTGGCAAGCTCACGTTCGATGGCCGGAACAATGCGCGCCGGCCGCGATTTGTTGACAACGTCGCGAGCACCGGCATTCATGATGTCAGTCATTTCATCGTCGCTGATGCCCTTGGTGTAGACAATAAAAGGAGTATTCGGGCTGGCGTTGCGGACCACGTCCAGTGCCAGCCGGGCATTGAACGCCTTCAGGTTGAACTCGGAAACCACAACATCCCATTTGTTGTCTTTCAGTGCGTCCTGCAGCCCGGGAGCATCCACTACGCGATGACTTTTCAGCATGAACCGTGCAATACGAAGATTGCGGGCCAATGCATCGGCATCGTCCGGGTAATCATCCACTACCAGTAATCGGAGTATTTTTTTGCTCATTCGTGCAGTTCCAGGTCAAAAGTGTAGGCCAAAAACCGGCCGACAGGAACGACCCACAGTAAACCCCGGTTTTATTGCTGCCGTTGCGGGAATGCCACCAGATGATCGGTCTCAACGCGAATACCCAGCTCATCACCAATCCCGTGATCCGCGTGACTGGGCAGCACTGACAGGATCTCGGCACCGCTTTTCAGTTTCAGTGTATACAGTATCTCGGCGCCCTTGAAAGCTTTCTTGGTGACGGTGGCGCGCAAGTCGCTTTCCGGGTCGGCGATAATGTCGTCCGGTCTCAACAACAGCTCGACCTTGCTGCCGGTTTCCCAGTTATAGGAGCGATTACCCCGGTGGTGGCCAATCTCGGTTTCGATAATGTCCGGGCTGGTCAGTACACCGGGCAGAAATACGCCCTGGCCGATAAATTCGGCAATAAACGCGCAGCATGGCTCATGGTACAGGTTGTAAGGCGTATCCCACTGCAGGATGCGACCATTGTTCATGACTCCGACCTGGTCACCAAGCGCAAATGCTTCGTGCTGGTCGTGTGTTACCAGGACCGCGGTCGCGCCTTGCTGCTTGAGTATGTCGCGGACTTCATAGCTCACGCGTTCGCGCAGTTCCACGTCCAGGTTGGAAAAAGGTTCATCCATCAGGATCAGGTCAGGTTTGGGCGCCAGTGCCCGAGCCAGTGCGACGCGTTGTTGCTGCCCCCCTGAAAGCTCGTGAGGGTAGCGGGATTTCATTGCATCCAGGCCGACCAGTGCCAGCATCCGGTTCACCGTATCAGCGCGCTCGGCAGGTGGCAGGTGACGGATGCCGAATGAAACGTTGTCGCCAACCGTCAGATGAGGAAACAGGGCATAGTCCTGGAATACCATACCGACCCGGCGCTTTTCAGGTGGCTGCATAAATCCTTTGGCGGATACCAGTTGTTCATGCAGGCTGATCTCGCCCTCATCGACCGACTGAAACCCGGCAATGGCGCGCAATACCGTAGTCTTGCCGCAACCCGAAGGTCCCAGCAGGCAAACGAGGTTGCCTTTGTTCACCTGCATGTTGACGCCATTGACCACGGTCAGGCCGTCTATGCTGCACTTGATATCCTTAAGAGAGAGAAGTTCGCTCAATGTCGTTATGCACTGTTGTCAGGTTATTCGGCAAGAATAGCATTCGGTTGGTCCGGACGCAGGGCCTGGTGTGATCAATAGTCTCATCGGCAGTTATTGCTGCCCGAATGATTCCGGTGCCAGCAGCATCTCGAGCAAGGCTTTTTGCGCATGCAAACGGTTTTCTGCCTCATCCCAGACAACGCTTTGCGGCCCGTCAATCACGGCGGTACTGACTTCGCTGCCGCGGTAGGCCGGCAGGCAGTGCATGAAGATCGCATCACTGGCGGCTGCAGCCATCAGCTTTTCATCAACAATGAAACCGGTAAACGCATGCTCGCGCGCTTCCTTTTCCTGCTCCTGGCCCATACTGGCCCAGGTGTCGGTGACCACCGTGTCAGCTGCTGCTGCGGCTTCCATCGGGTTGTTGGTCAGCTCAATACTGTCCTTGCAGCGCTCAATCATGGTTGCAGACGGTTCGTAACCTTTGGGCGTGGCGATGCGCAGCCGGAACCCGAGCATGCGCGCCGCGTTCATCCAGGAGTGGCAGACATTGTTGCCGTCACCAATCCAGGCCGCCGTCTTGCCAGCCACGTCACCCCGGTGCTCGACCCAGGTCTGCATGTCGGCTAGCAGCTGGCACGGGTGGTAATCATCTGTCAGGGCATTGATTACCGGCACACGCGAGTGTGTGGACAGGGTTTCAATGTCATGATGAGCATGGGTGCGCACAACGATGGCATCGACCATGCGTGATAATACCCGGGCCGTATCTTCAATTGGTTCGCCGCGCCCAAGCTGGGTGTCGCGAGGCGACAGGAACATGCTGTTGCCACCAAGCTGGGTCATGCCGGTTTCAAATGACACTCGCGTCCTGGTGGAGGATTTATCAAACACCAGGGCGAGCATGCGATGTTGCAGCGGAGTATGGGCAATGCCCCGGTTACGCAGCGACTTCAGGTGAATGGCGCGATCAATGATGGCGCGGAATTCATCGCTGGAAATATCGGCTAGTGACAGAAAATGACGCGTGTTCATGGTTTTTCGCCCGCAATATCCGGTCAGGCTGCCGCGGCAAGATAGTCGGCCAACAGGCTGACCAGGCCATCGGCAAGCTGATCGGCTTCTTCGTTGGTCAGGTTAAGTGGCGGCAGCAACCTGACGATGTTCATTGCTGTTACATTGATGAGCAAACCCTGTTGCAGCGCTTTCTGCATCAGCTCTCCGCATTCACGATTCAGCTCAATGCCTATCAGCATGCCTTTATGGCGTATGGTTTTGATGCCGGCAACCTTGGTGAGCCCGGACTGCAGTCGCGCAACAATCCGTGCCCCGGTAGCTGCTGCTGTGGCCGGAATGTTTTCCTTGTTCATGGTTTCAATGACGGCCAGCGCCGTGCGACAGGCCAGCGGGTTACCGCCAAAGGTAGAACCGTGGTTGCCAGGCTTGAGGGTTTCGGCGGCAATTCCCCGGGCCAGGCAGGCACCGACGGGAAAACCATTGCCCAGGCCCTTGGCCAGCGTCATGACATCGGGTATGACGTCTTCATGCTGGCAGGCAAACCACTGACCGGTGCGACCCATGCCAGTCTGAATTTCGTCGAGCATCAGCAGCCAGCCTTTTTCATCGCAAAGCTTGCGCAAATTCTTGAGGTAATCTTCGTCAGGTGCGATCACGCCGCCTTCGCCTTCAACCGGCTCAACCAGGATTGCCACAATGTCGTGGTTATTGGTGCCAGCCAGGGATACGGCTTCAATATCATTAAACGGAACACGAACGAAACCACTTACCAGTGGCTCAAAACCGGCCTGCACCTTGCGGTTGCCGGTGGCAGTCAGGGTGGCCATGGTGCGGCCGTGAAAACTGCCTTCAGTCACAATAATAGTCGGGTTCAGGATGCCCTTGTTATGACCATAAAGGCGGGCAATTTTGATTGCCGCTTCGTTGGCTTCGGCGCCTGAATTGGAAAAGAATGCACGCTCCATGCCGGACAGTTCGCATAGCCTGTCCGCAAGCTGTTCCTGTAACGGAATGCCATACCAGTTGGACGTATGCATGAGCGTAGCCGCCTGGTCCTGGATGGCGGCGGTTACTGCCGGATGACAGTGTCCCAGGTTGCACACGGCAATACCGCCAACAGCATCAAGATACTTGTTGCCTTGCTCGTCCCACAGCCATGCGCCTTCGCCGCGGACGAAGCTGACCGGGAGTCTGCCGTAGGTATTCATTACATGTTCAGTCATGACGTCTTTTATCCCTAAAAAGCAAAGGCGCCCCAAACAGGCGCCATTTGAAATCGGAAACAGCAAATTCTAATGAGTTTTCCATCGTCTGCCAAGTGGATTAACTTGCTGTTTTTTGGTGGTAAATCCGGATACTCCGGATTCTCCCGGGAGTCGCGCCCGTGGGGCTGACAAAAACGGATTATAATGGAGGCTGTATTCGTCCCAAAGAAGACTGCACATTCTACAAGGGTGGAATTTATGAATCGAAACACTCCGAAACTGCTGACTGGTGTGACCATGGTTCTCGTGTTGTTGGCAAGTGCTGCTGGCTGGGCGCACGAGCCGGCAAAATATAATGCCCGAGAGCAATGGTGGTGGGATGCCAGCTGGTGGGAGCAGGGCGCACTGGAGCCGGTCGCCAATCACAAGGTCAGAACTGAGTGGATCAATTACAAGAGTGGCGACAACGAGATCCGGGCCATGGTGGCCCGGCCGGCGGACACCAGGAAATACCCGGGCATTTTATTCGTGCATGGTCGTCGTGGACTGGATGACCTGATCCAGGCCAAGGTCCGCCGCCTGGCCGCACGTGGCCTTGTCGTGGTAGCGCCGGATATTTACGGTTCACGCTTTATGGACCCGCTGCCCTACGAACACGACTACACGATTGAAGACGATGTGGCCAACGGCGTACCGGTTGTGCTAAAGCGCAAGGATATCAGCAGCCGCAAGACCTGCCTGGTTTCGCATACACGCGGCGGTTACTACACGCTTAAGGCGGCTGTCACCAAAAAGGCGCAGGAAAAAGGCGTGGCCTGTTATGTTTCCTGGTATCCGCATATGCAGGATCCCAATGCACCCGAGCCGTCACAGGTATACGGTTATGCGCCGGAAGCGGATGAACTGAAGGTTCCGGCCCTGATCTTTATTGGCGAAGACGAGCAGTACCAGCGTCGCCGCGCGATCGAATCGGCAACGAAATCACTCAAGGAGAAAAACCGCGACGCCACCCTGGTAATTTATCCAGGCGTCGGTCGCGGATTCGATTTCCGGCCGGACAATGTTCGCACCTTTGCCGATGACCTGGCATCGAAAGATGCCAATCAGCGCGCCGCTGCATTTATATACAAGCACCTCAGGTAGCCCGGGAGAAGCAACTGGTCATAAAAAAGCCCGGCCCGGAATCATGATCCGGGCCGGGCTTTTTGGTTCAGCACCTGAAGTTCTTATGAGAACAGAACTGCGCCGTGTGGACCTGCCACCATGAAAAACGCCATCGGGATAGACAGCATGGTGTTGGTGCGTGAAGCCAGTAGTGCAACGCGTGCGGAACGGGCTTTTTCTTCATCAGACGCTTCGACCATGCCCAGAACCTTTTTCTGGTTTGGCCAGATCAGGACCCATACGTTGAACAGCATGATGGTGCCCAACCAGGCGCCCATGCCGATGATGGATGCATTGCCTTTAAGCAGGAACGCGTCAGCGGCAATTCCCAGGCCGTGCAGGTAGGAGAAACCGGTCAGCCAGGTCACCAGGGCTGCCCAACGGAACCACAGCAGTGCGCGTGGAGCGATGTGCTTGGTAATGCCGGCAGCGGTGCCGTCGGCCTTTGCCTTGCCGAGGCCGGGTACCTGTACGAAATTAAAATAGTACAGCAGGCCAATCCAGGTAATACCAGCCATTACGTGCAGCCAGCGGTCAAATACAAGATAGATTTCCATGGTTTTCTTTCTCCAGAATCATCCGGGAAGCCTTGGCTCGCCCGGGAACAGGGTGTCTGTTATTCGCTTTATGCGCGTGTTTTTATTTAGCCGGCAGCAATCAGGAAGTTGCGCACAACATAATAAAGAATAACGGTCAGGATCAGACCGGATACAATCGTACCGGTGATGGAATCCAGTGGGTTCTTCATGTGGTTTTTCCTCTTACGGGGTTAATGAATCGAATCGATTATAAAAGTTGACTAATTTGATTGGTGGCAAAGCCTAAGGGAGAATCCTGAGAAATTCAAGCGAGCGACAGCTATTTGACGGTCCGTTTAGGCCCAAAAAAGCTGGGGTAAGGAGGGCAGGCGATACCAGTCACGCATGACAGCCCCGGTTTGGGGCTGTTGGCCCCGCCGGGTTGGCGTCACAGGTTGATCTTGAGCGCGGCCTTGTGTTGATGCTGGGTCATGAAGTTGTCGGCACCACCGGGTCCACAGGCAAACAGCATGATCGTGTCCTGCCCCGCGACCAGGACTTTGTCCTGGCTGTCTGCGGTATCCAGTGCCCGCGTAAATACCAGTTCTGTCGTCCCGGCGATTTCTGTGCCGGATACGCCTGAAAGGTGATTGGTAATATCCGTTGTCGGTGCAAAAAAACCGGTAGCGTGCATGTCTTCCACGGTTGCCCCGGTTGTTACATACCCCATGACAATATCGGCCCCGGTCATGGAGCCCGACGGGTTAATGCCCATTCCCACCCAACCGGTCGTGGTGCAGCTGATCTGGAAAGAAATATCGGTGCCGGTAATTTTCCATTTCAGCACCCCCGTGCTAGATGCAGAAAAGGGAATGCTGGCAACATTGAACCCATTGGTGTCGATAGTTACGGTAGGTGTAAAGATATTCGGCGCGCCAGAGATATTGTCACTGCTGCCATTGCTGCCCCCGCAGGAAGATTGCAACAACGCGAGCAGGACAATACCGGCGGTGGATGTGCGTGGCAGTTTCATATTCATGTTGATGGTCTCCTTACCTGGTTGTAGTCGCTCGAAAGGGCAATCCTCGGTCGGTATGGCCGTCCGTCGGAAAAAATATTTATTGGCCGATTGTTATGGCTTTGAGTATTAATATGGTATGAACAGTTGCGGTGTCGATTTTATTCCAGCGGCCATGAAATCCAGTGTTGAAGATTATGCACAAAAACGCGCAGGTAATTGCGCTTAAATTTGGATAACAGGCATCTAAAAGGCGCTATTGTGCAGAAATCAACGTTTTTGTCGTAAACCAGGGGTTTTGTAAATGCACGAAAAACACGTGATTTTGTGCCGATCTTGACCTAACTCCACAAAACCACGATCATACCGGCGCTTTAAACACCGCCTGTCAGTGTTCCAAACGCTTGATCTGGCCCAAATACAATCTGGTAAAACCTGAATATATTAGGTTCCCCCCACCAAGAGACGCATCAGGGAGACCCATGAACAAAGAAGACCAGAAGCGCTTGCTGCGCGAAATGATTTTTTATCGTCGCTTCGAGGATCGCACCTTCGAAGCCTACATGGAACGCAAAATCGGTGGATTCCTGCACCTGTACTCAGGCCAGGAAGCGGTCGCCACTGGTGTTCTTGAAAAGGCTGTAGTCGGCCAGGGTGAGAAAAACGATTACGTAATCACCGGCTACCGCGATCACATTCATGCCATCAAGACCGGCGCCCCGGCGCGCGAAGTCATGGCCGAGTTGTATGGAAAGGAAACCGGTTCGTCCAAGGGTCGTGGCGGTTCCATGCATATTTTCGACGCCAGCCAGAATTTCATGGGTGGTTACGCACTGGTTGGACAACCGTTCCCGCTGGCCGCCGGCCTGGCGCTGGGCGCCAAGCACAAGGGCAGCGGCCAGATCGCCATCTGTTTCCTTGGTGATGGTGCCAACAACCAGGGCACGTTCCATGAAACCATGAACATGGCTTCTGTCTGGAACCTGCCGGTGCTGTTTGTTTGCGAAAACAACCAGTATGCCATCGGTACCGAGATCAGCCGCTCCACGGCACAGAAGGATCAGTACAAGCGTGTGGATACGGCCTACAACATGAAGTCCAGCCAGCACGACGGCATGGACATTGATATTGTTATGGCTGAAGCCGAGAAGGCTGTTAACTACGTGCGCAAGGAAAGCAAGCCGTACTTCATTGAATTCATGACTTACCGTTTCCGTGGTCACTCCATGTCTGATGCCAAGGGTTACCGTACCCGCGACGAAGAACTGGAATGGGAAAAGCGTGACCCGATCAGAATCTACAGCCAGCGCCTGATTGATGCCGGTGTATTGACCGCCGACGACATCAAGGCAATGGAAAAGGAAATCGACAACGAAATCGAAAACGATATCGTCAAGTTTGCCGAGGAAAGTCCGGAACCGAAGGTTGAAGAACTGGATCGTTACGTACTTGATGATAACCCCGATCCGCGCTGGATCGGCCCGCTGCAACAGTAAGGACGGGAGATATAAATATGGCAGAAACAGCATACTGGGAAGCGATCCGTCGTGCCCATGACGAGGAAATGGCAAACGACAAGATGGTCATTGCCATGGGTGAGGATATCGGCGTTGCCGGCGGTACCTACAAAGCCACTTCTGGCCTGTGGGAGAAGTACGGCGCCGACCGCATTATCGATACACCGATTTCCGAAAACTCCTATACCGGTATCGGTATCGGCGCTTCCATGATTGGTATGCGCCCGATCATTGAAATCATGTCTATTAACTTTGCGCTGCTGGCGCTTGATACCATTGTTAACGCCGCCGCCAAGATTCGCTATATGTCCGGCGGCCAATTGCAGTGCCCGATCGTATTGCGCACCCCTGGCGGTACAGCGCACCAGCTGGCGGCACAGCATTCTGCACGACTGGCGCGCATGTTCATGTCCACCTCCGGCCTGCGTGTGGTGACACCACGTGGCCCGCTGGATGCCTATGGCATGCTCAAGTCAGCCGTACGCTCCAATGACCCGGTCATCATCATCGAGCATGAGCGCATGTATAACCTGAAGGAAGAGATTCCTGATGAAGAATTTTTCCGTCCGCTGGAAGGCGCGGAGATCGTGCGTGAAGGTACCGACATTACGTTGATTGGTTACAACTATTCGGTTCACCTGTGCCTGGAAGCGGCCAAGCGTCTGGAAGCGGACGGGATCAGCGCCGAAGTCCTGGACCTGCGCTCACTGAAGCCGCTTGATCGCGAAACCATTCGCCGTTCCGTAGAAAAGACCCATCGTTTCCTGGTTGCTGAAGAAGACGAAGCACCGGTGGGCGTGGGTGCGGAAATCATGGCAACTGTGATCGAAGACTGTTTCTATGCACTGGACGCACAGCCTGTGCGTATCCATGCTGCCGACGTTCCTGTCCCGTTCAATGCCAAGCTGGAAAAAGCCGCCATTCCCGATGCGGATGACGTCTACCAGGGTGCATTAAAGGTAATGGGCAAGATTTAGTAGCCGGTTGTTTGCTAACTGCTAACTAAACTGAAAGGTTGTGAGTCAGAAAATGGCAGATGAATACATTATAAAGATGCCGCAGCTCTCCGATACGATGGAAGAAGGTACCGTCGTAAGCTGGGAGAAGCAGGTCGGCGATTACATTGAGCGTGGCACGGTTGTCGCCACTGTCGAAACTGACAAGGCCATCATGGATGTCGAGGTGTTCCGCGAGGGCTATCTCTCCGGCCCGCTGGCAGCCGAGGGCGACGTGATCCCGGTTGGTGGCGCCATGGCCAAGCTGGTGGCATCGTCTGATGCTGTTATTGAGGGCGGTAATGTACCGGTGGCGGCGGCCGAACCGGAAGTGTCCGAACCGGTAGCAGAAGAGCAGGGTGCGCCGACAGAAGGCGCCTATGCCATCAAGATGCCGCAGCTTTCTGACACCATGACCGAAGGTACCCTGGTCAGCTGGGAAAAGAGTATCGGTGATTTTGTTGAGCGTGGCACGGTTGTCGCCACGGTGGAAACCGACAAGGCGGTTATGGACGCTGAAGTGTTCCGTGAAGGCTACCTGTCTGGTCCTTTGCTGGAAGTTGATAGCGTAGTGCCTGTTGGCGAGCCTATTGCCTATCTTGTCGAGAACAAGGACCAGGTGGTAGACAGTTCCAAGACAGGCGCTTCCGCTCCAACCCCGGTTGCCCCGACCGCCAAGCCCAAGTCCGAGCCCCATGGCACGGCCAAACCCAAGACCCGTATTCCGGCCATGCCACACGGCGCTTCACCGGCACCGCGTCCACGTAAAGGCAAGGCGACACCCTACGCACGGCAACTGGCCGGTGCCCACGGTATTGACCTGAACGGCCTTGCCGGTAGCGGCCCTGGCGGCGTGATTGTCGCCGCTGACGTCATGAACAGCAGCATCCAGAAGGGTTCTACCAAGCGTATTCTGCAGGTGGCCGGTGAAGGTCGACCGATGACCGCCATGGAAAAAGCGGTATCGCACAACATGGAATACTCACTGTCCATGCCGCTGTTCCGCGTTACCGTCAATATTGACGAGTCGGCACTGAAGACAGAATCCAAGGCCAAGGGTGTATCGTTGACCGTTGCCCTGGCCAAGGCATCCGCCCTGGCTATCGAACAGTTCCCGGGCGTTAACTCCGTGTACCAGCACGAGGACCGCATCGTCGAGCGCGACCAGATCGATGTGGGTATTGCCGTATCCACTGAAGGCATGGGCCTGGTGGTGCCGGTACTGCGTGATGTATTGAACAAGGACCTCGGCCAGTTGAGCGCTGACTGGGCTGACCTGGTTGATCGTGCCCGCGCACGTCGCCTGAAGCCTGATGAGTATTCCAACCCTACGTTCACCATTTCCAACATGGGTATGCTCGGCGTGGCGCAGTTTGATGCGATCCCGACACCGGGTACATCAGCGATTTTTGCTATTGCCAGCGCCGGCCCGCAAGGCATGCCGGTTACCATGACGGCTGACCATCGTATTATCAACGGTGCCGACGCGGCCAAGTTCCTGGGTGTGTTCAGGCAAATTGTTGAGCAGCCGGTATGGCTCAGCGGCCAGGCCCCGGTATTGGCAGTTACCAAGGCGCCAGCGCCGAAGGCAGCAGCAGCTGTTTCTGCGCCCGCTATTGCCCCGGTTGAAATACCAAAAGGTAGCTGGGATTACGATGTTGTTGTTATCGGCGGCGGTCCGGGCGGTGAAGACTGCGCCCGCGATCTTGCCCAGCATGGCAAGAAAGTGGCCATGATTAACGACGCGCCGTTCCCCGGCGGTGAGTGCCTGTGGCGCGGCTGTATCCCGTCCAAGGCCTGGCGTGCCGGCGCTGATCGTGTACGCGATCGTGCCCATGACTCGCACCTGGGTGTGCAGGGGACCAACAAACCGACCCTGTCCTGGGCGAAGCTGGAAAAGACCCGCAAGTCTGTTCTCGAAACTCGTGGCGACATGGCCCTCAAGACTGACAAGGGTGTGAAGATTGACGTCATCCAGGGCTTTGCCCGGTTTGAATCGGATCATTCAGTTTTTGTTGATACCGGCGGCAATTCTGATGATCCGCATGCTCGCGCGATTCCCGGTGATGGCAAGAAAGGCAAGTCCGTAACGTTCGGTGTCGCGGTTATTGCCACCGGTGCGCCACCGTTTGTGCCGCCTATCGATGGCCACGACAACAAGGGCGTGCTCACATCTGATACCGTCTGGTCGCTGAAGAATGCGCCCAAGCGTCTCGGTGTCATAGGTGCCGGCGCGATTGGTCTTGAGATGGCGCAGATCTTTTCCGATCTCGGTGCCAAGGTCACGGTACTGGAAGCGGCTGATCGGCCACTGAAAGAAGTGGAGCCGGAAATTGCCAAGAACCTGACCGCGCTGCTCAACGAAGAAAAGAACCTGACCCTGGAAGTATCTGCCAAGGCCAAGAAGATTTCCGGCAAGCCCGGTGATATGACACTCAGTTATGAAAACGCCGAGGGCAAGACCAAGAACTTCAAGTGTGACTATGTCATTGTCGCTACTGGCAAGCGCCCGGTACTGGAACCGTTGCTGCTGGACAAGTGTGGCGTCAAGGCCGAGAACGGTGTTATCAAGGTCGATGAATATTGTCGTACCAACGTGCCGCATATCTTTGCCGTGGGCGACGTTATCGGCGGCCTGATGCTGGCCCACACGGCCGGCCAGCAGGGACGCGTTGTTGCCGATCTTCTGACCGGTCACCCGTTCCCGTATGACGATGCCAAGGATTGCGGTGTGATTTTCACCCGTCCGCAGGCCGCGTTTGTCGGTTTGTCGGTTGATCAGGCCAAGGCTCGCGGCATGAATCCCGTTGAAGTGAAAGCGCCCATGGCCATTGATGCCAAGGCCATGATCACCAACGAGACTTCAGGCATGATCAAGATCGTCGCCGACAAGGATACGCACCGTATCATCGGCGTACATTTCCTTGCTGACCATGCTGATACGCTGATCGGCGAAGGCGTGATGATGGTTGCCGGTGACATGACGCTGGAGCAGGTGGCGCGTGCCATTCATCCGCACCCGACCCAGACAGAAATGTTTGGCGACATGGCGAGGAGGCTGTTGTCCCGCCTGCGGCGGAGCAAGCGTTAACCTGACGCTAAAATGAGATCACCATCTCGAAATATACGGCCCCTTTCGTGGGCCGTTTTTTTTGATTGGCCGGAATGAAGCCGGACCATCCTGGTTGCGCGCGAGCCTGGCCGGGAAGAGACTGGTCCCGAAGCCGGAAAAAATCATAATTCCGCCTGGCGCGACTCAGAATCCCCGTCTGTTGCATCATGGCGGGGGTAAAAAAATGAAAATGTTCAGATTTTGATAGTCCCGGGGGTACAGGCTATTTGCCTGGAATGGCAAAAACAGCGTTCCCGGCAAAGATGTTGCGACGGAGTACCGCGATGGCGAGATGTAGTCGTTGACGGCATGCGGTTACTGCAAGGTGAAAAGAGAAGCATTATCCAGGGAGTGACTTGAACAAATACGATGTGGTGCTATGGCGCGCCATTCTGGATATGTGTCTCACCATGATGCCGTACAACCTGGATGCGGCCAGAAAAGAGTTTTGCCGGACTGGGCGCCTAATAAATGCAGAGACCATGGTGAACCAGGGTTAAAGATCAGGGTCAGCAAAAATATAACTGCGCTGTTACGTTTTGGTAATCAATTCGCCCGGCATAATGGTTGCCCGTAGCAATAAAGCGAGACCTGTACGACTCTTGCCAGAGCAGTGTAGCAGATTCCAGTCTTGTTATTGCAGGTATACTCATATCCGTAAATATACCCATTTGTACGCGGCACAAGTTATGAAATTATTCCGGTTGTCTGCCTAAAATTATGTATATTAAGATGATATTATGGCAACCAAAATCGATCAGGAGTACGTGGAATGACTATCCGGGAAGCATTAAATCGAAAAAAGAGAATATTTTCCGTACTTATTGATATTTGCATAATCTTGGGATTGGTCCTGCCGTTTGTTTCGGAGAATATAGTTGTTTCCGTGGCGGTCGGAGCCTGGTCTATATTCGGTATTTTCTTTTTCTTGATAATCGGTTCCTTGTTTTTTATCCGTTGCCCGGCATGCAATGGTCAATGGGGTGTTATCGCCATGTACGCGGGAAGCCCGTTCTCGGTCAAAAAGTCCCTGAAATATTGCCCGTATTGCGGGAACAATATTGATGAAGAAATTCCCGGTTCGTAAGGAATGTATCAGGTACAGGGCTTGATGATTTATATGAACCTGGAGTGGAACCAGAAAGACGTCTGGCTAATCTGGATAATTCAGAGACCGGGTTGAGCTTAAATCAGGGAGTGTTTGGTTATGAAGTCGTCGACGCCAAAGAAGGTAGCTGTACGAATTCTGGTAATTGTGACCATGAGTATCGTGTTACTGGGGTCATGTACCGGGATGGGTGTGCTGTATGTGAAAAGCCCGTATCTGGATATCAAGGATCTGGATCAGCAAGGCACACTCCCGATGTTTTTTGTTGCGTTTATGGCAAAGGAGAAATCACATACGCCGGAATTGCATGTGGTTCCATATAGAACCGACGACGCAGAGCGGTACAAAACCAAGTATCCAGACCTTGATTTCCGTGTGCCGGAAAAAGAAATGAGTTACCGGTGGGAACCGGAAGGCGAGGCCTATGCAACCGTGAAAGTATTGAAAGATAGCGGTGATTCACAGGAAGTGGAAATCTTTATGGCGGGAGACAGTGGGTTCAGTTCTGTATCAATCTACAGGGTGACTGCCGAAAATTCCGTAGTTCCTCTTAAGTCCGGTCATTCCATGATTCTGTTGTTGGTGGCGATATTTTTTGTTCCGGTCCTGGTGGTATATTTTTTACAGAAACCGGTAACCAGGGTTGTCTACAGACTTGTCGGAATACAAACAAAAATATGAAACAGTTCGGGTTCCGGAACAAGGCAGCCCGTTACCGACCACCACAGCCCGGCTGGTGCCGTATTCAATGAATGAAGGCCAATAGCTAATTTTTAAGTCGGAATCAGGTATTTTTGGAAACCCGCGTTACCAAAAACTCGCACAGCCTTGCCGCATTCTGGATAACAGCAAGCCTTGTAAATATTCTGCCAGGTGTGGACCGGGCTGATTTGCCATGTTTTTACGCCGGTTTATTGGAACAAGGCAGCAAATCAGGGCGAATTGTATCCAGTAGCGGCCGGAGTCAGTATTGCGAAATGAGTCAAGCTGAAGTTATTCAGAAGTCTTAAAGGACCATGCCACAGCGGGGAAGTGCCTTGTCCTGAACAGTTACGGGAATTATGCCCGCCCTTGGGGGGTAGCGTGTTTTAATTAGGCGGAAATGAGTGACACGAAACACGCAAAAAGGGATGGCGTCGACTGTATTACGGACACGACAACGTCAATTAAGCCTTCAACAAATCGGCTTAGTGCAGACGAATTCAAGCCGTGGATAACGGTAGCCAGTGCCCGGGTTGGCCCGGATTTTGGTAAATTTTTGTAGTTTTTCCGGTTTTTTCCCAAAACAAACCGAAAATTGTCCCGATTTGGGCTTGTCAGGCTGTCTATTGATCCAATTTTGCCGTAGAATCTCCGCCACTACATACTCTCCTGGTTCTTGTCAGAAGTTCTTCCCAATGGTTTCTCCTGCTAATAACCTCGTCAGTTTTGTATTGTGTTCAATTCAATTTTCTCAAGAGGTTTAAAATGGCAACAGGAACCGTTAAATGGTTTAACGAATCCAAGGGCTTCGGCTTTATTACCAATTCTGATGGCAGCAAGGATGTATTCGTACATTTTTCCGCTATTGCCAGCGATGGTTTCCGCACCCTGGCAGAAGGACAGCAAGTGACATTTGATGTGGAAGACGGTCCCAAGGGTCCGCAGGCTTCCAACGTCAGAGTCTGACCTGGCCCGCAGTACTACAAGGACAACCCCGCGCCTGCGGGGTTTGTTTTTTCCGGTAGGTCAATGCCAATGAGGGTTTGTTATGAAGACACTGTTTATTGGCAATCTCGCACGAGGAACCACTGAAACCGGCCTGGAAACGCTGTTCTCCGAATTTGGCAAAGTGCGCTCCGTCAAGCTGGTGAAGGATATCTTTTCCGGTGACTGCAAAGGCTTTGGTTTTGTTGAGATGGAAGGGCACGAGGCACGAAACGCCATTTCCGGCCTTGATGGAAAAATTATTGACGGAAAAACACTGCAAGTCAGGCACGAGAAACCTGGCGGCAAGGGGCGAAAGTCGGCTCGCCGGTAGACCTAATTTTCCAATTTATGGAGTCAAATGAATGGAAACCTTGAATCAGCCAGCTTCACCTGAAGAGTCGTATCACGTCCTGTCAGTAGAAAAAGCTGAGCGGCCGGCAGGAATAAAGGACGGCAACTGGTATCGTTATGAAATTGCACTGGGTCGCAATACCCTGGTAGGGAACCGCAGGGGAACGTTACAGCAGGTAACGCAGTATGCTGAAGATTGTGCGCGCAACATGAGTGAGCGCATCGCCCGAGGCAAGCGCAAAAAAACCGGTTAACAAGCAACCCGTCGACCCGTCCAGCTTTGGCGCCAAGCACCCTCCCCGGCGCAGTATATAGAGACAGAAAAACCTGCCCAGTTCCAGGCTGATTCCACGACAGGCTGGCCGGTATCAGTTCTGGCCACAGGTCTTTGCAGGTACAGGTCCTGCCGTATCGGCCTATGGCAACCGTGGTTGTCAATAACGGGCTGCGCAACCGGAAAAAAGAGTGGCGCACTCGGCAAGTCATTCCGCAATAAGTGACCCTTTCCGGATCGATAAAGAACAGATTCCCCGTGCGTACTACGTGTATCAGCAATATTTCCCCGAAGTGATGCCAACTGATGCCAGTAAAATGGCAAGTATTTTGTCAGCGCTGATGATTCAGGTTTATGCCCGGTGCGAACCGTGTATCGCACAAAGATGTTTCAGGAGCCGATTCATGGCACAGACTTTTTGGATTCCCGGAACCGTTGTAGTATTCGAACCCGGAAGTTGATACCGGTTATATGTATTGGATGTGCCCCGTGTTTTCGCCCGTTGCTGAAGCTATCCAACGCAGATACTTTTGCCGGGGAGGGCGCACAAGAAATATGGTGACATCGTAGATATGAGTGAGATATTAAAGAATTGCACTGACATACTGCCAGGCCACGGCTCAAGACTAAACGTCAAGGAGATGTTGTCATCCCTGGCTGAAGTCGTTGACGAATCTGTAGCGCCGGATGTTTACGGCGCAGGAGAATACATCAGCGAATTTGAGGCTGAAGTCGCGGGGATGTTTAACAAGGCATCGGCCGTATTTATGCCATCAGGCACCATGGCGCAACAGATCGCCTTGCGCATCTGGTGTGATCGTGCTGCTAATCTGACTGTAGCCATGCACCCGGAATCACACCCGGAAATCGCGGAGTATCTTGGCTACCAGTATCTGCACGGCCTGCGCCGTATCCAGTTCGGCGCACCGGAAGCCATGCGGCATCGTGTAATGAATTTGACTGATCTCGAAAGGCTTGGCTCAAAACCGGCTGCTGTATTGATAGAGTTGCCAATGCGCATGATTGGTGGTCAGTTGCCTGACTGGGATGAGCTGGTAGCGATGAGCCGGTGGTGTCGTGAAAGAGAGATTGCCATTCATCTTGATGGTGCGCGCATCTGGCAGTGCCAGGATTATTATGGCCGGAGCCTGGGCGAGATCGGGGAGTTGTTCGATAGCATCTATGTCTCGTTCTACAAGGATATCGGCGGCATGTGTGGCAGCATGTTGCTTGGCAATGAATCTTTTATCCAGGAAAGCCGAACCTGGCAGCGGCGTCACGGCGGCAATCTGTATACCCAGGCCCCGTTTGTTGTTTCAGCGCGGACGCGTATGCACGAGGTGTTGCCACAGATACCGGCCTGGAATGTCCGTGCGCGTGAGCTGGCGGGAATATTTTCGGCTCATGACCGGGTTATCGTGAATCCCGATCCACCGCAGGTGAATTTCTTCCAGCTCTACCTGAAAGGCGATGCAGTGACGTTGATGGAACGGCATCAACAGCTGGCTGAAGAGCAGGGCATATTCCTGTTTAACGCACTAAACCCGTCAGCAGTACCCGGTTACGCCTGCACGGAAATACATGCCTGGGAGAATGCCGCCAGGTTTGACATTACGAGGCTCGAAACTTTTCTCGATATGTTACTTGGGTAATTGTACGTGTTGTCCTGATAGTGAAACAAGACGTCTTAAAATTGAATTAAAAAAATCCATCCATCTTTTGTCTCAACTGTTAATACGAAAGTATTGCCGCCTGTTGCATTTGTCATGATGAATTATAAAACGATATATGAAACCATGTTGTTCACGTATATAGTTATCATCTCGGATATGTGATCAAGATCACTTTGCAATCAATAATCATTAACTAATATTGGTTTTGTACCCTGTGACCGGATGCCGGCGGGGTGAATCAGTGTTGCGGGTGGCATCAAAACAGACGGATCCAAAGGTGAGAGGAAATCGTGTATGAAAATCTTCATGAAGCCGGTAGCGAAAGCTGTTACATGCATGCTGGTTATGACGGTTGTTTCGGCTTGTGACGAAAACGGTAATCTTGATATTGATGTTCCTGATGTAGTGGATCTCCGGTTCCAGCAGACGCCATTGAAAAATCAGGGGGGAAAGCGTACCTGTATTACTTTCTCGGTTGTAGCAGCCATGGAGGCAGCGTACAAAGAGGCCGGCTATGGCGATCTGAATCTGGCCGAAGATTTCGTTAACCACATGGGAAAAACCATGTGGATTCATCCAAATTGGGGCAATCCTGAAGACAGGGACGGAGATGGGGTCGTTTCAGACCTTGACGGGGATGGAATTCCTGATGAGAGCCCGGCAACGCTTGGTCCGAATTTCACTGAAACACAAGTCGCGGCATTCGGCGGAGGCACCGGGTTGTATTATCTCGGCGCGCTACGGAACTGGATGAGGGTGCCGTCCGAAACGGATATGCCGTATGTTTCGGGCAACCCGGATTTAACCCCCTATTGCGCGACGTGCGGTGACTGGGCTGATCCATACTGGAAGAATCAGCGCAACGCCAGTGATTATAATCTGGATCCCGCCATTCTTCCGCGCACAGCCGTGACGGCCGGAAACTATTACTCAATCGGCTCGTTTCGAAAGCTGGCGACCGGCAATACACCGGCAGAAATTGAAGCGGCGTTATTGATGGGGCACGAGGTGGTCTGGGATTTTCTTGTTGGTGGTAACCGTACTGGCGGTGTCTGGGTTCCCGATAGCTCTACGGCATTGGACGGCCATTCAATGCTGATTGTCGGGTATGATCGATCCGACCCGGCCAACCCTTTCTTCATAGTCAAGAATAGCTGGGGAATAAACGGCGCGGGGGCGGACGGCTGGACTCGTATTTCCTACAATTATCTGAGTACCTATGGAACAAGTGGCGGTTATATCGAAACCGTTAATGTGCCCACGCAATGGCCGGAACTGGCCTTTGTCGGGAAGTGGAATTTGTCATTTGACGGACATCATGGAGAGTTGCATGTTTATCATATGCCGGGTGCATCCCGAGCATTGTTTGATGAATATCCCAGGGTAGCCGGGGTTGCGGATAAGCGTATTGGCACATTTTATGATGCTGCCGGGAATGCCTATCGCGTGAATGGCGTAATCAGCGGGAGATCGATGACCTATTACATTGACTGGGCAAATCCAAACCTGCGGTGGGACCAGTTGCAGGGAAGAAGATTTGAATACCAGAATTTCACCTACGATGATATGACCATGGCCGGCCTGCATTATGACGGCAATGCCACGGTTTGGGGCGGGTATGCCAGGCAGTCCGCTTTCTTGGCATCAGCGTATGACAGCGCCCGGCCTCTCGCTCCCGAGTCGTACCTGGGAAGCTGGCGTGTTAATTACAACGGTGAGCTGGGTACGCTGGTGCTGGACCATCGTGATGATAACCTTGTCAGCCGGGCAGGTAGCTGGGCAGCGCTGGGAGGAACATTTGTGGCAGACGCGGTGACGCCTGTAATCGTTGATGCCCGTGCAGAGGTGTCACTTGCTGACAGGAAACATGTGATTATTTCCACCGGCCAGCAAGGCGCGAACTTTCTTGATGGCATGCATCTATCATGGGAAGGCGTCATAGCAGGAAACTTGGGTACCGCGCCAGGAGGTTTTTATGCCGAGAGGATATTCGCGTTCAATTACCCGCCGTTTGCGGCAATAAGTGCGCCACTCGCAGGACAGGGCTTCGCAGCATCTTTGCAAGACACATCAGGATGGTATGCCTCGGTAAATATTGCCGGAACCGCAACTGATACTGAAGACGGACTGCTCGGCAACAAGAATTTCACCTGGACAACGTCTATCAACGGCCAGGCAGAATCAGTACTGGCTGCGTTTGCGGGAAGCCTGACGGCAAAATTGTATGCGCCGAATTGTGGCGCCAATACACATGATCTCCGCTTTTATGCCCGGGACAGCGGGGGGATGTACCATTTCGACAGTGTGTCGGTATCGGTAACCAGAACCTGTCCTTGAGTACCGATTGCCCGAATAGGCTCGCGACCGGGAACGGCGCGGGCCATTTTCTTTTTGCCGGCGGCAAAGAACTGTGCCTGTCGGCGGAACAGTTCGATAAATATTGTTTGCTACTACTCATAATATTCTGAATTATAACAATAAAATAGAGGCTGGCTGTCGCTGCTCGCGCCTGGCGTGTCGAAAGAGCGACTGGAACGATCGTTCCAAACGTGTTAGTGTCGTTTGGAACGATCGTTCCAATAAGGAGACAGGTGTGAATCTGCATTACAGTTATTTTTCTGTTCCAAATCCGCTGCATATTCTCGACAAGCTGCTGCACCCGTCTCGTTACCAGCAGCAGGTGAGCTTGCGCAATAAGCCCGTGACGGTGCGCTGGACCCGCAGGGCTGCCAGGGAGCTGGCCCGTCGTAACCAGCCGTTGCTGATAGAGTTGCAGCTCTATTTCACCTGCGTGGTAAAAAAGCGGGCGCTGTTCCATGATCCGGGCGAGATCATGGGGCTGGAGCCGATCAAGGTGAACCAGGACATTGAGTTGGCGTTTCGTACGGTTCAGGCAGCCAGTTGCGATCCGGAAGAGTTTGCCCGAAGTTTCCCGGTAAAGCAGGAATTCAGGTCTGGCGCGGCCATGAAAATGGCGCCGCGTGATGTATTGCTCGATTTTACTTCTGGTGGATGGGTTGCCGATTTTTCAATCTAGGAATTTTTATGCCTTCACAACCGCAATTCAACATTGACGAGACCCTGGCCAAGGCGGTGTGTCAGTTCTGGACGCATGGCTACCATGCCACGTCCATGAGCAATCTTGTTGATGTAATGGGCATCAACCGGGCCAGTATCTACAATACCTACGGCGACAAGCGTACATTGTTCATCCGGTCCCTTGAGCAGTATCACGTGATGCTGCGGGAGGTCAGGCTGGAGCGTCTTGCAGAACAATACGGTGCCCTGGAACGCATAACTGCATTATTCGACCTGGTTGTAGCAGATGCCGAGTCAGAAGATGTAAGGCGCGGCTGCCTGGTAATGAACACTGCGCTGGAATTGGCCGCGCATGAGCCTGATGTGCGTGAAGTGATACTATCGGCCCAGAATACCATCAAGAAGTTTTTTCGGGATTCCCTGGCTGAGGCCTGCGGCAAGCGACTGATTGCCGGGGAACTGGATGACGAGGCTCAATTTCTGTTGACCCTGCTGTCAGGATTCCTGGTGCAAGTCAGGAATTGCGAGAATCCCGGTGACATGACTGCAGTAACCGGACGTATTTCCGGCTATTTGAACAATCTTTTGCATCAATCCGGCAAAGAAGAGAGTTGTTGACGGGGCCAGCAACTCCTCTGGTTTGATGAATGACATCCTCCTGGCCGGGTTACCGTTTGCCTGACCAGGCAAGCTTCGGCTCTTATCTGGCCAGGGGTAGCGATACCCAAAAGCAGGTGCCGATACCATCTCCGGTTTCAAAGCCGATATCACCGTTATGTTCCTGGATAATGGCCTTGGCAATGTAGAGTCCGAGACCGGTGCCTTTTATAACCGGTTCGCGTTTGTGCCCTGACTGCTCAAAAGCCTTGAATAGCCGGTGACGAAAGTTTTCCGGTATGCCCATGCCGTGATCGGTAACACTGATGCGTGCGCTGGCATCGTTCTTGTCCAGATTGATAATAACTTCATCGTTGTCCTTTCCGTATTTCACTGCATTGGACAACAAGTTGGCGAGTACCTGCTCGATCCGACCCGGATCGGCATGCACGATGCAGTCCTGGCAGGAACTGGTAAAGCGCAAGTGCGCGTTGAATTTTCCGGCATAGCTCTGGTAGCTGTCCATCACATGCCTGATAACAGAACCGAGGTCGACCAGCTCCTTGTGATATTCAAGCTTGCCGGAACTTAATTTCTGCACATCAAGAAAATCATCGACAAGCTGGCTGAGATGTTCGGCGTTGTTCAGTGCCATGCGGGCCAGTTCAGTGGTTTTTCCGCTTATGCTGTCGGTAACGCCACCGGCAATAAGGCCGAGACCACCCCGTATCGCGGTCAGGGGTGTGCGTAGCTCGTGGTTGATAAGGGAAATAAATTCGTTCTTGATCTTTTCGGCTTTCATGCGTTGTTTCGCTTCGTTGTGAAGGCGGTACAGGGCGACAGCAACGAGAATGGAAAATCCCGAGAACAACAGGCCGGATTCAAAAAAGATCTTTCGTATCTGGCTGCTGAACAGGTCCTGATCGTGTAGTGAATACACATGCCACCTGCTGTTGACGACTGGAGTACTGACCAGCACCCTGTCGAGTTCTTCCCTGGGCATCCTGTAGTCATCGCGTAACCAGTTTATGCGTGAACCATCCGGCGTGACCTCTATAAGATGATCTGCAGACTTGTCCGCCAATACAAGCTTGTGCCCGGGTATCAGTCGATTCTTCAGTAATCGCCCGAGAAAGTCTGCGTGAAAACCGATTAACAACGCGCCGTTTGTGCCGTTGGTCTGCCATGGACTGGCAACATCAAAATGATAGGCGGCGGGATTGGGATGTATGCGCGTATTGTATCGCCCGGATTCAAGTGCAGCGCGCGTGTCCTGCAGGCAAACTTCCCCAATGAGTCCGTCAAAGTCGTCAATGATCGGATCAAGGTCCTGGTCCAGGATAGTGAGCGCAAAGTAATCCGGAAAATATCGCTGTGCCCGCTCATGAAGGTAGGCGATGTTTTTGGCGATGTGTGCCTCGTTTGCCGCCGCTGAGGATATCTGCCGAATATGATCCATGGTGAAAATATTCACCAGGCGTTGTTTTTCGGTTATGAACCGTTCCACTTCGGCCGCTACACCCCTGGCAACCGTTGCAGCATTCGTGGTCTGGAATTCGCGATATTGTCGGTACTGGGTATAGCCGTCGTAAATCAGCAGAAATGCGACGAGAGCCAGAAAAAATCCAAACGCCAGAACGGAAAGTCGGAAACCGCGGTCGATCATGAAGTTGTTCTTGCTAAAGCCCGGAACGGGCGTTAAGAATTCCGATGTGCATGGTTGAAGTCATATCTTACACGATGCGCAAGTGTGAAAAATGTACGAGTTTAATGAGGAAACTGGCGTGGCGCCGGCGAGGTAACCTGGCGGTACGCGGTGTTTTGCAGGGGTTTTTACAGTACTCGTGCCAGCACAATCGGTAACGTGATTACAGCCATCAGGTTGGCAATAAACACGATCGATGCGACTTTTTTGGGTTCCTGGTTATACTTCTCGGCCACCATGTAGTTCAGCACTGCGGGCGGCAGGCATGCGAACACGTACAGGCACGCTTGTTGTGTCGGATCCAGGTTCAGAAATGGACTGATCAGCCAGGCCATCGTCAGGCCGCTTGCCGGGGCCAGGATACCGGCGATAATGCCAAGACGGGCGTCACTGAAATCGGCCTGCACCATGCGTATTCCCAGGGTGAACAGCATGAGCGGAATAGCGATCTGGCCAATCATATCCACCGGCGCGGAAATGGCGCGCGGCAAAGTGATGCCCGTGAGACTCACGACTATGCCGGCGATACTGGCGAGAATCATGGGCGTACGCAATACGCGCAGAAAACCGGCCCGGTGATTCAGCAGGTACATGCCCAGGGTGAAGTGTAGCGTATTTTCCGCGAGGAACAGTATAATGGCTGCCGGCAATACATCACTGCCAAAAGCCAGTAGCAGGATCGGAATGCCCATGTTACCGCTGTTGGTGAACATCATTGGTGGTACAAAGGTCTTCCACTGCACCCGAATCAAGGGCAGGAATGGCAATACCAGCAGGCCAGAGCCCAGCACCACGGCAATGCCGGCCAGCATCAAGGCCTGGTACGAGGCAATATCAAAACCTTTCGCCGACAGCGCGGAAAAAATCAAAGCCGGGATGAATACATCCATGTTCAGCCGGTTCATGTTTTCGATATCAGTGTCAAACCTGCGGCCATAGAAGTATCCCAGTGCGGCAATCAGGAAAACCGGCAGAACTGTTTCGATAACGGGCAGCAGGGGCATTGTCCGGACAACATTGTAATAAACGTGGCGCTATTACACCCGCTTGTTCCGGTACGGTCAATGCGCTGTGGCCTGTTATTCGCGCCAGCAAAACAAGCAGGTCACAGACAGTGATTTTGGCGCTATAGTGGCGATTGGCTATCAGTACAGGAAACCCGCAGCCATGACCTGGTCTTTTCTCGCTGATGTAGTGTTGCTGTGCCATCTCGCGTTTATCCTGTTTGCAATACTGGGCGGACTACTGGCTCTTGGCTGGCATCGTGTTGCCTGGGTTCACGTACCGGCCGCCTTGTGGGCGGCAGCCATCAATCTGTTGTCGTTTCCATGCCCATTAACTGCCTGGGAGCAGCGCTTGCGTCAAATGGCCGGCGAAGCCGGCTATGGCGGCGGGTTTATGGATCACTATATCGTGCCGCTGGTATACCCGGGACCGCTTTCCGGGCGGGTTATCACGTTGATGGCGGTCGCGCTGTTGATGTGGAATGGCGTTGTTTATGGTTTTGTGGTTTATTTTGCCAGGCGCAAACGGCAATTGTGCAGTTCGCGACTGGACTCGATAAACTGAACCGGCTGGAATACACAATCGAATGATCGATACCCATATCAAGCTGATCCTGAGCGTCGTGGCAACGATCATTACACTGGTCATTTTTGTTCCCTATGTGCGATCAATCCTTCGTGGTGATGTGCGGCCCCATGTGTTTTCATGGATTATCTGGGGCCTCACCACGTTTATCGTGTTTCTTGCCCAGATTTCTGATGCCGGCGGAGTTGGCGCCTGGCCGATAGGATTGTCCGGAGTGCTGACTATTGTGGTCGCGGTGCTTGCCTGGCACAGGCGGGCGGACATTTCCATTACCAGGGTAGATTGGCTGTTTTTCGCAGCTTCGCTGGCGTCATTGCCGCTGTGGTACCTTACCAGTGATCCGGCGATGGCAGTCATCATTCTGACCTCCATTGATGTGCTGGGTTTTGGTCCGACAGCAAGAAAGACCTACGACCAGCCGTATTCCGAGTCAATGCTGTTTTTCTTCATGTTTTCGGTGAGAAATGCCGTTGTGCTGCTGGCACTTGAAAACTACAGTGTTGCGACCGTACTGTTCCCGGCGACAATTTCCGTAATATGCCTGCTGCTGATCACCTTGGCCTTGTGGCGACGTCGGGCGATGCCAGCCCCGGCTTGAGAAAACCAGCGGCCTCGTCCATGAACATGCAGCGAAAAAATGTCTTGTCGTTGTACGCTTGTAACTCATAGCACGCCAGGGAGGAAGTGATTCGTGAAAAAGGAAACCGGGTTCGCCCAAACGTTTTTTGTTGCCATTGTCGGCCTATGTCTTCTGCTTGTGAGTGCTGATGGTGAAGCAATTGATCGACGTCGTGACCAGTTTCAGACCGAATCCGGTTATTACGTATTTCCGTTTCCTTACAGTTTGCCCGGAGTCGGTGACGGCGTCGCCCTGTTGGGTGTTGTGCCCAATGTTTCGGAAACCCACGCTGATATTTTTGGTTATGTATTACAGGGAGACTTGAAGGGTGTCGGCGTGACGGCGTCGGACATCCACCTTGTTGATCGACATCTGATCATGGATGTGAGCGGAAGCTCGTTCAACAAGGTCAGTCTCCAGGCATATAACACCCGTGGCATCAGCGGTGACAAGGATGACTACCTGATCATGGAAATGGATGACAATGATTTTTTCGGCAGCCGTCTCACCGCTACCTGGCTTGATCGCATGTTCGAGTTTTACTTGATGGGTTATACCGGCTACTGGCAACTGTCGGCAATTCGTGACAAGGATGGTGAGCTGATCCAGGCTACCGACAGCGCTGATCGCGAGGATTTCCAGGCCTATGCCGCCGGAAGCCGAATTGACTATACCGATGACTATCTGAACCCAAGGGTTGGCCTCAGGTTTGACCTGACTGCCCGACACAGCCCGCGTCGCGAAGATTACGCGCCGGACCAGTTTGCCATGCAGTATAACTTTACCGGCTATTACCCGTTCCGGCGCTGGGATACGCTGGTGTTCAACTACTACCAGGCTGACGCGCATGTGCGCAAGGAGGGTGAGACCGATCCACTGGCGGTGCAGGGTATCATGGGCCTGGATTGTACACTCGGCACTGCTGACCAGCAGGCTGACTGCCTGAAGCTGGTCGACAATGTCGTTGCGGGCAACAAGTACGGAACGGTTGATGGTCTGGGTGGCACGAGTCGATTGCGATCCTATCCCATGGGGCGATATAACGCGGCGCATACGCAGTTCGCCGGCATTGAGTATCGCTGGAACCTGACTGATGAATCCACGCCGTTTGATATTTTTATTGCCAAGGATGTCCGCAGTGCTTTGCAGCTGGCATTCTTTTATGAAATCGGAACAGTGGCCGATCGGCGCAGGGACCTGGGCGAAAAAATGCGTCATAGTTACGGCATTGGTGGCCGACTGGTGACAGAGTCCGGAATGGTGATTCGCGCTGACGTAGCCCATGGGCGTGAAGGGCTTGGCGTGACCATTATCGCCGGGTTTCCATGGGAGTCATTCTGATGAAGCCAGAGAATCGCGGCCAGGTCGTGCCACATGCTCTTCTTGGTCTGTACCTGATCGTGTTTTCGATTTGCGCGGTCGAGCCGTATTCGCGTGATGTCTGGTGGGCGGAAAACATCCCCGTCATCATCATAGTTTCCCTGCTGGTATACAGTTACCGTCATTTCCGGTTTTCAGCCATGGCTTATAGCCTGATGTCGGTGTTCATTATTCTTCACACCATAGGCGGGCACTACACGTTTGAGCGCGTACCATTTGATTTTGTCAGCAACCTGTTCGGTTTTGAGCGTAATCACTATGACCGGCTGGCGCATTTCAGTGTCGGCTTCTACGCCTATGCCATTGCCGAGCTTCTGCATCGAAAGCGACTGGTACGATCGCGCTGGCTGTTATTCCTGTTCCCATTGTTCTCAATCGTAACGGTGGCAGGTCTTTATGAAGTTATCGAATGGCAGTACGCCATCAGCGTTGATGCCCAGGCGGGTATCGCGGTACTGGGCTCCCAGGGTGATATCTGGGATGCACAGAAAGACATTACTGCCGATACGCTGGGCGCCCTTTTCGTGTTAGGAATATACATATATATCAATATCTTGCGAAAAAAAATGGGTTGAATCGGGGTCAGGAGTTGTTCTGGAATCCTTCCAAAACCCTCGGTATTCGCGCCTTGGCCAGACACCACAATCGGTAAGCCAATTCTTCCATTTCCCCAAATTTTCTACTATGGTTAGCGGATAAATACTAGAAAAACGCCCGAAAAGGCGTGACGACTCCTGGTTGTCAGTGATTGTATTTTGGAGGAGTGAGTGTCGGTGTCCGCTACGCCTAACGATAGTACTGTTAGGGGTTTTTCGCATTTTCGTCTGCCGGCGGAGTTGCAGAACTCGATCGATTTTTTTCGTCAGCTGCTCAATTCAGCGCCTGATCCCATGCTGGTAATTGACGAGCCGGGTGAAATCCTTATTGCCAATGCCCAGTGTCAGGCCTTGCTTGGCTATAGCGCACGTGAACTTGTCGGCAAAACAGTAGAAATACTTATACCCGAATCATTGCGACATCATCATGTCGAATTAAGACAGTATTACCGGGATAATCCCATGCCGCGTCCCATGGGGTCAGGGCGCGAGCTTCAGGTATTGCGAAAAGATGGATCGGTTATAGACGTGGAAATCAGTCTCGGTTCTATCGAAGCAAATGACCGTTTGCTGGTAACTGCCGCATTGCGTGATGTCAGCGAGCGCAAAAAAATCCAACAGGAAATCAATTATCTTGCATCCTACCCGCGATTGAGCCCGATACCTATCGTCGAGATGGGTAATTTTGGTGAAATTATCTATTTAAACCCGGTGGCGGAAGCGGCATTCCCCGAACTGGTAACCGACAATACGCACAGCCATCCGGTTACCGCGGGTATTGTTGAATTGTTTCCACACCTGCGAAATGGTTCTGCTGCTGTTACTCGCAATATTATTGTGGGCGAGAAGGCATTTGAGCAGCAACTGGTGTACATACCGGATACCGATCGGGTTCGTGTCTATTCCTGGGATGTCACCCGGCTTAAGGCCATTACCGAGAAGCTGGTCTATCAATCCCATCATGACGTGTTAACCGGTCTTGTGAACCGTCAGCATTTTCATGCTCGTCTCGACCAGGCTGTAGCAGTGGCGCAAAATAATGGAGTCACATCTTCCCTTGGTTATATCGATCTTGATCAGTTCAAGGTGATCAATGACACCTGTGGGCATAAGGCAGGTGATGTATTGCTGAAGTTGCTTGCCAGTGAACTTAAAACAAAGTTGCGCACCAATGACGTGCTGGCCAGACTGGGAGGAGATGAGTTCGGTTTTCTGCTGGATAGCTGCCCGGTATCGGTGGCCCGGGACGTGGCCAACAAACTGAGAAAGACAGTTGAGGATTTCCGTTTTACCTGGGAGCAGAAAGTTTTCGGGCTTGGCGCCAGTATTGGTCTCGTGGAAATCAAGCCTGACAGCAGCAGTTCCGCAAGCCTGTTAAGTGCCGTGGATGCAGCCTGTTACATGGCAAAAGAAAAGGGACGAAACCAGGTCTATGTGCACGAAGACAGTGATACCACGTTGCAGTCACGCACCCGGGAAATGAACTGGACCCGCAAGATCCGGTCGGCAATTGAGGAAAACCGTTGGGAGCTGTACTTCCAGAAAATTGTCAGCATTGACAGAAGCAGGACCAATTACGAAGTGTTATTGCGCATGCGCAATCGCGCCGGGGAGCTTGTTTTACCGGGACAGTTTGTTCCGGCCGCGGAACGTTACGGGATGATGATGAACCTTGATAGCTGGGTGGTACAAAATACGGTAGAGGCTATTCAGCTTGGACGATTTGGCAGCCAGGGACATGTGAGCATTAACCTGTCAGGCCAAACCCTGGCCAATTCCCGGGTTATGCAGGAAATCGTCCGGAAGATCGATGAACTGGATGAGCCTTCCAGGATTTGCCTGGAAATTACCGAAACGGCAATGATCAGCAATATGTCGCTGGCTGAGCAGTTCATCAAGGCATTGCGTGAAAGGGGCTGCAAGTTTGCGCTGGATGATTTTGGCAGCGGCTTGTCATCATTTGCCTATTTGAAACTGTTGCCCGTTGACATGCTGAAAATAGATCAAATGTTTGTGAATGAAATTGCCTACGATCGTGTAAGTTGGGCAATGGTCGAAAGCATCAACCAGGTCGGGCATGTCATGAACCTGTCCACGGTCGCGGAAGGCGTGGAGAACGACGAGACCATCAGGTGTTTACAGGAGATCGGCGTTGACTTTATCCAGGGGTACGGGATTCATATGCCGGAACCGGTAATCAGATGAGCTGCCTGTTTTTGCCGGCGTCAGCATGTTTGAGTTTTCGGACAACAGGGAACAAGGCATACACGAACACGGCAGGATCCAGCAGGTAGTCCCACAGGTTGCGGGATTCCATGGCCGGAATACCGGCGAGCAGCACGGCAACGACTAGTAACGAGGCCGCAAACCACGCTTCTTTCAGGATCATAAATACAGTCACCAGTAATACCGCTACGGGCAAGGCAAGTCCGGAAAATCCCCATTGATAGCTGTCAATCGGCCCGAGTCCCAGCGCAGCCGGGTACAGCACAATACCGGCAACTACTATCACGGGGTACAGCCAGCGATGGCTGTTGAAGTCGACCAGGTTCTTGCCAATAACGTGAGCGACAACCGTGGCCAGTACCAGGCCCTGGCTGACAATGCTGAGGTCACCGATGATTCCGCGAATGTAGTTATAAACCGGGAGGCCGTTAACGGGAAGCGCAAGCAGCGGCAACGCGGCCACGGGCAGAAACCGACTGATGTAGTTGTCGGTACGGGTATAACGAAGTGTTACAATGATGGCCAGTGACATAACGCACCCGGCGCTGAATATCGCCAGCATTTGTTGCAGGACGCCGCTCATTTCAGTTTTGACTCCAGCCATGCCCGGTTAAAGCTGACATGCTTGATTACGGTTTTGTTCCAGGTGTAGCTGACATGGTACATGCCGAGACTGTCGCGAATCAGGTGAGGATAGGAAAAGCGATGCTCTGTTAAATCGTTGCTTTCATTTTCAACCTGGTGCAGAACTTTCCAGTGTATGCCGCGGTCGTCAGAAGCAGCCAGAGACAGGTCGTTGCGGCCGTGTTCTTTGTTATTGAACGCGAGCAAAACACCGTTATTGTCCAGGCACAGGGCGCTGACAGCCGCGTTGGGATTGGGCAGGCCAGTGGCTGTCATGGTGCTCCAGCTCAACCCGCCATCGACAGTACCGGAATACTGGATACGCGGTTCGGCCTTGCCAGCGTAGCGCAACAGCGCAACTGCATCCTTGTCGTTAAATGCCACTACCGAAGGCTGCAGGCTGGCGCGTCCCTGGCTGATGCGACGCTTGTCGATCACGCCTTGGCTGGTATCGATATACAGCATTTCACCAAATTTTCCCGCCAACTCGTGGTATACGGGCAGGGCAATGACGCCGTTTTCCAGCAGCAGCGGCTGACCCTTGACCAGGGTGCTGAGGTTGAAAAATGGCGAACTGATCAATCGTCGCGCGACACTCCATGATTCTCCATAATCACCGGACTGGATATGATTGATGCTGCTTCCGGACCAGCCGCCCAGGGATACGGAAACATAAAACAGGTGAATGCTGCCAGCGCGGTCTCTAATCATAACCGGGTTACCAACCTTCTTGATGTACCGGGATACTGAAGCACCGGTGCGAAAGCGATCACTGATGGCCCGGGCTTCAGACCACCTGTTTTGTTCGGGACTGAAACGGGCAAGGTAAATGGCGGAATCCTTTGATCCCTCGTAGCTACCCCCGTACCAGGCGGCGAGCAGTGCCCCGTTGCCAATATCGAGCAGTGCCGAGGCATGGGTTTGTCGTGTCAGGCCGGCAGGATGAACGTCGATACTGCGGTAGACGGGCAGTTCGCTGCCGGAGTCAGCCGCCGTGGCGGTGCGACACAGTTCTTCCTTCGCAAAGACCGGTTTCAGTTCGCGGTCTTCAGCCAGTCTTTGGGAGAACAGGCCGCCAAAGCTGATGCCCATGGCTGCCAGGGCGATCAATATCCGGTGTGCGAGGGTCATCTAGCGTACCACCTTGTTGTTCTTGTCCTTGTACTTGGCGCCGTTGTTTCGAAGCATGTACTTGGTGGATTCGTAAATGGCCCAGGTGATCTCTTCCATGCGCCTGGCCTTGTCCGGGAACTGGTCCTTGAAGTCGGCAAACGGTTCTTCCGATTGCAGGTCAAACAGTGATTTCTCGCTGCCATCGGCAAACATGCGGAAGTAATAGCGATCACCAATGACGCCGATACGCAACGGTGTACTGTGCCACAGCGCAAAGGCATAACGCTCACCGTCATACTTGTCGTCGAAGAAGTTTCGGCCCAGCGTGGTGTTGAGGTGTGTAATACCGGCCAGACTGGCAATGCTGGTCATGACATCAAGCGAGCTTGTGACCCTGGTAATGGTTTTTGGTTCCGTGATCAGGTGTGGCGCGTATACAAGCAGCGGAATGTGATGCCGGGTGATGTGCAGCGGCTGCTCGGTTTTGGGCATGTGCGCACCCGGGTTGCCGACCAGCAGGCCGTGATCCGCATAAAATACAAATATTGTATTTTTGAAAAATTTCTTCTTCCTGGCATGCTCAATAAAATAGCCGATGGAATGATCCATGAAGCGGAACGAATTGTATTCCTTGTTGGATACAAAACCGTTGGCTTTTAATACCTTGCTCTCCTGCGCGTCGTATTTGAATCCCTTGTTGTCATCAGTAATGTTATAGGGTCGATGATTGCCGGATGTCTGGAGCACGGCGACAAAAGGCTTGTCCTGCTTGTCCAGGACGTCTGCGGCTTCCTCGAACAGGTGAATATCGGAAATGCCCCAGGCGTCGACGCGTGGCGCACGGTAGCTGCCTTCCTCGAAGATGGTCAGGTCTTCGATATTGGACGATATCACGCCACGTATGTTGCCCCAGTTGGTGCTGCCGCCCAGGAAATAGAACTTCTTGTAACCATCATACTGATCCAGGATCAGGTTCTGGTTTACGATTGTCGGGTTACGCGAGGACGTGGCCTCGGTTTCAATGTCAGGCAGGCCGGTAAGCAGGGCGAATACATTGCGCGCCGTGCCATTATGCGGAACGTAATGATTTTTGAACATCAGGCCGTCGGCGGCCAGCCGGTCAAAATTGGGAGTCGGGTTCAGTGTATTGCCAAACACACCGGTTTTATAGGCGGCAAAGGATTCAAGAAATACCAGCACAACATTCGGTTTCCTGCCATTGATGGCGACTACCGGGTTTACCGGCGTAACCAGGCGGCGATAGTCCAGGCCGGGCTTGTCAGGACTGGGAAGCTGCAGGTAGTCAGCCATGACATCGTAATGTTGCTGCACTGACTCTTCCGTATAGGAGATCTTCTGGTTCTTGAACGTTTCGCCGTAATAGATCACCGGGTTCAGGGCGATGGATGATGCAAACGGGTGAGTACTGAAAAAAGCATTGCTCCAGCGTAGCGGGTACCAGGAAAGATTGCCGTAACAGCCGGCCAGGAAAACAAAACTTGCAACCGTGGCCACGACAGCTTTTTTCTTCTTTGTCGGCAGTTCCATGCCCGGATGCTGTGCGGTGTAACAGGATAGCCGGTAAATCAGCCATCCGGCAGCGCCGGCAATCACCAGCAACGCCAGCGTGCCACTTATAACAGGATAGGTTTCCCAGGCCATTTGCATGGATGTTTCAAAGTCGGCCAGGAAGCGCAAGATGGTGGCATCCATGCGTGTGCGCAGGTAGGCAAAATGGGCCCAGTCCAGACTGTAATGCACCAGAAGGGCAAGACTGGCGATACCGAAATAAATGGCCCAGCCCTTGCGTGCGGTTTCATTCCAGGTGGGGCTCAGTGTTTTGATCCAGCCCAGGAACAAGGCCGGCGCTATGACAAACATGGTCAGGCGCAGGTCGAACTTGTAACCGATATAAAATGATTCGAGCATGACATCGGCGGGAATATTGTCAGCCGCGTCGCTGAAATACAGCCAGAATGCCAGGCGCAAACCGCTGAACAGGACGATATAGCCAATGGAGACGAAAAACAGGAAGCGCAGCAGCGCGGGAATTTTATGAATCATAGAGTCGTATTGGTGCCTAATGCCGAGCGGGCTGAATGGTGTTACTGGTTAATCACTGTCGGTATCTGATCAAACTTTTTTAAAATCAAATACTTGTAAGGCTACAGGCTGCGTATTATGCACGGCTGCCCAAGGCAGTCAAGGGCATCCGGGGCTCGCCCGGGCGCGGGGCGATACCCAGGTTTATCCAGCGGATTGCCGGCTCGCGGCCCGTGCCCGGAGTTTGGGCAGCGGCGGTATTCTTAACACATGGGGCAGGAACCGCCAGTAGGGCGGCGCAGCGCCGAGACTGTTGGCCAGGCGGTAAACGCCACCTGTAATCCGGCGCGAGACAGGGTGGCTGTCTTCGGCGGCATGAACGATGTTGGGTTGACGGGCAATGGTTTGGCACACCCTTCGAAGCATCCAGGCTTCGGACACGGTCGGGGAGAAATAGAACACTGGCTGCTGGAATTTCTCATCAGCCTCGAAATATCCTTCATCCACTGCGCTTTTTGCAAGCTCGGTACCGGGCAACACCCGGATACCGGTTGTGAACATGGACAAAAAGCCTTTGTGCGGCAGCATTTGTTCAACAAAGGTCATGGTGTCGTTCACGGTGGCGCGGGTTTCGCCGGGCGCCCCAAGCATGAAATACCACATGCTCGGGATACCGGATTGACGCGCAAGCTCGGCACTGCGGTAGACCGCATCGCTGGCAAATCCCTTGTTCATTTTTTCAAGGACAACATCACTGGCGCTCTCGGGCGTGATCATCATCGAGTTGAAACCGGCGCGCTTCATCAATGCAAGCAGCGACCGGCTGATGCCCAGCGGGTTAACGCCCATGGCGGTCAGGTTTACCCGCAGGTTGCGTCGCAGTATTTCCTCGCACAGGGCTTGCGCATGGGATGGTGGCAGATTGAACGTGGAATCGACAAATTCAAAACAACGCGGGTTGATAGTGCGTGATACGTGTTCGATTTCATCGACCACGTCCCTGGCATCGCGCTTGCGAATACCGCAGCCTTCGACGGCAGAGTAGGTGCAATAGCTGCACGAAAGCGGGCAACCGCGCTTGCTTTGTATGGGCCAGGTGGCACCGCGGCGCTGGTAAGCCTGCCAGTCTATCCATTGTTCCAGCCCGGAGGCGCCAAACCGGGACAGAGTGGACGGATTGTTGTCATAGATGTTGCCATCAAATCGATAACACAAGCCCGGGATGTCCCTGTAGTCAGCTTTTTGTTCCATGCACTGTAACAGCCGGGGAAAGGAATATTCGCCTTCGCCGACAATACAGAAATCCGCATCAAGGTGCTCCAGTGCCGCCTTGCCGAGTATGGAAATGGCCGGCCCACCAAGAACAATCGGTGCATCGCTGCATTGCCTGATCATGGCAATCTGCCGAGTCAGTACATTGAGATGTGATGTCAGTCGCTGATGCACAAGGTTGTCGATGTTCCTGACCGATATACCGACTGCGTCCGGCTTGAATTCATCAATATGGTTGCGCAGCAGTTGTTCGCCTTGACTGTTAATCAGCAAGTCCAGGAAGCGTACATCGTGACCGGCATTGCGAACGGCAGTGGCAACATAGGCCAGGCCGATTGGGGGTGCCGCCAGCAATTCGCCCAGGCTGTTGGAATAAACAAGCAATACGCGCACTGAGAAATCTCCTTACAGGCCGAGTGTTTTCCAGATGTTGTCAACGCGCTGTCGAGTTGCTTCATCCATGACGATGGGTTTGCCCCACTGGCGGCTGCTTTCTCCGGGCCACTTGTTGGTAGCATCTATACCCATCTTGGACCCCAATCCCGGTTGCGGGCTGGCAAAATCGAGATAATCGATAGGCGTGTTTTCAACGGTAAAGCTGTCTCGTGCCGGATCAACCCGGGTGGCAATGGCCCATATCACCTGTTGCCAGTCACGGGCATCGATATCGTCATCAACAACAATGACGAACTTGGTGTAGGTAAACTGGCGCAGGTAGGACCAGATGCCAAACATGATGCGCCGTGCATGTCCGGCATAGGCCTTGCGAATACTGACCACGGCCACCCGGTAGGAGCAGGCTTCAGGCGGCAGGTAGAAATCAACGATCTCCGGGAACTGGTGCTGGAGCAGCGGAATGAATACTTCATTCAATGCCTGCGCCAGGATTGAAGGTTCATCGTGTGGCGAGCGTCCCATGTAAGTGCTGTGATAAACGGGTTGTTCGCGATGGCTGATGCGGTCAACGGTAAAGACCGGGAACCGTTGTATACTATTATAGTATCCGGTGTGATCTCCAAAGGGTCCTTCATCTGCCTCTTCGCCGGGATGGATGTGGCCTTCCAGTACGAACTCTGCCGAAGCCGGTACTTGCAGGTCATTGGTTCGGCACTGAACCACGCGTGACCGGCTGCCGCGTAACAGGCCGGCAAACTGGTATTCGGAAATGGTGTCGGGAATTGGTGTTACCGCGGCAATTATTGTTGCCGGATCAGCTCCGATTACCACGGTTAGCGGGAACGGTTTGTCCGGGTAGCGTTGCAGCCAGTCGCGGTAATCACCAGCGCCTCCCCGGTGATGCAGCCAGCGCATAATCAGCTTGTTGCGACCAATCAGCTGTTGCCGGTAGATGCCGATGTTTTGTCTGGCCTTGTCTGGCCCGCGGGTGATGACCATGCCAAAGGTAATCAGCGGCCCGGCATCTTCCGGCCACTGGGTCATGATTGGCAGCGTCGACAAGTCAACGTTACCCGCTTCGGTGCCGCAGTCCAGGCACGGTGCGTGATCCAGCAGTTTCGGCTTGCTGTCGATCAGCTTTTTCAGTGATGGAATTTTGCCAAGTGCGTCGGCCATGCCGTTGGGCAGTTCCGGCTGTTTCATGAATGCCAGCATCCGGCCCAATTCGCGCAGTTCCTTGAGCGAGTTCCGGCCGATAGCCGTGGCCACGCGGTCAGTGGTGCCGAAAAGGTTGGTCAATACCGGGATCGAAGAGCCCGTGGGTTTTTCGAACAGCAGGGCGGGACCCTGGGCCTTGAGTACACGCTGACTGATTTCGGTCATCTCCAGCTGTGGGTTGACAGGCACATGAATACGCTTCAGTTGTCCGCGGGTTTCCAGTGAATTGATAAAGTCTCGCAAACTATCGAAGGCCATGGGAAACGAATCTCGGTTAATGATTTGCCTGCAGCTTTTTGACCGGGATCAAATGATCCGACAGTTTGTCCCGTACACTCTTGATTTTGATCAAGGTTCTTATGCCATGCTGAAACAGGTTATCAGGGTTCTCGAAGTACCGGCACGACTGGTTCCCGCTGTTGTCCATAATGAAATTACCGCCAGGCTGTTCAGCCATCTTGTTCGGGGACAGGAGATTCGTGACTCCCTGCGTGAACTCAACGGCAGGACTATTCGTGTACACATCACCGATATGAGCATGTCGCTGTATTTTGTTTTTGATGAAGGCAGGGCCAGGCGTGGCGATTCGCATCATTGGGATGTCAGCATCAGTGGCATGTTCGAGGACTTCATTGCCCTTGCTGCCCGCCAGGAAGACCCGGATACCTTGTTCTTTAATCGCCGCCTGTGTCTTGAGGGCGACACGGAGGCCGGCCTGTATTTCAAAAACCTGCTTGATGCCTTTGAGTTTGACTGGCAGGCCCATGTCAGTGATGTCACCGGGAGGCCGGTGCCTGGTATTGTCGTGGATTTGGTCGAGTCCGGTCTGCGCCGGACCAGCGCGATGCGGCGTAACCTTGAGGTGAGACTGAAAAACCTGCGGCACGCCTGAACAATATACATCGCTGCAACCGGGGTTCATTGTCGTTCAGCCTTGCCCGGCAATTTTCAGCTCATGACTGTCCCCGGCCAGGTCCATGCCGGGTCGGCCATGCCAGTAACCGTCACACAACTCGTATTCGACGAATTCCTCCAATGCATCCATGGCTTCGCCCGGACGCATGTTATTGTCCAGGAGCTGGCGGATGATATTGATGATTTCCGGCATTCCTTTTCGCTGCGGGGAGATACGAATTGCGTCAACGCCTTGCTGTTTCATGAATTCCAGGTCATCAAACAGGCAGTAGGTCTTGGCTGACTGCACCTGTGTGCCGTTAAAGGAAAGAAACGATTCCTGGTCTCGCGTTTTCATCATCAGGCCGTTGTCGTAATCGCCACAGCGAAATTCGCAATCATCCTTGCCGGTGTTGTGCGCGCGGGCAGTGTAGCAGCGTGCAGACAACGCCAGCGGCAGGCGCCCGAATACGAACACCTCGGTTTCCATGCCGGTAGGCCGGTGTTGATGAATGTCTGCCAGGCTGTCCCGGTCCATTTCAAACGGCATGATCCATCGCGTGGCGCCGCTGGCAGCAAGTTGTGCGAGCGTGTAACTGTTGTAGGTATTGATATGCGGCCCGACGACAAATGGTGAGTATTCATCAAGCATGTTGACGGCTGCCATATCGTTGGCTTCCACGAGGTAGCGGCCGTTTCGACAGATATTTTTCATTTGCAGCAGTTCGGATTCCGCTTCTATCAGCGCCATGGTTGACAGTACAACCTGTTTGCCGGCGGCTTCCAGCATGGCTGCTGTATCCAGCCAGTCGTTCAGTCGCATTTCCCGTCGTTTTGAGCAAACAATCTCGCCGAGATAAACAGTGTCAACAGGCAGGTTGGCTACCTGCTCATAAAACGCCTGCACTTCAGGTTTCTTCCAGAAATACTGTATTGGACCCAATGCCAGTTTCATCTTGGCCTCCTTATTGCCAGGGTCGGTGCAAGGCGCCAAGCGTATGACGACTGCCTTCTGCCATGCGATCCAGCTGGTGCAGCCAGCTGTCTTTCGCCCGGTAGGACCCGGGATTAGCCAGGCAATGGTCAAGCGCCTGTCGCAGAATCGCGGTGACTTGCGCCACGTAGGCCGGGCTGCGCTGGCGTCCTTCTACCTTGATGGCGCTGACACCGGCATCAACCAGGTCCGGCAACACTTCGAGCACATTCAGGTTGGTGGGTTCTTCCATGGCATGGTAAGGCGCGGAACCGCAGAGATAGCGACCCTTGCACAGGGTCGGGTAACCGGCAGCTTCATCCTTGCTGTATTCATCAATGAGTACACCGTTGAGTCGTGACCGCCTGCCGTTGGTTGTTTCCTCCCAGCGTACTGCTTCGGCAGGCGAGCATACACCGTTGGAGTTGGGTGATTTTCCGGTGACATATGAAGACAGGGTGCAGCGGCCTTCGACCATGACACACAGGCTGCCGAAACCGAACACCTCGATTTCGATGTTGGTGTGTTGAATCACCCGCCGTACCTGTGACAGTGACAACACTCTCGGCAGTACTGCACGCTTGATATTGAAATGACGGGCGTAGTATTCAATGGCCTGGTGATTGGTGGCAGACCCCTGTACCGACAGGTGCAGGCGCAGGTGCGGGTGGGTTTCGCATGCATAGTGCATCAGCCCGGTATCGGCCATGATCAGCGCGTCGATATCCTGGCCGGCAGCAATATCCACGGCCCGGGTCCAGGTCTGCCACTGCCGTGGCCGCGGGTAGGTGTTGATTGCCATGAGTACTTCGACGCCGGCATCATGCGCATATCGTATGCCTTTTTTCAGTGTTGCTTCGTCAAAGTTAAGCCCGGGAAAGTTGCGTGCGTTGGTGCCATCGCGCAACCCCAGGTAGACCGCGTTGGCACCATTATCCACGGCAGCCTTGAGTGCCGGCAGGCTGCCGGCAGGGCAGACCAGGTCTATGCGTTGTGTTGTCATGGGCAGTTCACCGTCAGTTTTTGTTGTTGTATCCCGCATCCCTGGCTGCCGCCTCGCCGCGCCAGTTCTGATTCTATGGCATTCAGCACGCGCCACTTCCGGTTGCACCAGTCGGGTGCCAGCAGAATCTGTTTTGATGCCGTGGCGGTAATGCGATGAAAGCAGATCTCCGCGGGCGTGTGTTCGATGATATCTGCCGCGACCTGGATATAATCTTCAAGCAGCAAGGGCTGATATTGCTGCCGTCGCCATTCGTTGGCCAGGCGTGTGCCCTTGACCACGTGTAGCGGGTGCAGCTTCAACCCATCAACCCCCAGATCCAGCACGCGTTGATGAGAGGTCATGTAATGCGACCGGGTTTCACCGGGCAAACCGATGATCAGGTGTGTGCATACCGGTATGCCTCGTGCCCGCGCGGCAGTAACAGCCTTGCGGTATTCTCCGAAATGATGTCCCCGGTTGATTCGATCTAGTGTTGCATCGAAACTTGATTGCAGCCCGAGTTCCAGCCATACCTCGTAACCCTGGTCCCGGTAGCGCGCCAGCAAATCGATGACCGGGGTCGGCAGGCAGTCCGGTCGTGTTCCTACGGAAAGACCGATGATGTCTGTTTCATCCAGCGCCTGGTCATACAGGGTTCGCAGATAGTCGATATCGGCGTAGGTATTGGTATAGGCCTGGAAGTAGGCAATGTATTTTCTTGCGCCAGTGCGCTTTCGTATGACCTGCCGGCCGGCTTCAAGTTGCCGGCTCAGCGGGACAGGCTGTCTGCCATTGGGGCTGAATGATGTGTTATTGCAAAAGCTGCAACCACCATGGCCCTTGCTGCCATCGCGGTTGGGGCAACTCATTCCGGCATCAATCGCAATCTTGTGTACCCGTTCACCATGGCGGTTCTGCAGGTGCTGACCAAAGGTATTGATGTAAACCGGAAGCGACACGTTGCAGGATTCTGTTACATCGTTGGTTACAGGATGCGCACATTGTATAGAAGCATGAACAAATAACAACACGACAAACCATTAATGATTGCTGTTGGTAATGGGACTCATAATCATTCAAAAGTGTAATGAGTATAAAACATAATACGAGTTAGCGGTTGCGACATTTCAGATTGCGTCAGGGCGTCGAAGTCGCCGTGATTTGCCGACAACAACACCCTGCAGGCCTGGCAGGGGCCCGGTGACGAGCTGGTTCAAGTTGTGACCGGGATTTGCCGATAATCAGGCAATACCGGAGGCCATACCGGAAAAAACCTGACTATGGATGGTAGTAAAATGCGTGCCAGCTTCCCGAAAATCCTGTTGCTGTTGACCCTGGTGCCGACCAGTATGTTGGCGTGGTCGGCGACTCACGAAAACGAGGTGGGCGGGGATGCGTCTGCCCGCGAGGATACGCTGGCGGATAACCTGAACGGCCATGCGGTGCTGGTGGAGCCAAGGCGGTACGGTCCGCGCCTGATCGAGGCCAACTGGGAACTGGAAGAAAAGGACGGCCGCTGCCTCATGCGCCAGGATATCCCTTATTACGGCAAGGCCATGTTCGTGCGCACCCCGGAAGAAATGTCGTTCCTGCTGCATACGGATCAGGGGCTGGAAGCTGTTAGCAAGTCGACGGCGACGATCCAGGCAATGCCGGCCGTGTGGCGCCACGATGACAAAATGGTCGTGCTTCCTGAAGTGGGCGTGGCCGGGAACCATACCGCTGTGGCCATGGGCAATATCCCGGCTCGCATCCTGCTGTCCCAGCTGGAGGCTGGACGCTCCCCGGAATTCCGCTTTCACGAGTTTGAAGGTGAGCACGGCGCGTTGGCGGTGTCGGTGTCGGCAGTAAAATTTCTGCCAGTCTATGCAAAATTCCTGGCGTGTGAAAAACAGGTACTGGCCAAGGCCGGCGTGCTCGGTGTGCATGCTCGCCTCGGCCAACACCCGGACGATGGCGAGGCTGAAGTGCAAGTGGCTGACCTGGCGCTGGATGTGACCGGGGAACCGAACAATGCCATCATGAAGGACATGGTGCATTTTGATACCGGCAAGTGGGAGCTGAAGCCGGATGCCCAGAAGGCGCTCAACGACATGATTTATTACCTGAAAGTTCACCCGGAGGTGAAGACGGTACTCATCAGCGGCCATACTGACGCCGTTGGCGGTGCCGGCAGCAATCTCAAGCTGTCCCTCGACCGCGCCCGCTCGGTGCGTCGCTACCTGACAACAGCCGGCATTCCGGAAACCAAGATTCGTACCCGGTTTTTTGGCGAATATTTGCCCCTGCGCGGCAATGAAACCGCGCCGGACCGCGCCATCAACCGTCGGGTCCGGGTACACCTGATCCAGTAGTCCCGGCCACCCGCGTACCTCGACAACAGGCGCGCAATCGCCCGGGTTTTGGGTATAATCGCGCCTCGTTTTTGTGCGAGGAAGCAAACATGTCGAAGTCTGATGTCCGCAAGGTGGTGTTGGCCTATTCCGGAGGCCTGGATACCTCGGTTATTCTGAAATGGCTCGAAGAAACCTACGGTTGCGAGGTGGTGACGTTTACCGCCGATATCGGCCAGGGCGAGGAAGTCGAGCCGGCTCGTGAAAAAGCCAAGGCCATGGGCATTAAGGAAATCTATATCGACGACCTGCGCGAAGAATATGCGCGTGATTTTGTTTTCCCGATGTTTCGTGCCAATGCCATTTATGAAGGCGAGTACCTGCTCGGTACCTCTATTGCCCGGCCGTTGATTGCCAAGCGCCTGATCGAGATTGCCAATGAGACCGGCGCCGACGCCATTTCCCATGGCGCCACCGGCAAGGGCAATGACCAGGTACGATTCGAGCTGGGCGCCTATGCCCTGAAGCCGGATGTAAAAGTCATTGCGCCCTGGCGCGAATGGGATCTGAACTCTCGCGAAAAACTCATGGCCTATGCCGAGCAGCATGGCATTCCCGTTGATTTCAAAAAAGGCAAGAAGTCGCCTTATTCCATGGATGCCAACCTGCTGCACATATCCTACGAAGGCGGCATTCTCGAGGATCCATGGTCAGAGCCGGAAGAAGACATGTGGCGCTGGAGCGTATCACCGGAAGCGGCACCGGACCAACCAACCTATATCGAACTGACTTACGAAAAGGGCGACATCGTTGCTATTGATGGCAAGGCCATGTCACCGGCGACAGTGATGGAGACCCTGAACAAGCTGGGCGGCGACAACGGCATCGGTCGCGATGACATTGTTGAAAACCGCTATGTCGGCATGAAGTCGCGCGGCTGTTATGAGACGCCTGCGGGCACCATTATGCTCAAGGCGCATCGCGCCATGGAATCGCTGACACTTGATCGTGAAGTGGCTCATCTCAAGGATGAACTGATGCCGCGTTATGCCAGCCTGGTCTATAACGGTTACTGGTGGAGCCCGGAGCGTGAAATGATGCAAACCATGATTGATGCATCACAGGTCGGCGTCAACGGCAAGGTGCGGGTAAAGCTGTACAAGGGCAATGTCATTATTGCCGGCCGTGAGTCTGCCAGCAACAGCCTGTTTGACCCGGAAATTGCCACTTTCGAGGATGATGCCGGTGCCTACAACCAGGCAGATGCCGGTGGCTTCATCAAGCTCAACGCCTTGCGCATGCGTATTGCTGCCAAGCTGAAGGCGAGGAAATAAGTCATGCGCATGCTGCATACCATGATTCGTGTTGGTGACCTGGACAAGTCCATCACCTTTTATACCGAGGTGCTGGGTATGCAGTTGCTGCGTCGCAAGGACTTTCCTGACGGCAAGTTTACCCTGGCATTTGTCGGCTATGGCCCGGAAGACAAACACGCTGTTATTGAGCTGACGCACAACTGGGATACCGACAGTTATGATCTTGGCAACGGTTTTGGTCACGTGGCGCTGGAAGTGGAAGATGCCTATGCCGCCAGCGATGAAATCAGGAAGCGTGGCGGCAATGTTGTGCGCGAAGCGGGCCCGATGAAACACGGTTCAACCGTGATCGCCTTTGTCGAAGACCCGGACGGCTACAAGATCGAGTTGATCCAGGCCGGAACGCGGGGAGCCTGAACATGTTCAAGTGGCTCGACAAGCTGGACCTGTTTACCATTGCCTTGCCGGCCATACTGCTGGGGTTGGCGCCGTTCCAGCCCGAACCACACCTGTGGGAAAAGCTGAAAATGCTCGCAGCCGGAACCCTGTCCAGGCCCATTGATATCTTCGACCTGTTCATGCATGGCGCAGGCCCGGTATTGTTGCTGGTATGGCTGATTCGCAAAAAGCTGCTGAAGATCAGTTAGCCCGCAAAACACCGGCGATCAGCATCGTTGTGCCGGTGCTGAACGAAATCCGGGTCATCAAATCCCTTGTTGAACACCTCCTGTCACACCAGAACAACGCGTGTGAAATAATCATTGTTGATGGCGGCAGTCATGACGGCACACTCGAACTGCTGGGTCAGTATGTTGCCAATGACAATATCAGCCTGGTGCGCGCAACCGCCGGGCGGGCAAACCAGATGAATGCCGGGGCGCGATGTTGTCGCGGTGATGTCATTGTATTTCTTCATGCCGATACCCGGTTGCCGGATGATGCGATGAAGCAGATCAGCAGGGCGATTCTGCAAGGAAGTGAATGGGGCCGCTTTGACGTGCGTTTCAAAGAGGACCGGTGGCTGCTGAAACGGGTAGCGTTCATGATGAACCTGCGTTCCTGTTTGACCGGTATTTGTACCGGCGACCAGGCCATGTTTGTGCGTCGTGATGTATTTGTGATGCTGGACGGCTTTGCCCCGATCATGCTGATGGAAGATATTGAGATGAGCGCCCGCCTGCTTGGAGTAGGTGCGCCCGCCTGTATTCATGAAAGCGCCACAACTGATGCGCGGCGTTGGCTCAATCGAGGTATCACACGAACGGTTGTGCAGATGTGGTGGCTGCGATGGCGTTACTGGCGCGGTGCAGCACCGCAGCGGCTGGCAGCCAGGTATTTGCATGAGCGCTGAGCATAAAGCCGAGCTGGTTATTATGGCCAGGCAACCGTTACCAGGTATGGCCAAGACGCGTCTCGCCCCGGTGTACGGCGATGTCGGTGCTGCCGCCATTGCCGGATTTCTGTTACGCCAGACCGTAGAGCAGGCAACCGCAACCTGGCCGGGCTCGGTAGTGCTGGCGGTATCACCGGATTGCCGGCACCCGCTGGTTGAGCAGTTGTGTCGCCAATATGCGCTCGAATGCCGTCCCCAGGTGGAAGGCGATCTTGGCAATAAAATGCAGCAGGAGCTGGTGCGCAGCCTGGTTGCGCATGAATTTGCGGTGATTATCGGGACCGATAGCCCGTATGCACTGGCCGGAGTCTTGCCCCTGGCGTGGCAGGCCAGTATTACGGAGCAGGCGATCATCGCGCCAAGCCTGGACGGCGGATATTATTTGTTAGGATTGCGAAAGCCGCGACCACGGCTGTTTCTGGGCCTGCCGTGGGGTGCGGCATCCGTATATGCCGGGACCATGGAACGATTCCGGGAGCTGGGCATGTCTCCGCTAGTACTGCCGGAGGCCCAAGATATTGATACGTATGAGGATGTGGAGGAAATTGTGCCCCGGTTCCCCGGGCTGGCAGCATTCATCGAACAACTGTCAGTGACATCAAAGGTTTAAAACCCCGGCTTATTGGCCTATTATTTGTTGTATATTACTTGAATCAATGAATTCGAGGGTGTGCAATGGATAGAATGGTCAAGCCGTCCTGCGAGCAGATAATTGATATTCTGCCCGAACCATTTGTGGTTATGGATCGGAACTACCGGATCCTGGCGGCAAACCGCGCATATCTCGAGCGTTTCCAGAAATCTGCTGATGAAGTCGTTGGCCAGTGCTGTCACAAGGTCTCGCATCACTCCGATGTGCCATGCAGTCAGCATGGTGAATTGTGCCCGCTGGAGGAAGTGTTTCGTACCGGCAAATCCACCCAGGTTATGCATATTCATTATGACTGCGAAGGACACGAGGAATATGTCCAGCTTCGCGCAGCTCCCATTGTCGGTGAAGACGGCGAAGTGCTGTACATGGGTGAAACCATTCATCCTGTTGCCCATACCACCAAGGAAGCCTGTGGCCTGGTCGGCCGTTCACGCCCGTGGTTGCACCTGGTGGGGCTGCTGCAAAGGGCGGCGCCTACTGACGCCACGGTGTTGTTGCAGGGAGAAAGTGGTGTCGGCAAGGAATGCGTGGCGGAATATATTCACCAGTTTTCCAGGCGCACGGTCGGACCGTTCATGGTTCTTGATTGCGGCGCAATCAACGACAGCCTGATTGAGTCAGAGTTGTTCGGTCACGAAAAGGCCGCGTTCACCGGTGCCGACAAGCGCAAGATCGGTTTGTTTGAAGCCGCTCGTGGCGGAACCCTGTTTATTGACGAGATTGGTGAAATGCCGCTGGCCATGCAGACGCGTCTATTGCGTGCCCTCGAGACCGGCAAGATACGACGAGTCGGCGGTACGGAATATATTGATGTTGATGTGCGTATTATTGCCGCTACCAATCGTGATCTCCGGTTCATGATCCAGGAGGGACAGTTCCGCAACGACTTGTATTACCGGTTGAGCGCTTTTCCGGTGCAGATACCGGCCTTGCGTGACCATATCGATGATATCCCGGCGCTCACGGAGACGTTCCTGTCAGTCTTGCCGGACGGTGATCGGTTATTGCCGTTGTCACCCGAGGTTATTGAATCATTGCTGGGTTACGACTATCCCGGGAACGTTCGGGAGTTGCGGAATATCATTGAGCGTGCGGCGATACTTGCGGGTAATGAACCACTCAGGCCGGAACACCTGGTGTTTGGCGGCGATCAATCGGTTAATGTCTCCCGGGCAGGTCGATGTGCGCAACTGAGTAGCGATGCCCTGTTGTACAAGCAAAGACGCCTGAACGAAGACGAGGTGATGCAGGCGCTGGCACAGGCCGGTGGTCATCGGGGCAAGGCAGCTTCGTCGCTGGGCGTGGGTGAGCGCACCCTTTATCGCTACATCAGCCGGATGCGAAAAAAAAATCCCGGGGCATGATTTGCCCCGGTATAACTTCACATATAGTGGAGGGAATCGTAAATCGTGTTAGAGGGCTATTTCCCTTTTACCGTGGACAAGCCCAGAATTTCCCAGTCCTGCATGCCGCCGCGGTACCATTTGATCTTGTGTTCCGGGTAGCCCAGTTTCAGCATATTCTTGATGTTGTTGGGTGACTGGCCACACCACATGCCATTGCAGAACATGACCGCTGTTTTTGCACCGCTGAAATCAAGCAGGCCTTCGCGTTCCTTGACACCAAAATGCTTCTGAAGAATTTCGGACACGGAGATCGGGTCAGCACCCTTGTCCATGTTCATGAGCTTCCACGGGATATTGATGGATCCTGGAATGGTGCCTTTTTCAACCCAGTCCGGTGTACGTGAATCCACCACGATGATTGAAGTGTCACCGTCTTTCATTTTCTTCAGGTATTCCAGCATTTCCAGTTCAGCAATGGTTTCCACGCCCGGCGCCAGTACCGAGGGTTGAATGCAGAACGGCGGGCACGGCCGGGACGTCTTGGCGAAATCGGGGTTAACCGTCGCCTTGTTGTCCTGGTTGCGCGCAATACTTACATTCTTGCCATTGTGCTTGACTGTTACCGAGGCGACATCCGGGCTGATATTGACCTTCCCGGATTTTGCGTTGACGCTGTTGGACAGGGAAATTGCCAGGGTAATACCGATTGTAATCACGGTGAGTTTTTTCATTCTGCGGTCTCCTCCTTATTAAAGAGTAGTTTTTGGAGCGTGTTTACTGGTTGGGAAACTAGTCGTCACAGTTGTCTTCCGGGTTCGAGCCATCACCGGATGGTTTGGGCTTTTTGCCATCTTTCTTCTTGGCGGAGTCTTCTTCTTCAAAGACCAGTGGTCCGCACAAAGCGGAGTTTTGCGCGGCAAGAGAAGCCCGGGAGTTGTCGTTTTGAACGGCGGCGTTGGCAGGCAGAGCAAAACAGCCGAGCACGGCTGAAAGAATAATTCGATTCAACATGGTACATCCCCTCTACACTATGTTTGTTGAAGCAGGTTCGATCCCTCAATGCCCGGGCTTGCACGGTATCTCGCCCGCCATCGGTAATCGTTATATGAATGAATTACTGCAATCGTTGTGCCAGAAATGAATAGCGCAGATTATCAACGAGTTATCGATAAACTTCGGGCTGGCTGGCTGGCCTTGTGGCAGAAGTGGCAGTAAATGTGGCAGAAGTGGCAGAAGTGGCAGTAGCCAATCAGGCGAGACTGCCACCGCAACTGCTGCCGGCGCCGGCAGTACATCCGAGGCAATGGGAGTCGGTGGCAATGATGGTTTCGTACAGCATGTCAGGGTCAATATCCCAGAGCCGGGTATTGCGTCGATAGCCGAGACCAAGACCCAGTATCTGGTTGAAATCGCAATCATACACGCGCCCCTGCCAGTCAACGCTGACCAGGTGACGGCACATTAGCCCGTCGAGCGTATCCGGGTTGAAGTTATCCTTGAGCAACTGCATGTAGCTTTCGCACTGACCGGTACGTTCGAGATAATGTGCAAACCGGCTGATAGGAAGGTTGCTCAATACCAGCAGGCTGGAAAACCGAATTCCGAAATCATCAAGCAGTCGTTTCCGGTAGTCATGTTCCAGAGAGGGCTGGGATGGTGGCAGGAAGGCGCCACCGGGGTTATACATCAGGTCAAGTTGCAGGGTATCACCGTAACCCAGTGCATTCAGGGTTTGCAGCATGCGAATGCTCTTCTCAAAGACGCCCTTGCCGCGCTGGCTGTCGACGTTGATTTCACTGTAGCAGGGCAGGGAGCAGACCAGGCGAACATTGTTTGTCGCATACCATGATGCCGTGTCTTCCTGTCCTGGCTCCTCCAGTACGGTCAGGTTACAGCGACTGGTAACTGCCACGTCCTGTTTTCTGCAGGCCTCGACCAGGCGACGGAAATGCGGATTGAGCTCCGGCGCACCACCGGTGATATCAACAGAGCGCATGTTATGTGTGCCGATCCAGTCGATAATACGATCGACTGTTTCAGCAGACATGATTTCTGTCCGCCTGGGTCCGGCATCTACATGACAATGATTGCACGCCTGGTTACACAGCCAACCGATGTTGATCTGCAAGTCTCGAAGCGGGGCGCGTTTCAGGCGGCGGGTATCATGCCGGGCCAGCATGACATCAAATTCATTGGCAGCCGGTGATGTGTTTGTACATTGCATGCGGGGATTTTATCGGTATTGGCGGTTTATGCTAAATCTTTTTTTCAGCCAGTAATCAATGCTGACATAACGGCCAGCGCCGACAAAAAACAATACCAGCAACATCAGGAAATAGGTGGCAGCAAATTCGATGCCGTTATTAAGTATGACAAAGTCCCCGTTTTCAGTAAGCCATTCATAGTTGCCATGCTCGCGAAGAATGTCCCTGGCGCGCGCCAGTCGCTCTGCTGCAGCTACGGTGCGGTCAGTGGCGAACAAGCCACCGCCAGTCGCGATCGCCAGCCAGCCGTTCTGCCAGTGAACTGTAACAGCCGCCACAATCATGGTTATCATCAACGGAACAGATATCCAGCGCACGCCAAGACCGGCCGCCAGGGCAATGGCACCAACCAGTTCTGTAGCCGTTGCCAGTGCCGCCATCAGCCAGGGAAATGGAAGACCCAGGCCCCACTCGGTATTGCCGAACCAGCTGACGGTATCGCTAAAACTGCTCCACTTTTGAGTTCCGGCCATCCACATGACCGGAGCCAGGTACAGGCGCAAAAGTAGCGGGGCGAGAAAGTCCGCGGACTGACTTTGACTCATCAGTTCATTCAGTTTCTTGATGTAGCGCATGGGTTCTCCTGTATGTCATCACCTCGGTCGCGGGCTGGCCCCGGGCGCCCGCGTTGGGTTACGTGTTATGACTGTATCGATGCCGGGAAGTTCCGGATATGTGTTGAGCCCGGGTGTGCCGGGTTCTGCAGAATCAGGGATTGATGCGGCTGATATTGCCGTGTTGTACGGGCACTTCCGGGTCCGGGTACAGTTCGGCCAGGGAACTGGATCGGCCGGTGCCAAGTGAAATGCGTGCGTGATGTCGCTGGAGTTCTCGGGGATCGCTGACACCACATGAGTGAGCAATGACGCCAATCTCTCGCAACATGTTTTGCGCGTAATTGTTGACCCGGCGTGCCTTGGATTCGGGAACCAGGCCTTTTTGCAGCCGAGGATTGTGGGTAGTGATACCGGTCGGACAGGTATCCTTGTTGCATTGCAGGGCCTGGATGCAACCCAGGGCAAACATGAATCCGCGCGCGGAGACGACAAAATCGGCACCGATGCAGATTGCCCAGGCGACATCCACCGGTGTAATCAGCTTGCCTGAAGCAATAACACGAATGCGTGGCCGCAAGCCGTATTCCTCGAGCTTGTTTGTCAGCAAAGGCAGGGCTTCGCGTAGCGGCAGGCCCATGTTGTCCATCAGGCTCATCGGTGCCGCGCCGGTACCACCTTCAGCGCCGTCCAGGGTAATAAAATCGGGCGCTGATTCGATGCCTCGTCGACCGATTTCTTCGCAAAATTCGTCTAGCCAGCCGTAAGCACCCAGTACCATTTTGAAGCCCGTTGGCTTGCCGGTGGCGCGCCTTACGCGGTCTACCATGTCGAGCAGTTCGCTGGTGGAGTTGACCTCTGCATGACGGCTCGGGCTGATGGAATCCTGGCCGGCAGGAATTCCCCGTATTCTTGCGATTTCCGCGGTAACTTTTGCGCCGGGCAGAATTCCGCCCTTGCCGGGTTTTGCGCCCTGGCTGAGCTTGATCTCAAACATGCGTACCTGTTCGTGGGCGGCAACGCGACGCAGTTCGTATTCGTTGAGACTACCGTCTTCGTTGCGTACGCCATACTTGGCTGTGCCAATCTGGAAAACCAGGTCGGCGCCGCCTTCGAGATGATAGGGTGATAAACCGCCTTCACCGGTGTTCATCCAGCAACCCGCCATGCGGGCGCCATTGGACAGTGCCAGGATTGCCGGTTTGGAGATGGCCCCGAAACTCATGCCGGAAATGTTGAACAGGGACTTGGCATGAAACGGTTTTGAACAATGTTCGCCTATTACCAGTGGCGCAGAGTCGTGATTGTCATCCAGCGACGGAAATGGGCAGTTAACGAAATATATCGTTCCGGCCGGGCGCAGGTCGCGGGTGGAGCCAAAAGGTACAGTGCTGTCGATATTCTTGGCGGCGCGGTAAACCCAACTGCGCTCGGCGCGATTGAACGGCATTTCTTCGCGATCCTGGGCGAAAAAATACTGACGAAAAAATGTGCCCAGGTGCTCGAAGAAATACCGGAATCGACCGATTACCGGGTAATTGCGGCGAATGGCCTGTTGCGTCTGGGTAACGTCAAGAATGTAAACAATGACTACCCACGCCAGCCCGGCGCCAATGACGATGAGGAACAGGCTGGCCAAAAGTTCCAGCACCGGTAGCGCCCATTCCTGAAACAATCCTTCATTCATGGTGGATTTATCGGATTATTGTTTGTTGTCTTGAGTTATCCCTGATTAAAGTCCAGTTCCGAGCAAAATGCCACGTTTATGCATATCGTCCAGTATTTCCATGCCGCCGGATTGAACCACGCCAGGATCGAACTGCGGCAGTGCTTCCGCCAGCGACGCCAGCATTTGTCCGCCTGTGTGTTGCGCAACATTGTCGCTGATCATTTGTAACAGGCTCCAGGTAAGTGCATTGATTTCCAGGAAGCACACGTCATCCTTTCGGTCCCGAAATACCAGCAGGTAGACAGGGGTTTCTGAAGGCTCGCCAGGGATAAAATCAGCGCTGATCCGGTGAACCGGGTATTGACAGGACAGCATTCTCACCAATGGTGAGATAGCAGGTACCCCACCAAGCAAGTCGCCATTGGTATTGATACGGCTCATATCGGGCGTGTCATCAGCGGACGCCAGTTCAATTTCAACCCATTCGTAGTGGGCAAGCTCACGAATAAATGGCGGATCACCCGGCGCGGCGGAATATTCGTTGTCCGGGTAATCCAGGAATTCTGCCGGCATCTTCGGGAACAGTGGTGTATGTGCCTGGTGTCGCGCGAAGTAATCCTTGATCAGCGTCATCCAGCGGCTTTCACCCAGAAGCTCATGCAATACCGGGTAGCTGTTGGACATGAAGTCTTCGACATTATTGAAAAACAGATCGCGATAAACCTTCATGCGCCGCAGTTCTACATCTGCCGGTGCCGGATGGCTGTCGGGATTCCGGATGTAGCCGGCAAATCCGAATTGCGTGGCTCTGAAATCAGCCCGCGACATGGTGTCGGCTTTCGTGTTGTTGCTGAATCCGGTTGATGTGAACCACTTCTTCCAGCAATTCAGCGATCGGTGGAATATTGAAATCCCGCTCTAGCATCGTTGGCATGACACCAAACAGACGATAGGCTTCATCAAGCAAGCCCCAGACATGATCGACGACGGTGGCGCCATGGGTATCAACCAGCAGATCTTCATCTTCCCTGAAATGACCCGCTATATGGCAATAAGCCACGCGCTCTCCCGGCAGTGACCGAAGAAACTCGTGGGCATTGTACTTGTGGTTTATGCTGTTGACGTAGATGTTGTTGACGTCCAGCAGCAGCTGGCAGTCGGATTTTTCAAGTACCGCGTTTATAAATTCTATCTCGGGGATTTCCTGTCCCGGCGCGGCGTAATAGGAAACATTTTCCATGGCAATGCGCTGACCGAGAATGTCCTGGACCCGCATGATACGTTCGCAAACATGGTTCACTGCTTCTTCGGTAAACGGTATCGGCATCAGGTCATAGAGGTGACCGCCGTCACTGCAATAACTCAGGTGTTCGCTGTAACAGCGAATATTGTGATCCTTCAGAAATTTGCCGACCTTGTGAACAAATTCCTCATCAAGTGCATCTGGTCCGCCGATGGAGAGCGACAAGCCGTGGCAAACAAACGGGTGACGCTCGGTATATTGACGCAGTTTCTTGCCCCATCTGCCACCGACGCCGATCCAGTTTTCAGGTGCCACTTCGTAGAAGCTGACCACAGAGCTGTCGGTTTCGGCAAGCGGACCCATAAGGGTCCGCTTTAAACCGAGGCCGGCACCACTAACCGGGTAGTTGTGCACAGGCATGGCGTTTATTTCTTGCCGCCACACTTGCCTTCGCCGCAAGCGCCTTCTTTCTTGTCGGATTTCTTGCCGCCACACTTGCCTTCTTCGACAGCTTCTTTCTTGCCGCCACACTTGCCTTCTTCGGTGCCTGCTTTCTTGCCGCCACACTTGCCTTCGCCGCAAGCACCTTCTTTCTTGCCGCCACACTTGCCTTCGCCGCAGTTGCCCTGGGCTGCTACCTTATAACCGGTACCCAGATCAGTCATTGCAAAAGGATTGGCTGCAGCATTGGCAGCTGACATGCTGGCAAGGCCGGCGACAACAGATACACCGATTGCCTTGGCCAAAGGTGTCAGCTTCTTGTTTTCAGACATATAATTCTCCTGTAAGAACATTATGGTGGATCAGTAAATAGCTAGGTAGTGAGACTGACACAGCTGCCTGCTGCCGGTTTCCTGACCGGCAGATGAAAACGTTGCCTTTTTCCGGAACGGGGAGCGGTAATCAATCGGCACTCGGTTTTCTATGACCCGCATTTGTAGGAAAAGTTTCCGGGTTCCATAAAAATCCGCAGGCATTGTTGCAGCCACGCCAGAAGCTGGCAAGTCGTCAGCTGATGACCGGCTTGAAAATATCGACAAATCAATGACTTGACTTGAAAAGACTGAGAATGGCCGAGTACTGGTAGAGGTGGTTGCTGCCATCCAGTGGGCCGATTTCGCCGTTACCGTAAAATCCGATCACCGGCATGCCCGGGAACCGGCTCTTGAGCAGCTCCAGGTCCCGGTCGCGGTTACCGTAAAAGTTGGGTCCACGACCGACACAGGGAAACAGCAGGCCAAAATCCGGTTCAGTTCGTAGTTGTGCGACGGTTTGTTCAATGGTGCGTGCCATCTCCCGCTCGGCGGTAAGCGTGTTGCGCATCGCCCAGAACAATCTCTCGCCACGATGAAGTGGCTGTGACAAGGTGATGGACTGCTCACCCGGGTTGGCTGAAACGATATGAGCAAGTCGGTAACGGCCTTCGCGAATGGCGGTATCCGGGTCGCCGAAAGTGACACCGCCAGCAAGCAGGTGATAGGGCAGTGAACGCAGTTGCCGGACTTCTTCGGGCAAGGACTGGATTAGCACATTGAGCGCCGGGTAATTGCCGATCTTCAGTACGTCCAGGCCCTGCACTTCGCTGATTTCAATTGGGGCAGTCAGTGCGTGAATGCCCTGTGACGCCTGGGCCGCGCCGTGAGCGCCCTCAAACAGGGTGTCGACCTGGCCGGATTCTGAAACCCGGCCGTCGCTCCAGACCTTGAACGGACCATGACCAAAACTGTCAGCGGAGATGCCGCCAACACGGGGAGACGGCAGATCCAGCCATTCGGCAACCAGGCCCGCCGGTGTGCACAGGGACAGAACCGGTTGCTCGGCACAGCAATTTTCCGGGACGCGGCCAAAACGAATATCGCCACCAAAAACCATGGCTGCTGCACCCGGGCCATCCAGGATCCACTCCTGCTCAGTGAATACACCGGCACCGGTACAGCCAATGACCTGCAGTGTGCCGGCGACGCGCGCAGCAGCGCGAATAGCAGCGGTCGGGTCATTGGCAAATTCTTCGGTAAGGAACAGGATGACGCCGTTGGCGCGATCAATACCGGCGCTCTCCATGGCCTGGTTGACGGCATTTGAAGCATGTTCCGCCTGAACCGGTCCACCATGGCTGAGGCCGGTGGCCACGGGAATGGGTTGACGATCAGTCATTCATCCACTTTAGCGTCATATTCACATAAATCATAGATGGCGCAGCTGCCACACCGTGGTTTGCGGGCAATGCAGGTGTAGCGGCCGTGGAGAATTAGCCAATGATGAGCATCGTGCATGAATTCGGGCGGAACGTTTTTGACCAGGTTGCGTTCCACTTCCAGCACATTCTTGCCTGGCGCCAGGCCTGTACGGTTGGACAGCCGGAATATATGGGTATCAACGGCAATCGTGGGTTCGCCAAACGCCGTGTTGAGCACGACATTGGCGGTCTTCCGGCCGACACCGGGCAAGGCTTCCAGCGATTCGCGATCGCGCGGCACTTTGCCCTTGTGATGATCAACCAGCATGCGACAGGTTTTCATGATATTGGCGGCCTTGGTATTGAAAAGGCCAATGGTTTTGACATGGGTTTTGAGCTTGCGTAGCCCCATGTCCAGAATATCCTGCGGTGTTTTTGCCAGGCTGAACAAGGATGCGGTCGCGGCATTCACACCCTTGTCGGTTGCCTGGGCGGACAGGATGACTGCAATCAACAACTGGAAAGTATTGCTGTAATGCAGTTCTGTCGTCGGCTTCGGGTTTGCTTGTTTCAGCCGGACAAACATTTCCGTTCGCTGTTTTCGATTCATGACGGGTTACGCCTGGCTCTTACACGCGCCACGGCAGCAGCAATATCATCCTGCATCTTTTTCTTTGAATCGGGTTGTGGTGATAGTGATTCGGGCCCGGTCTTGCCGGCACTGAGTCGTCGCAACCGGTTACGGCTCCGACGTCGGGCCTGTTCACGGTCGGCAAGTGAATATTGCGGCCATGCTGAATGTGGGTCTTCTTCGCCTTGCCAGGCGACCAGCTCAATGCAGGACATCGGGCACGGCGGCAGGCAAAGCTCGCAGCCGGTACATTCCGCCGTGATGACTGTGTGCATGTGCTTGGCGGTGCCAAGAATGGCGTCAACCGGGCAGGCCTGGATGCAAAGTGTGCAGCCAATACATTGTGTTTCATCGATGATTGCCAGCAGCCTGTGATGATAGGCCGCTAAACTGCTGTCCAGGGGCAGTGCAGGAGTATTCAGCAGGTCGGCCAGTTGACCGATTGTCCGGTCCTGTCCCGGCGGACAACGATTGATGCCGGTGTCACCGGCAAGCAAAGCGCCGGCGTAATCTTCGCAGCGGGGATAACCACAACGCCCGCACTGGGTTTGCGGCAAACAGGCGTCAATATCGGCGAGACTGGCTGGCATGTGTGAGCGGGTTTGAAGACAACAAGAGTCGAGTATGCCAAGTCCGGCCGGATTTTCAACCGCCTTGTTACCGGCAAAACCCGTTCGTGTGTGTGTCCCTAAAACCGTGTTAGACTCGGCCCGGGCAGGGGATACCATAACAATGATGCACGGTAGCTAATATGCATGACACCAGAATACTGACAGGCCTGGTTCGACAGATTCAGAAGACCCGAAAGCCGGCCACCATTCTTTTTACTGATATCGAAGGATCGACCAAGTACTGGGATCGACAGGGTGACGTCAAGGGTCGGCTGATGGTCGATCGCCATAACCGCTTGCTGTTCCCGGTAATCAGAAAGTATCGTGGTCGCGTGGTCAAAACCATCGGCGATGCGATTATGGCGGTGTTTCGTTATCCCGAGGACGCAATTCACGCGGCGATTGGCATTCAGCAGATACTGGCTGATGAGCGTGCCCGCGACCGGCGTTTTCAGCTGAATGTCAGGGTCGGAATTCATACCGGTCACGGTATTGTCGAGCGTGCCGATGTCTTTGGTGACGTCGTGAACGTGGCCGCGCGTGTTGAGTCAAAGGCCAAGGGTGATGAAATCCTGGTATCGGGTTCTACGGCTTCACGGGTCAAGAATGCCGAGTTTGCATTGAGTCGGCAAGGTCAGGTCATGTTAAAGGGCAAAAGCAAGCCCATGACATTGTACAAGTGTCAATGGAAGACCATGCCCAGCAAGGTGTTTGATATCACGTTCAGCTCTGCCTTGCCATTGATTGGCAGGCAGAAAAAGGAATTCCTGGTCTACCTCGTTTCGGTGATTGGCCTTGTTTACGGCATCTATCACACTTACCTGCGTTACCTGTTGTCGGATTCCGAAGACCGCGCCTTGCTGGCGCTCAATCCGACAGACATTCTTGCAATTCACCCGGCGCTTAATATTGGTATGACTGTTGTTGCATTGTTCGTGCTGGTGTTGTTGTTCAGGGTGCAAATGATTTCTCATCGCATGCTTCGCGCCATCAAGGGCGGGTTTGCTTTTTCGCTGGTATTTTTCATCTATGTTGCCGCGCAAAATTTTGTCGACATCCCGTGGCCGGCCAGGGCCAACAAGGTCTTGTACAGTTCGGATCACCTGTTTGTTGAAGTGCTTGAGGATGACGCACGGGTGACTGTTATGCCGAGCCTCGAGTCCGAGGTTATACGAAAACCAGGCAGGAAGGCGCTGCTGTTGCTGACCGATGTGGGTTCCGCCAATGATATGGTCTGGAACAAAGTGCTGGTGGGTCGTTCGGAATACGGCTGGATTCCCAGGATAGTTCCGGCACAAATCGGCGAACCGGAGAAACGTGTCAGCATGGCCTACAAGTTTTACTTTCGCAGCCGCGACGGGGTCATGATGGTATTGGGGTTGATCGCGTTTGTCCTGGGTTGGCGTGACTTTCGTATCAAGCCGGCCTGATGCAGGCAAACCTGTCTCCCGTTTTCAGTTTGGTACCGACGCAGCCTCAATGGGTTCAGGCAATGCCAGGCCATTACCCTGGCCAAATTCAATACCGCGCTGGATAAGTGACTGCCGGATTGTCTCGTTTTCCACGTACTCGGCAATGGCGGCAATGCCGAGCGCCCGTGCAGTATGATGAATCGATTCAACGATGGATGCGGATACGGGATCGGAATCAATATCCCTGACGAATACGCCGTCGATCTTTATGTAGTCCACCTTCAGGGTCTTCAGGTAACCGAACGAGCTGATACCACTGCCAAAGTCATCCAGCGCAAAACGGAAGCCCAAGGTCTTCAGTGAATCGATCATGTGCATGGCATGAGGAAGATTGGTGATTGCCGCTGTCTCCGTGATTTCGAAGCAGATGTTGCTGCAGTCAAAGTCATGTCTTCGTGCTTCCAGGACAATGAAGTCCAGCAGCTCTTCGTCACAAAGTGATTGCCCGGAAAGATTGATACTGTAACGCCTGCCATCCGGGTGTGAGCCGACAATTTCAAATACTTTACCGATGACCCATTTGTCTACCTTGGTCATCAGGTTATAGCGTTCAGCTGCGGCAATGAACTCAGCCGGCCGGGTATGGGTACCGTCAACACCGGGAATGCGCAGCAATACTTCGCTAAATGCTATGCTTGCAGGATGTTGTCGAAAATCGAAGATCGGCTGGGCATACAGCACCAGCGTATCATGATCCAGTGCCTGCCTCAGGCGCGCCAGCCATTCGAGTTCACTGCTGCGGGAAATGACGGCAGCGTCATCCTCCTCGTAAACGTGAATCCGGTTCCGGCCAAGATCCTTGGCAATGTAGCAGGCGGAATCCACCGACTTCATCAGCTCGGTCTGGCTGACACTGTTTGCGTTGACCGCGATCATGCCGATACTGGCGCCGATCTCGAACTGGCGCCCCTCCCAGAAGAACCGGTAGCTTCTTACCAGTGACAACAGCATGCTGATTTCTTCCCTGGCTTCCGCGATTCCCGTGTCGCGGTACAGGATGCCGAATTCATCGCCGCCAAGCCTGGCCAGTGTGTGCGGCGGCTGTATCTGTGATTGCAGCAGGCTGGTCAACTGTTTGAGCAGTTCATCGCCGGCGATATGACCGCAGGTATCATTCACCATCTTGAACTGATCGAGGTCGATATAACACAAAACATGTTCCGACCGGATCCGGAAGGACTCTTCCAGTGCCTCGGTCAGCCTGTCATCAAACTCGGCGCGATTAATAAGCCCGGTCAATGCATCGTGCGATGACAGGTAGGCCATCTTCCTGGCCATGGATGTGGCTTCGCTGATATCGCGTATGATCAGCACGGCACCACCTATGGACCCGGACTGGTCCAGTATCGGTGAGATAGTGCATTCGATATCGAATTCCTTGCTGCTGCCTTTTTGCCTGAGAAAAATGTTGTCGGACAGTTTCAGCGATGCGGAACTGCTTATGGCTTCAACGATATCCCGGGATACGGGCTTCCTGTCAGACTCATTGTATATATCCAGGATGTGTTCAATGGATTGCCCCTTGGCATCTTCCAGGCCTGTGCCGGTCAGTTTTTCGGCGACCGGGTTCAGGTAATAAATCTTGCCGCCGGTTGTCGTGGTGATGACGCCGTCACCGATGGATTGCAGTGCGATTTGGGCGCGCTCGCGCTCCTTGTTAAGCGTGCTCTGAAGGCCATGTGTCTGGATGACCAGTGCGGCCTCCCGGGCCAGGCCTTCCATGAAGCCGCGATCGTGAACGCTGTATGTGCGCGAATATGACCGGGTCGAGGATATCAATATACCGATAACACTGTTTTCGATAATCAGTGGCGCGGATATGGCAGAACGAATATCAAAAGAGTTGACAATATCCGGCTTGCAGCGCGAGTCATTATTGGCGTCTTCCGTTGATATGACCGATCGGGTTCTGAACGTGTAGGCGGCCAGTGACTGTTCGTCGATACTGATCCGGTAATAACCTTCGGCGTTGAACTTCTCGCCCGTGTGGCAGACGCCGACCAGCTCATCACTGTTCTTGTCCAGCATGAGCAGGAAGCACATTTCGTCGCCGGTGGCATCGAGACAGGTTTCAACAATGATTTCCAGTGCTTCTCCCTGGCTGGATGCCTGGTCGATCTCGCGATGGATGTGGTTGATCAGCTCAATGACATAACCCTGCGCACGCAACTGCTCAAGAATGCCGCGAAACTTGAGTGTCAGCAGGCCCGGCTCATCCAGCGAGGCCGGGTTGAGCCCGGAGAAATCAAGATCACCAAAGGAACCGGTTGGCTGTATCAGGTATTCCAGTGGCTTCAGCGAGCGGGAGAAGCTGCGCGCGAACATGATTGCACCGGCAACAGCCAGGGCTTCAAGTGCCAGCCAGATGACGAAGGTTTCCATGCTGAAGTAACCGGTGCGGGTCCAGAAGTACTGGATCAGCATGGTATCGATCAGCAGCGGCATCAATGCTGCGATCAGGAAGATCTTGGTCTTGATGGTAAGTAACGGCCTAGTGAACACGGCGCGCGACAGGCCATGGCCGAGCAGGTCGAAGATAGCGAAGAATAGCGGCAGGCCGACAACGATGGATACGATCAGGGCAACAAGGTGTATACGAAACCAGTCCACCGGCCGGGCAACAAATCCGGAATACAGCTCGGCACTGATGATGACAGTCGATGGCGCTACCAGCAGGTACAGCAGCAGCAAAACCCAGTACTCGGCAATAAAGCGCCGCGTCCGTGAAAGTGCAAATGATTCATTTTCCGGGTTAGGCTGGTCAATGAACCGGGCAACCGGAATGCCCGTGCGCCGGTCATAAAACCAGACCGCCAGCAACAGGCTGCCGACGATGAACAGGCTTTCCAGTGGCGACAGGATGACGCTGACCATCTGCTCCCGGGTCAGCAGTTCGATATAGAGAATAAATGACAGTCCGACAACGGCAGGCAAGGTCCATGTCAGAATAATCAGGTTTCGGAAACGTTTTCTGAATTCGTTGCCGGACATAGCGATTGCGGACATCCCGGTGATGGTTGATGCAGGCGTGACTGCTTGTGGCCTGGTTACTGCAACGACGTACCTTCAGGCAATCAATGATACTGACACGCGAAAACGCGACAAAACCTGCGGGTCTACTGCTACTTATAGCACAGCAACTGGTCGGGGCCAGATGATGAGGAGCGGTTGCGGGGCTGATCCGGCCCAAAAGCCGGATCAGGAAAGAGGTTATTTCTGGCAGGACTATTTGATTTTCATGCCTGGTTGGGCGCCGTCATCCGGATTAAGCACCCAGATGTCCTTGCCGCCGGGACCGGCTGCCAGCACCATGCCTTCAGAGACGCCAAAGCGCATTTTGCGTGGCGCCAGGTTGGCTACCATGACGGTGAGCCGGCCTTTCAGTTCTTCGGGCCTGTAAGCAGACTTGATGCCGGCGAATACGTTGCGGGTTTCACCGCCCAGGTCCAGCGTCAGCTGCAGCAGTTTATCCGCGCCTTCCACGTGTTGGGCATCAACAATTCTTGCTACGCGCAAATCCACCTTGGCGAAGTCATCATAGTCGATGGTATCGGCAATGGGGTTATCTGCTAATGGCCCGGTGGCCGTTGTTTTTTCTTCAGTCATGTTCAAACTCTCTTTCGATGCGTCCATCATGGCGTCGACGCTTTCTTTTTCGATGCGCTTGGCCAGGTGCTTGAAATTATTCAACGTGGTCGGGAATGCCGCTTCGTCCAGGTCGGCCCAGGTAAATGTTTCCTGCTTGCCAAACAAGTCCCTGGCAACGCGTTCTGTCAGTGCAGGCAATACCGGTGCCAGCAGAATGGACAGCGCATGGAAGCCGTGCATGATGCGGGAACAGATTTTATGCAAGTCATGCTTGCGTGACTCATCCTTGGCCAGCTTCCAGGGTTCGCTCTGATCAAAAAATTCGTTAATCGTGTCAGCCATGCGCATGATTTCGCGTATGGCGTGACTGTATTCGCGATCCTGGTAGAACTGCCTGATCATGTCGGCACTTTCGTTCAGGTTGCCAAGGTACTGATCTTTTTGTTCAGGCTCGAACTCGCCAACAGTCAGCAACTTGCCATCAAGCTGCCTGGTAATAAAGTTGGCCGTGCGGCTGGCAATGTTCACGTACTTGCCAACCAGGTCGCTGTTAATGCGGGCAACAAAATCATCCAGGCTGAGATCAATGTCATCAATACTGTCGGATAACTTGGCCGCGTAGTAATAACGCAGGTACTCGGGATTGAGATTGCTGTCCAGGTAGGTGCGGGCATTGATAAAGGTGCCGCGCGACTTGGACATCTTCTGGCCGTTCACGGTAAGAAAGCCATGCACATAGATGGCCTTCGGTTTGTGGTAGCCGGAGCCTTCCAGCACTGCCGGCCAGAACAGCGTATGAAAGCGAATAATGTCCTTGCCGATGAAGTGATAAATCTCGGCCTTGCTGCCCTTGTCCCACCAGTCGTCAAAGTTCAGCCCGCGCTTGTTGCACAGGTCCTTGAAGCTCGACATGTAGCCCATGGGTGCGTCCAGCCAGACGTAGAAATATTTGTCCTTGGTGCCCGGGATTCCAAAGCCAAAGTAGGGTGCGTCGCGGGAGATATCCCAGTCCTGCAGGCCGGCCTCGATCCATTCGTTCATCTTGTTGGCCACTTCCGGCTGCACATGGTCTTCGAGGTACTGCTTCAGCATGTCGGTAAAATCACCGAGCTTGAAAAAATAGTGTTCGGAGGACCTGGTCACCGGCGCCGCGCCACTGACCACCGAGCGCGGGTTTTTCAGCTCAGTCGCATCGTAGGTAGCGCTGCACACTTCGCAGTTGTCGCCGTACTGGTCTTCGGCACCGCACTTGGGACACGTGCCTTTGACGAAGCGGTCCGGCAGGAACATTTCCTTTTCCGGGTCGTACAGTTGCTCGATGGTGCGTACGTCGATGTGGCCGGCGTCGCGCAACTTAATATAGATACTCTGCGCAAACTCGCGGTTCTCGTCGGAATGGGTGCTGTAATAGTTGTCATAGCTGATGCCAAAACCGGCAAAATCCGCCTGGTGTTCGGCGTTCATTTTGTCGATCAGCTGTTCCGGCGTAATGCCTTCGTTTTGTGCGCGCAGCATGATGGCTGTGCCGTGGGCATCGTCGGCACACACGAACCAGGTCTCGTGTCCCTGCATGCGCTGGAACCGGGCCCAGATGTCGGTCTGGATGTGTTCTACCAGGTGCCCCAGGTGCATTGAGCCATTGGCGTAGGGCAGGGCACAGGTAATCAGGATTTTTTTCTTGTCGCTAATGGTCATTGGCCTTGAATTCGGACGAAAAAGGCCGCACCCATAGGTTTCATTCGGGGCGCGGCCGGATTTCGCGTAACGTACCAGTTTTGCCGGACTCAGGCCAGTTTCAGGCGGATTCAGCGCAACGGTGCTTGTCCAATCGGGTGCTGTGGGCGGCAGGCGGAATCTGGTAATATCCGCCCCCTTCGTGTGTATTTGGTGTCATGACATTTCACTGTTGCGGGTGTAGCATGGCGCCCCTCAAAAATAGTTGACTAGTTTAGTGGAGAATTACCATGGCTGAGGTTTCGCAGCAGCAAGTCGAAGCGGCGTTAAAAGAAGTGGTGGACCCGTACCTGGATTCAGACCTGGTAACGGCCAAGTCGATCAAGAATATTGCAGTGGACGGCGCCAAGGTGACCGTGGACGTAGTCCTGGGTTATCCCAACAAGGGTGTGCGCGATGAACAGATTGCAAACCTGAAAGCCAAGCTGGAATCCATCGACGGTGTTGATGAAGCGGTCATCAACATGAGCAACGAGATCAAGAGCCACGCGGTACAGCAGGGCGTCAAGCCCATTGATGGCATCAAGAACATTATCGCCGTTGCCTCGGGCAAGGGCGGTGTCGGCAAGTCCACGACATCGGTCAACCTGGCGCTGGCACTGTCAGCCGAAGGCGCCTCGGTCGGTATCCTGGATGCCGATATTTATGGTCCAAGCCAGCCACGCATGCTCGGTTCCAGCGCCAAGCCGGAATCGATCGACGGCAAGACCATGGAACCTGTTGTCAGCTACCACCTGCAGAGTATGTCCATCGGTTACCTGGTGGATGCCGAACAGCCGATGATTTGGCGTGGCCCGATGGTGACCCAGGCGCTGGAGCAGTTGCTGCGCGACACCAACTGGAAGGATCTCGACTACCTGATTATCGACCTGCCGCCGGGCACCGGTGATACCCAGCTGACGCTGGCGCAGAAGGTGCCGGTCAGCGGCGCCGTGATTGTTACTACACCCCAGGACATCGCCCTGCTGGATGCGCGCAAGGCGCTGAAGATGTTCGAAAAGGTGGAAGTGCCGGTACTGGGTGTTATTGAAAACATGAGTACGCATATCTGTTCCAAGTGCGGTCACGAGGAACATATCTTTGGCCAGGGCGGTGGTAACAGCATGGCGGAAGACTACGACGTACCGTTCCTGGGTGGCCTGCCGCTGGATATCCGCATTCGCGAAGAAACAGACAACGGCAAGCCGACGGTAGTGGCCGAGCCGGATGCACCGATCAGCAAGACCTATCGCGATATCGCCCGCCGGGTTGCCGCCAAGCTGGCGCGCAAGAAGAAGGATTACTCCGGCGCATTCCCCAATATCGTGATTCAGAATACCTGATCAGGCTGTACGGCCAGGACAAAAAAAGAGGGGCTCTTGAAGAGCCCCTTTGTTTTTCGTCGCCGTCTATTGCGCCATATGCTTTTGTGTTGTTGCTGTCCGTCCCTGCTGTATTAACGCATGACAATGGGCTGGCAGGGAAGCTTGTTCCCCTGGCTCTTTTGGTTGTCCGCGTTGTCCAGTGACTTCCGTGAAATCTTGCCGGCTGCATCTTTGGTGACCAGGGTAAAACCCCGCAGCTTCGACAACTCGGTGTCATCCAGCGCGCCGAGGTCGCTGCTGGTAGCACCCATCATTGTGTCCTGTATGCCAGCTGTTTTACTGTGACACTGGTCAAGTTCAGGCAGACCATGAGGGTCGCGACAGCCAACACAATACCTTTTTGCTGCGTCCCGGGCACGGTTTTCATCGCATCATCCTCTTGCAAGGAGACCCTTGTTTAAGACTAGCGTCTTGGGTGTAAGTTCCCTATGCCCCTGATCGGGTTATATGTCGTTTCCGGCGGAAGTCGGCATTGGCTGGTAGCGGCCCCGGCGAGGTCAATCTGGCTATTTGCCCTGGATATAGGGAAACTTTGATTCGGATTTTGGGCTGTTTTGCTGTTTTGCCGTGCTGCCGGATTTCTTGTTCTGCAGCGATATCGTCGGCACCTTAATATAGCCTCGTTCCTGGGCTGCCCAGCCGCCGATGCGAATCTTGATGGAATTGCCCTTGTTATCGGACAAATGCAGGTACGCCTGGTTCAGGCTGTCGCGGTCTTCACCTTCGAGCGTATCCAGGGGCAGCTTGAAGTGTCCGCCACTGACTGTCGTGGTGACGCTGAGCATGACGTCGTCCACATCCACCAGTTTCACCGTGCCATTGACGATGGGAAACCCGCCGGCAGTGACAAACCGGCCGCTGATGTAATTGCCCTTGAGTACCGTTTCTGCCTTGGCAACAGGCATAATGACCGGGAGTACTGCCAGTCCCAGTGCGATGATCAGGTGCAGCGTTGCGCTGCCCGGATTGATGCGCGCCTTCCTCACCATGAGTATCAGTCCTGTGTCACGGATATTTATAGTAGTAATGTACAGAAAAACTAACAGATTGGGCACGTGGTTACCAGCAATGATCTCAGTTTCGGCCGATTAAACGCCAATTAAACTACTGTTTTACAAGGTAAAATCGTTAAGGTCATGCCCCCGGTTTGGCCGAGCCCGCAGGGGTTAGTCATTTTGCCGTTACCTGATATGATAGCGCCCGAATTTTTCCCGATAAGAATCACATTAGCAGCAGACTTTCTATGAGCATCAAATCAGACAAGTGGATTCGCCGAATGGCCGAGTCCCAGGGCATGATCGAACCATTTGAACCCGGACAGGTTCGCGAGAATGACGGCGGTCGCATTATTTCCTACGGCACCTCGAGCTACGGTTACGACGTGCGCTGCGCCGACGAGTTCAAGATATTCACCAATATCAATTCCGCCATCGTCGATCCCAAGGATTTTGCTGCCGCCAGTTTTGTCGACGTGAAGTCTGATGTTTGCATTATCCCGCCCAACTCGTTTGCGCTGGCGCGTACGGTTGAATATTTCCGAATCCCGCGCAGCGTACTGACCGTGTGCCTGGGCAAGTCCACGTATGCCCGTTGCGGCATCATTGTTAACGTCACACCGCTGGAGCCGGAATGGGAAGGTCACGTGACCCTGGAGTTCTCCAACACCACACCGTTACCGGCCAAGATCTACGCCAACGAAGGCGTGGCGCAAATGCTGTTCTTTGAATCCGACGAGGTCTGTGAAACCTCGTACAAGGATCGTGGCGGCAAGTACCAGGGCCAGACCGGCGTCACCCTGCCAAAAACCTGATCCCGCAGCTGGTGTGACCACACCCCGGTTCGATACAGAACTTCCCGCCTGGGCCCGCTGGATCGCCACCGATGCCGATGGCGCCGTCTGGGCCTATGAAGCTGAACCCTTGTTGCATGATCATGGCTTCTACGAAAACGAAGTCGGACGACGGTTGTTGCTGGGGCGTGTTGCGCCGAGTGATGATTGGCGGGAGAGCCTTACCAAGGTTTGATGTTTCATCTTTGGGAGTTCGGTCGAGCTGTTGTTTCGGCCTCGTCTGTCATTTCGCCCGTTGTTGTCATTCTTGTGCACGCCTGGAACCGGAGGTGAAGGTGCGCATAATGAAGCACGAAGTGGTTCTATGCGTTCAGGAATCCAGGGATTTTTTCTTTTTGCTGCTACGCAGCGTACTAATGGGGTTTCGCCCCCAAACGACGAGTCCATTTCTTTTGCTCGTCCAAAAGAAATGGACGAAAGAAAACGACGCCCCGCTGTCCGCAACCATCCTGATCATCGACCCATTAGCCGGGCAAAGCGTGGTCAGAACTCGCCGGTCGCAATAGACGCGACTCGGGCTCGAACAGGCTGACCCGCTTTCCGGCTAATACGGGTCTTGCCCAGGATGCGGACAGAAGGGGAGGAAAGGGTAATCACCCCCAAAATTAACTGTCATCATAAGTGGAATTTTCTCATAATTACACAAGAGGAGATTCCCCATGAGAAAATCACGATACAGCGACAGCCAGATCCTGGGGATTCTGCAACAGGCTGAAGCCGGTACACCGGTACCCGAATTATGCCGGGAACATGGCATGAGCAGTGCGCTTTTCTACAAGTGGCGAGCCAAATACGGGGGTATGGATGCGTCACTGATGAAGCGCCTGAACGAGCTGGAAGCCG